>JAPHRD010000121.1 GCA_026196225.1 Motiliproteus sp.
ATGGGTTTTTTAGGTATCCAGTAAGGCTGCTGGCCCTAAATCCATAACGCACAACTGAAAATATCGGTATCAGAGCGGCTCATGAAAAATGCGGGCTAGGATGACTGTAATTCAGCCGAATGTCGCAACCATTGGCTGGGTGACAAACCGGTTCTCTTACGAAATGCTCGAGCCAGTCCAGACGGATTTCCATAGCCCACCTCATTGGCGATCCAGGCCAGAGGCCGGCCCTCTTTAAGCAGCTTCTGGGCATTACTGATCCGCCACTCCAACAAGTATTCACCTGGGGATTTGCCCAGGGTGGCCTTAAAACGTTCGGCAAATACAGAGCGAGACATTGCCGCTTTCTCCGCCAGACTGGCTAAAGTCCAAGGAGCCCCTGGCTGCTGGTGGATGGCAACCATCGCCCGCGACAGCTGAGGATCACAGAGTCCAGCCAGCATTCCCTGGTGGGTATAGCCGGTCTCCAGCAGGTGCCGTAGCAGCTGAATGATAAAGAGCTCCATCAGTCTGTTGACCACCGCATCACGCCCTTGCTCCGCAGCAAAAGCTTCTTCAAACAGCATATCGACAATCGTATCCAGCGCTTTGATCTTACATAGAGGAATGATCAGCGGTGACGGCATGGCGTGAGCCAGGGGGTTATCGGGCCCGGTTCCAAAACGCACGGTGGCACAAACCAGTTCCGCTTCTGATTTTGTGTTTGCCTGAAGCAGATGCGGGGTCGGTCGTGGATAAAAAAGTAGCGATGGTTGTGACAACTCAATCACCGACTCCGCACCATGGCTGATCTTCAACTGGCCGCTACGGAGGATATGAATATGTCCAACCTGACAGTCTGGCTCCTCAAAACGGGACAGATTACAGAGCAGGCCGTGGTAGAACACCCCGGCAGAGACCGAAAACCGGTTTAGTACTTCAGAAAGCTTATCCACCCCTCACCTCGGACGATTGGGTTCAATTTACGGACGATCTAAAGACTTCGGCTCCCCGCGCTTCGTTACAGTGATCGCAGGTTTTCCAGCATCGCTTTTTAGAATAAAACGAGGTTACCACCATGAAACTACGTCAAGCGCTTCCCGCTACCCTGGCTGCCCTCAGCCTGGGCATAACCCTAAGTCAGCCTCTGACTGCTGGCGAATTCAGCCAAGCCGTCGACAGCCAGGGCAATATCTCGCTTCCCGCCGATTTTAGGAAGAACATGACTCACCTGGGATCCTGGTTTGTACCCGAAGGCCCAGCTAGCGGCTTTCATGACGTCTACACCGAAAATTCCTCCGTGGAAGCTTTTCGGAGAGAGGGTAAATTCCCAGACGGAGCCGTACTTATCAAAGAGCTTCGAGCTTCAGAATCAGGGGACTACACCACCGGAAAAGGCGTTCACTACGCCACCTCAACAGCAACTAAACAGCATTTCGTTATGATCAAAGACAGCAGCAATCGCTTTAAAAATAACGGCTCCTGGGGGGATGGCTGGGGCTGGGCGCTTTTTAAAGGAGGAGCCGGCAGCCCCAATGTCAGTACTGATTACACAAAAGACTGTCTTGGCTGTCACATCCCGGCAAAAGAGCGCGATTGGCTATATACCGAAGCCTATCCCACTCTGTCCGAGCCCTAGGCAGCGGGGCAATAGTTGCACCAAATTTATCCTGGTCTCTGGACTGGATTAAGCCTTGAGCCAAGTTGGCGGGAACACCTAGCAGGTCGCCCCGCCTTTTTTCCGCAGCCTTTCGTTGTCCTCTTCTTGAATGCTTTCGCTACAGCGCCCTATCCACACACCTCCCCACAAAAACACTCAGACACTTATGCAATCAGTACCAAAGTAGCCCGGCAACCGACACTGAAGTACCATCCGCAACGGACCATTTTCTTTTAAGCTACCTTTAGGCGACAAATCTGAGACAGCAAAGTCCGCCCCGTCCATGGACCTCTGGTAGCGAACCACATTGGGAGTTGCGACATGACTAAAGCGATCCATTCCATGATTCGAGTTTTCGAACTTGATCGATCACTGGATTTTTATCGTAATGCTTTGGAGCTGGACGTCGCTGACCGCTACGATTTCGACGACTTTACCCTGGTTTACCTGCGTAACGACGCCAACGATTTCGAGCTTGAACTTACCTACAATCACAACCAAGCAGAACCCTACAGCCATGGCACTGGATACGGCCACCTGGCGGTCTGTGTCGAAGACCTGGACAGCAGCCATGAAAGGTTGTTGCAGCAGCAACTCCAACCTACCGATATCAAAGAGTTCTTCCGAGAAGGCGCATTGATGGCGCGGTTCTTTTTTATCCAGGATCCAGACGGATATAAGATTGAATTTTTGCAACGCCACGGCCGCTTCCAATAACTAAAAGCTGCACCATTTCAATAAATTAAGTGATGGTAAAATAAGGAAAACAACCATGAGCACCACCGACAACTGCGTTACTATCGTCCCCTATTTCAAGATTCAAGATGGGCAAACCGATGCATTTAAAGCCCTGTGCGAACAGTGCGTCAGCAACACCGAACCAGAACAAAAATGCCTGTTTTACGGCTTCAGTTTCTATGAGGATATGGCCCATTGCCGGGAGGGGTACCAAGATGCTGATGGTTTGCTGATCCACCTGGACAGAATCGGATCACTGCTACAGGAAATTTTGGCCATCGCATCCCTAGAACGCCTGGAAGTTCATGGTCCTGAACAGGAGCTAGCCAAGCTCCGTGGTCCACTGGCCGAGCTCAGCCCGCAATTCTATACCCTGGAGTACGGCTTCCGCCGCTAAAACTCGAACAAGGTGCCTTACTTGCTGGCAGCCCACTTTAGCGCTGGGCTGCCCTGTTCTCGTTTGTTTACCCTTTGCTCATCGCCCCTGTTCACTGTCATTTGACCGATCTCACCTTTAAAGCTGGAATTCCCCCCTGACAATCGGCCACACTTAGATAGATCAAACAACATTCTGGCGATCATGCTAAAAATCTTCGAGCCGCTAAAAGACCACACATTTCGGTGGCTATTCCTGGGCCAATTAATATCCCTGATCGGTACTGGACTAACTACCGTTGCCCTGGCTCTGTTGGCTTTTGATTTGAGTCCTAGCGATGCCGGCTTAGTACTAGGTGTAGCGCTGGCGATCAAGATGGTCGCTTATTTAAGCGTTGCTCCAGTCGTTGGAGGTTATGCCAGTCGTTTGCCAAGACGACGCTGGTTGGCTGGTCTTAATGTCGCTCGGGCAACACTGGTTGCAGTGCTGCCCGTCTGCAGTGAAGTCTGGCAGCTGTTCCTGTTGATGTTCCTGCTCAACGCCCTCGCTGCCGGCTACACCCCGGTCTATCAAGCCCTGCTGCCCGATATTCTGCCCGATGAACCACGTTATACCGAGGCGTTATCTCTATCCCGTATGGCGATGGAGATGGAAAGTTTGATGAGCCCGGCGCTGGCGGCACTGCTGTTGATTTTTACCGGCTATACCCTGCTGTTCCAGCTCAATGCCATCGCCTTTATCGGCGCTGCACTGTTGCTGCTGGCAGCGCAGATCCCCAATGCCAAGATCAGCGACCGCAGTGGCGGTATCTGGCAGCATGTCAGTTTCGGTATCCGCAGCTACATTAGAACGCCCAGACTCCGGGGCGTATTGCTGCTGAACCTAGCCCTGTCTGCGGCGGGAGCGATGATTATCGTCAATACCGTGGTTTATGTGCGATCCGTGTTAGGACTCTCTGAGCAGGCCGTGCCGCTATTGATGATAGCGGCAGGATTGGGCTCCATGCTAGCGGCCATCTTACTGCCAAAATTATTGGATCGTTGGCCAGACCGTTCTGTGATGCTATGGGGGGCAGCTCTGTTAGTCGCAGCGCTCTCAACTGGCTTGTTGCAGCCTGGCTACCTGGCACTCTTCCCCATCTGGTTTATCATTGGCATCGGTAGCAGCGTGATTCTGATTCCCACCGGGCGAGTGGTTCGCAACTCCTGTGGAGCCAGCGACCGCAACGACTTCTTCTCGGCCAGTTTCGCCCTCACCCACGGCATGTGGTTGGTCGCTTATCTGTTGTCCGGCTGGTTGGGCAATCAGTTTGGCATGTCTGGCGCTTTTGGAGGGCTGGCCGTCGTTTGCCTCCTGGCGACCCTGATGGCGGCACGATACTGGAGCAAAGAAGACCCCGATGCACTCTGGCACCAACATCCCGCTATTCAGCATCAACATCTACACGTACATGACCAACACCACCAGCACGAACACCAAGGTGACGAAGGCCCCGAACCTCATAGTCACCCCCACCACCATCCAGAACACCGTCATCGTCACCGATTTACGATCGATGAGCACCACCTTAAATGGCCCGGTTAGGCATCTACTTCAGAGGCTCTTTGCTATCAGGTTGATGGTTGAGATAATCCCCAAGCCATTTTCTTGAATACTGTTAGGCGACTTCACTCCTATTGCTGCGGGCTTTCCACTAACACTAGAAATTCAACTTAGACCAGTAACCAAAAGAAGACCAAAGACCCCGGAACGGATTCAGATCAAGAAGGGAATTTGCGTTTTCTAGACTAATCCTGGCGCACACTATACTATCCCGCCGGGACTAAAATTTTATATAAGGAAATGAAATGAAAAAGCTAATTGCGGTTGCTGGAATTTTGGCTGTATCTGGATGTGCAACCCTAGTCAACGACGCTAACATCCCCCTCACCATGAGCTTTTCTGATGGCAGCGAAGGAAGCTGTGAATTTCAGAACAAGCGCGGCTTGTGGAAGGCAGAGATACCCGGTACTCCAATGATTCGTCGTTCTGATGACCCGCTCATCTATCGCTGCGAAACAATTGATGGTCGTAAGGTTGTCGGATCCATTGAAAGCGAAATCGAAGGTGAGAAGCTGGGAGCCAGCGTTGTATTCTTCGACCTCGGCATCACCGACGCCATTACCGACAAGCACAGGACTTACCAGCGAAATATTGCTATTCCTGTGAAGCCAAAGAGCTCAGACGCACTCGTAAGCAAATAATTGATGACGCCTCTTCATCAAGAAATCTATGTGATTCTGTGGTGAATTTACTATTGGCAGTCTTTTAAGACCTTTAAAGTCTGCCAATACTCTCAGCCCCCCTAAATCGCCGCCTTTTTCAAAGCTCTATCTAATTTCTGGTCATTACCGAGCAGTATAAAAATCCAGTTCACGCTGTAAAACTTCGACTCGATTCTCCGCCCGCTTAAATCCATGCCTTTCTTCTGCAAAGGCGACATACTGCACCTCCAAATCTCGCTCACAGAGCTTGTCATAGAGACCTCGAGTCTGTTCGGCTGGTACCACTCTATCCAGTTCGCCCTGAAAAAAAATCACTGGCTTGGCAAAACAGTCAGCTGAAAAGATAGGTGAGCGTTCTCGGTAGCGATCGGCACAGCTATCAGGATCGCCAATCAGCCAATGCAGATAGTGAGACTCAAATTTGTGGGTCAGCTGATTCAGCCGGTCCAGATCGCTGATGCCATAGTGGCTGGCTCCGGCACAAAAGCCTTGCTCAAATCCGGGCAGATCGAAACCTGACCGGCACAGAGCCTGCAGAACCGTATAGCCGCCAGCGCTACCGCCACGGATAAAGACTCTTTGAGGGTCCACCCACCCCTGGGCAATGCAGTAGGCAGCAGCATAGGCGGCGTCCTCGACATCTGTCACACCCCATTGTTCGTGGAGGGCATGGCGGTAATCACGACCGTAACCGGTGCTTCCTCGGTAATTGAGATCTAACAGGGCAAAGCCGCGCTGACACCAGTACTGTTTCATCGGGTCATAGCTGGCATTGGCCATCGCCGTCGGCCCACCATGAAGTTGGATAATCAGCGCCGGTAGCTTCCCCTGTTGGAGATTCTGAGCGGGATAGTAAAATCCATAAGCAGAGCTCTCCCCGGCGGTTTCAAACTGAATATGATTAGGCAGACTGAAAGCTGCGGAAGACAGCTGGTCGCCATTAAGGTCAGCAAGGACATCGATCTGTGGGGCTTCCAGCAGATCACCGCTAATCTTTAGTAACTCAGCACCCTTGTGGGGATACTGGGCGATGGCATAGACCTCCTCCTGGTCCGAAACCACTGATTGCAGTGCAGACCAACGCTGTGGCAACCGCCGCAAACGTCCATTGCGCAGGTCGATGACCATCAACCCAAAACGTCCCTCTTCGACAAAGCTGCACACCGCCAAGTGATCGCCGATCAGGGTGTAGCGGCTCAGGCCTAATTGCCACTGCGCAGCCCCTAGCTCTAGCGCCAGCGGTTCTGTAACCGCTTTTAAGTTGCCATCGGTAGAGCAATATAGATTCCACCAGCCACTACGATCGGAGGTGAAATAGAGGCAACCGTCTTCAGCATATTCCGGTTGGTAGATCGATTCAGATTTGCCGCCAAACCAGCCATCGGCGAGCTGCTGAATCAGTTGAATATTGCCGCTAGAATCCAGCTGGGCTTCCATCAAACAGGTTGACAGCCAGGGTTGGTCGGGATGATTCCAGCTAAGCCAGGCCAGCTTGCGACCATCACTGCTAACCCGGGGTGAGGCATAGAAATCAGCCCCCTCTACCAGGACACTGCGTTGACCGTTGTCGGGATCAATAGCGACTAGTCGGTTAATCACCTGAGCAGGCAGGTCACCTTCGGGGTGGTATTCCTCCACCGCCAGCAACCGATGATGGCAGTGATCGTAAACCAGATCGCCGTAGCGATAGCCGGACTGATGGAGCAGGACTTGCAACTCACCCAGGCCATCCTTGCTAACAGGCAAACGGCAAAGAGCCTGATCCTGTTCGCGCACCAACAACAATGCATCCCCGGCAACACAGAAGGCGCCACCGCCGTACTCATGCACGCGGCTACGAACGCAAAGATCATCGTCAGTCATCGATTTTGGCAGTCGTTCGCCGCGCGGGGTAACCACCGATGTGATGGCGCCATTAGGATCGAACTGTAGCCAGTAGACCTGACCGCCAGACACCTGAATCTCCGACCATTCCACTCCCTGTTGGCAAGCTTCTAGTGCGGAGATTGGCGCTCTATTCACAGTCTATTTCTCTATCCTTTCCGGGCCAAAGCCTGATCGATATTGCGAGCGTTACGCAGGATTAACGGTTGCACGTCATCCTGTGTTTCCGCTTTCAGTCGGGCCTCTTCGATGAGGTGATGGTGAGGAGACTTACTGCACACAGGGTCTGCATTGGCGGCATCCCCTGTCATCATAAAGGCCTGGCAACGACAGCCACCAAGATCCTTCTCCTTCTCATCGCAGGAACGACAAGGCTCTTTCATCCAACCGTAACCACGGAAGTGATTGAAGCCATTGGAGCCATACCAGATCTCCTCCAGAGACATATCACGGACATTGGGGAACTCAATGGGTAACTGACGAGCGCTGTGACAGGGTAAAGCCATGCCGTCGGGCGTGATAGTCAGAAACATATTACCCCAGCCGTTCATGCAGTCTTTGGGGCGCTCTTCGTAGTAATCCGGCACCACAAAAATCAGCTTGGGACCGCTGCCATCCAACTCTTCACGATAGCGATTGGTAGTAGCCTCGGCCCGAGCAATCTGCTCACGGCTCGGCAGCAGCTGATCGCGATTGATCTCTGCCCAACCATAGTACTGAGCGGTAGCCAGCTCGACGTAATCGGCTTCTAATTCGATGGTCAGTTCGATGATCTGGTCGATCTGATCAATATTGTCGCGATGGATTACGAAGTTAAGCACCATGGGATAACCCTGGGCTTTAACTTCTCGAGCCATCTCCAGCTTCTGCCTGAAGGCCTTGTCGCTGCCCGCCAAGCGGTTGTTGAGTTCAGCATTGCTGGCCTGAAAACTAACCTGAATATGATCCAGGCCGGCTTTATGGAATACTTCCATGCGCCCAGCATCCAAGCCCATTCCAGAAGTGATCAGGTTGCTGTAATAGCCCATCTGCCGGGCTTCACGAATCAAGATTTCCAGATCTTTTCGCAACAGCGGCTCACCGCCGGAAAACCCGAGCTGGGCGGATCCTAGCTGGCGACCTTGAGCAAATACATCGAGCCACTGGTCGGTGGTCAGCTCTTCCCCGCTGTTTTTAAAATCGATGGGATTGGAACAATAGGAACATTGCAGCGGGCAGCTGTAAGTCAGCTCAGCCAGCAGCCACAGAGGCTGACTGGCACTATTACTACCATGTTCCCGATTCCGGTAATCAGCCTGGGAATTGGATCCACTGTTGTCCATGGGCGTCCTCCAGAAAAGCCATCACGTCGGCGTCGATCCCTTCGGCTTCAGGAAATTTCTGCTGCAACTTGGCGATAATCGTCGCCACATCGGCTTCGCCATCACACAGCTGCAGTACTTCAGCCGCACTGCCATTGAGCTTAACCATACCTTCAGGATACAGCAAGACATGTGCATCTTGAGCCGGTTCCCACTGCAAACGAAAGTGACGATTGATGGCAGGCACACTATCAGCATTGATCATTATAGGATCCCCTGATGATAGCGCACAGGCTGGCTCAGCTGATCTTTAACCGTATGGTAAGGCTCACGCCCCAACTCATAGGCCATGGACATGGAATCCAGCATCGACCAGAGGATATCCAGCTTAAACTGGAGGATGTTCAAGGCGTGCTCCTGCTGTTCGCGGGTGTTGAAATAATCCAAGGTAATCTGCAAGCCGTGTTGCACATCGCGACGGGCTTCGGTGAGGCGATTGCGGAAATACTGGTAACCCTCAGCTTCGATCCAAGGGTAGTCGGTGGGCCAGGTATCCAGACGCGATTGGTGGATAGTCGGTGCAAACAATTCGGTCAGTGAAGAGCTGGCTGCTTCCTGCCAGCTAGCACGGCGGGCGAAGTTAACGTAGGCGTCCACGGCAAAACGAACGCCGGGCAGTACGTGCTCCAAAGACAAGATCTCCTCACGACTCATGCCGCAAGCTTCTCCCAGGCGCAACCAGGCTTCGATACCACCTTCGGCACCCTCGTAACCGTCGTGATCCAACACCCTCTGGACCCAATGACGACGAACATCACGCTCGCGACAGTTAGCCAGAATAGCCGCATCTTTCACCGGAATATTGATTTGGTAGTAGAAACGATTGGCGACCCAACCACGGATCTGCTCAGGGGTGCAACGACCCTCGTGCATAGCGACATGGTAGGGGTGGTGAATATGGTAAAGCGCGCCTTTATCACGGAGTTTCTTTTCAAACTCTTCACGGCTCCAGGCCGATAGTTCCATGGAGGCGACGTTGCTCTCACACTGTGATGGATTAGCGGTCATAACTTTTCTCTGCTTATAATCAATTCGTTATTGTTATGGGGTTGTTCGTTTTTAGAGTTCGATTTCCATACCGTCCCAGGAGACTTCCACGCCCTGGCGAGCCAGTTCCGCTCGTTCCTCGGAGTCTTCATTCAGAATCGGATTGGTGTTGTTAATATGGATCAGAATCTTACGGGCCTGCTGAGTGGCTAAAAACTCCAGCATGCCTCCTTCACCACTCTGGGGCAGGTGCCCCATCTGCAAGCCACGCTGGGTTCCGACCTCTTGCACGATCATCTCGTCGTCACGCCACAGAGTGCCATCCACCAGCAGGCAGTCAGCTTTTTCAGTCCAAGGCAACAGGTGGGGTTCGATCTCGCCAAGGCCCGGTGCGTAGAATAGTTTGCCGCCAGTCACAGTGTCTTCGACAAACACCCCCATGTTGTCACCCACAACCGGGTTATGACGGTGTGGCGAATAAGGAGGCGCCTTGCTGGTCAGCGGAATGGCGGTGATTTTGATGTTCTCGATCTCGGGAATAGTAAAGGGTTCGGCGCTATCGTAGCTGGCAGACAAAGGCACCGGATGACGCTTAAGACCACCCCCATTCCAGCTCTTCAACATCTCAAAAATAGGGAAACCAACACTGAGATCCTCAAACACCGGATCGGCGCAGTAGACATCAATAGGGCAACCTTCGCGCAGCATCAACAGACCGGTGGTATGGTCGATCTGAGCATCCATCAGCATCACAGCGCTGATACCAGTATCACGCAGAGCGCGAGCCGGTTGCATTGGATCGAAAGAGGCTAGTTGGGCGCGAATATCGGGGGAAGCATTCATCAGTAACCAATGCTCGCCATCAGAACTGATAGCGATAGAAGACTGAGTGCGGGCCTTGGCGTTGAGACTACCGTCGCGATAACCCTTACACATGGCACAGTTGCAGTTCCACTGGGGGAAGCCGCCACCGGCAGCTGAACCTAAAACTCGTATTTGCATGATTGGACTCGTGGGCAATTGACTGATTAAGCCGTCCTGGAAACCCACTCACCGGTAAAAGATTGGAAAGCACATTTAAATTGGTGATAAACAGCCCGTCTCTGGGCTTCGGGTCAACTCCACTACATCCGTGAATGGACCAGGACGACGTAAAGACCGCCTCGCAGAAGCGAGGCAGTCGTAACACAGTTAGCGGTTGCTGAAGTACATAGTCACTTCAAAACCAACACGCATATCCGTATAAGCGGGTTTAGTCCACATAGTATCTACCTCCATCTTGTTATTTGATCTCGGAAACCAGTGGATTCCCGAGTCTTAATAGTAGTTGATGATAATTGTCACTAAACAGACCACCTTCGGCCTTAACATAGGGGTCAGAAGTAGTAGATCTTAGGAAGGGCGACCCAACCCTGTCCCGAAACTGTTCGCGTCCAGACCCATGATTCAGCGACATCCAGCAAAAAAAAACCCCGGCGCATAGGCCAGGGCATTAAGGTGCAGCGACAGCTTATAAACCGCACATGATAGGAACAATCAATTCCGGAATACTTAGAAGAAGCCCAGCGGACTAGCGCTGTAGCTAACCAGCATATTCTTGGTCTGCTGGTAATGCTCAAGCATCATCTTGTGAGTTTCACGGCCAACACCAGACTTCTTGTAACCACCGAAGGCGGCGTGTGCAGGATACAGGTGGTAGCAGTTCATCCAGACTCGACCGGCTTGAATACCACGACCCATGCGGTAAGCAACGTTTGTATCGCGAGTCCATACACCGGCACCCAGACCAAACTCAGTGTCGTTAGCGATGGCCAGGGCTTCTTCTTCGTCCTTAAAGGTAGTTACAGAAACTACTGGACCAAAGATCTCTTCCTGGAACACGCGCATGCTGTTGTCACCTTTCATCAGCGTAGGCTGAATGTAGTAACCCGTGTTGAGGCCTTCGCCCAGCACTTCAGCACCACCACCCATAAGGATTTCAGCACCTTCGTTTCTACCGATCTCCATGTAGGACAAGATCTTCTCGTATTGCTGCTGAGAAGCCTGAGCACCAACCATGGTTTCGGTATCCAGCGGGTTGCCGCGCTTAATCTGGCCAGCACGTTCTACCACCTTGGCGATAAACTCATCGGCGATATCTTCGTGAACCAGCAGACGGGAAGGACAGGTACAAACTTCACCTTGGTTGAAGTAAGCCAGAACCGCGCCTTCAATCGCCTTGCTAACAAACTCGTCGTCCTGATCCATAACATCAGCGAAGTAGACGTTAGGGGACTTACCACCCAGCTCAGTGGTGGAAGGAATAATGTTCTCTGCTGCGCACTTCATGATGTGCGAACCAACAGGAGTAGAACCGGTGAAAGCGATCTTGGCGATACGCGTACTGGTAGCCAGCGCCTCACCCGCTTCCCGACCGAAACCATTAACTACGTTCAATGTACCAGCAGGCAGCAAGTCGCCAATACATTCCATCAAAATCAGAATAGATACAGGAGTCTGCTCAGCAGGCTTCAATACAATGCAGTTACCAGCAGCCAGAGCAGGGGCCAGCTTCCAGGCAGCCATCAGCAGCGGGAAGTTCCAAGGAATAACCTGACCCACAACACCCAGAGGCTCGTGGAAGTGATAAGCAACCGTGGTCTCGTCGATTTCACCGAGAGAACCTTCCTGGGCACGGATACAACCGGCAAAGTAGCGGAAGTGATCAGCCGCCAGCGGCACATCGGCAGCCAGAGTTTCACGAACCGCTTTACCGTTGTCCCAAGTTTCAGCTACAGCCAGCTTCTCCAGGTTCTCTTCGATACGATCAGCAATTTTCAGCAGAATGTTGGAACGCTCACCAACAGAAGTCTTGCCCCAAGCGTCCTTGGCAGCATGTGCCGCATCCAACGCCTTGTTGATATCATCAGCGTCAGAGCGTGGAATTTCGCAAACAGCTTCGCCGTTCACTGGCGAAGTATTGGTAAAGTACTGACCATTAACCGGTGGAACCCACTCGCCACCGATAAAGTTACCGTAACGGGGTTTGAAGGAAATGACGGCTCCCTCGGCGCCTGGATTTGCGTAGATCATAGCGATACCTATTTTGATTGTTTTCTTAGAAGTCGCTGACGACTTTTCCCTGCGTAGTTGTTCGTAAACAGTTACCCATCTCACAGGCATGGCATTTATCTTAGCCGCGGCCCCTAAAATCCAGGTATGCTCCTTTGGCATTCAAAAACTACTTACTTAGTAGTAACCACAGGGTTTATGCCGTTGTTGAGCGGAAGATGGCAGTATAGACAAAGGGGCCATGGAAACTTCGTAGGGTCAAAAAAACGGTACCAAAGGCCTAGAAAATCACTACTTTTGAGGTGAGGATTCGTTTTTAGCGGTCACTTAAAATTTGTAGGGAAATAACCACGGACCCTATAAAGGACGCCGCCATGAAAATGAAAACCCTATTGTTGGCCCCAGCCATGGCGCTGGTGCTGGCCAATACCGCCCAAGCCGGCGACCCAGACAACTACGCTGCAGACAGCGAAGCTGCCATGGCTGCTGCGGGCGAGATTATCTTTAATCACAACTGCAAAGCCTGCCACTCATCCGATGCATCAAAAAATACTTTTGGTCCTCGACTGCACGGTGTGTTTGGCCGTAAAGCTGCAAGCGTGCCTCGTTATGCATACTCGGACGCGCTAAAAAATTCCGGCATTACTTGGGATCAAAAGAAGCTGCGTCAGTGGATCAACGCCAATGACCTGCTGGTTCCTGGCACCCGTATGCGCCACGTTAATATCAATGACGAAGCAGCACAGGATTACCTGATTGCGTTTATAAAAACGCTGAAGTAATCGGCAGTTAACAACCTGCTACAAAAATGGCTACCTTAGAGTAGCCATTGTTTTTAGAGTCCGGGAACGGTGCCTGATCCGTACGTTTCCGGGCTCGCTCCTTTCTATATTTTTATCCCAACTTCTATAGCTGCCTCAACACCACTCAATCCAAAACGGTCAAGCCATAAAGCTCAGGGCGTCATCCACCAATTGCTCTACCTGTGATCGGTCGGTATTGGCCCGGGCATAGGCGCGCAAGCCCATAATCTGCATCTCCAACAAACGCGCTAACCGCTCCGGATCCTGACTGGCATCCAACTCACCACAATCGATCGCCCGTTGGAATAAAACTGCAAACTCGTTCTCGATCAATTTCAGCAACTGCCGAGCCTCCATCAGCAGCTCTGACTGATCCTCAGTCAATTCCGCCACAGTTTTGACCAACATGCAGAGATCGCTAGGAGCCGTACCCTGGCGATTTCCGATCAGATAGATAACAAAAGAACGTAGAGCCTGAAGTGGTGATTCATGCTCCTGAGCATGCTGGCGAAGCAGTGACAGCGAGCGTTGGGCGTAGTGATTGAGACTCTCCTTAAACAACCCTTCCTTGCTGCCGAAACAGGCGTAAATACTGCCAGGACGCATATCGATCGCATCCTGAATATTACGCATGGACGTGGCGTGAAAGCCTTTTTCCCAGAATAACTGGGTGGCATTGTGCAAGGCCGCCTGGCGGTCATATTTGGCAGAATTAACCATTTCTCAACCCTATTTTGAATACTTGTTCAATTTTATATTGAACGACCGTTCATTATCAACTAAAGTAAAAACACTTAAGCAAAAACCTCATTCGTAAAAGGTGTTTTTAAGATGACTGACTTTCCTCTTCACGACCTGGACACCGCTCCTGAACAGAGCAAGCCACTGCTGCAAAACTCGATCAAAGGCTTTGGCATGATCCCCAGCCTCCATGCGGTTATGTCCAGCTCTCCACAACTGCTGGAAGGCTACCAACTGCTGCATAAACTGTTTCAGGAAACCTCCTTCAATAAAGAGGAGTTGACCGTTGTATGGCAGACTATCAACGTCGAGCACGAGTGCCACTACTGCGTTCCTGCTCACAGCCTGATTGCAAATATGATGGGCGTCGATTCTGAGCTGAACCAAGCCCTAAGAGATCGATCACCACTGTCCGATCCTAAGCTTCAGGTTTTGCATGAAACGACCCTGGCGATGGTTCGCGGTCGCGGTCAGATCAGCCCTGAGCAGACCCAAGCCTTTTATAACGCCGGTTATGGCCATCAACAGATGCTGGAAATTGTTCTTGGTTTGGCTCAGAAGGTGATGAGCAACTACGTCAACCATATTGCCGACACCCCGATTGACGAACGTTTCAAGCAGTTTATCTAACCCTTATAAACCGGCCTCTATACAGCAGGTGTCCAAACCACCTGCTGATTTTTCAACCTGATCTTCTGCCATTAAGACCACTGGTATCAGACCAATCCCGCCTTAAAACATCTAAATCCAACGCAACGTTCATTGCTCCCTATTCCGGCAAATTGTCTCAATAACGTCTTATGTCAATGACAAAATAAACCTTTCCGCCTATCACAAACTAGTGCATGATAGGGGTTTTCCCGTATTTGCATCCTGGAGGTAATTTAGATGACGATTAAACATATTGGTGTCGTAGGCGCTGGACAGATGGGCAGCGGTATCGCTCAGGTATGCGCAGCAGCAGGATTTCAGGTCACCCTTAACGATCTGAATAATGATGCGATACAGCGGGGAATCAGCAGTATCGAAAACAGCCTCGCCCGCCTGGTCAGTAAAGAAAAGATCTCCGACCAACAGGCCCGGGATCTAGTTGCTCTAATCTCCACAGATACCGACATGAATGGCCTGTCTGATTGCGATATCGTCGTCGAAGCCGCAACCGAAAACGAGCCCTTGAAACTGGATATCTTTCGCCGTCTGGACGAAGTCTGCAAGGCCAGCGCCATCCTCGCCAGCAACACCTCGTCCATCTCTATTACCCGTTTGGCCGCAGTCACCTCCCGTCCGGGCCAGGTTATCGGTATGCACTTTATGAATCCGGTACCGATGATGGCTTTAGTGGAAGTAATCCGCGCCCTGCAGACTGAAGACAAAGTCTTTGAGGATGTCACCGAGCTAGCCAAAGCGATTGGCAAGGTCCCCGTAGACGTCAAAGATGGCTTTGGTTTTGTTGCCAACCGTATTCTGCTGCCGATGATTAACGAAGCTATCTACTGCCGTTACGAAAACCTGGCTTCTGCCGAAGAGATCGATACCGTGATGAAGCTTGGTATGGCGCACCCTATGGGACCGCTGGCGCTAGCGGATCTGATCGGTCTGGATACCTGTTTGAGCATTATGGAAGTACTCCACGACGGCTTTAACGACAGCAAGTATCGCCCCTGCCCGTTGCTGAAGCAGATGGTGGATGCCGGTTATCTGGGACGCAAGTCCGGCCGTGGCTTCTACGAATATTAAGAGGGGGCAACCATGAAAAGCGAAAACACTCAGACTAACGATTTTAAAAACATCCTGCTGGAGGCCGTCTCTTCCGGGGTCTACCTGCTGACAATCAATCGCCCCAAGGTACTCAACGCCCTAAACGCCGATACGTTGGAGGAGATGAATCAGGCTCTTTCCAAGATCAGCGCAGACAGATCAGCCCGCGTACTATTGATTAAAGGTAGTGGCGAAAAAGCCTTTGTGGCCGGCGCCGATATCGAACACATGAGCCACCTGACTCCGATCGAAGCAAAAACTTTTGCGGAACACGGCATGCATCTGTTCCGCCGCTTGGAAACTCTGAATATTCCAGTGGTGGCCTTGGTCAACGGTTACGCCCTCGGAGGCGGCTGTGAGCTAGCCATGAGCTGTGACTTTATCCTCGCAGCCGACAACGCCAAATTTGGCCAGCCGGAAGTGAATCTCGGTATTACCCCGGGCTTTGGTGGCAGCCAGCGTTTAACCCGTCTGGTAGGACGGGCCATGGCCATGGAACTGCTGGTGACAGGTCGAAGCATGTCTGCTGAAGAGGGCCTACAGCGGGGACTGGTGAATCACGTTTATCCTCAGTCTGAACTGCTGGATCGCGGTCTGGAATTGGCCTCGATGATTGCTGGCAAAAGCAACAACGCCATCCAGTTGACCAAGCAACTGGTGCAACGTGGACAGGATCTCGATCTGGACAACGCTTGCGTGATGGAAAGCGATCTATTCGGTCTCAGTTTCTCTACCCCCGACCGCACCGAAGGTATGGCTGCGTTTCTGGAAAACCGCAAACCCAACTTCGACTAACCGACTGTCAGCGAGATACCCTATCCAAATCTGTGGGCGCTTGTTTGCGCCTACGGATACTTCTACTCGTCAATATTCCGGCCCCCGACTTCTTTTCTTCTCTCACCTCTTCTCTCGTTTAAGCAACGGCATCATTATCAATTTTTGATCCCACCAGACTAAATCCACCTCAACATTAACAAAATCAGTGAATTAACTTATTGAGATATGAGAATAATCACTTAAACTGGGCTCTCGCCTATATTTTGCTCAATGTGCACCCTGGCCTGTATTTATTGGACTAGCCATGCCGACCAATAGCCTCATTACAGCTGTCCTTCGTTGCTGTCTGATAACACTGTTGTTATCAGCTCCCCTACAGGCTATACAGGCTGAAACCCTGGTCATTGCCCAACTAAGCGACCGTCCGAAGAAAGATTACAAACAACTCCGCCCCATGGTAGAAGCGATCGCCTCTCGTCTGAAAGCTCAGGGAATTACAGGAGGAAATGTCGCACTGTTTGCCGACAGATCCTCCCTTGTCGCCGCCCTTAAAGCTGGCAAGGTACACTGGGTTACCGAAACGCCCTATACCGCATCAGTCCTCGTTCATGAGGCCGGCGCTCGACCACTTCTGCAAAAATGGAAATCAGGACAACGTCGTTACCAAAGTCTGATTTATACGCGCAAAGACTCCGATATCAAGACCCTTGCGGATTTGTCTGGTAAGCGTATCGCTTTTGAGCATCCTCAATCCTTCAGCAGCTATTACCTGCCTCGTATCCTGCTGGAATCAAACAACCTGCAACTCTATAACCTCAGAGGGCAGCACTCCCTGGCTACGGATCAACAGTTGGGCTATCAGTTCAGTCGCAATGAGAAGAACAATTTATTATGGGTCCACAAGCGACTGGTGGATGCCGGCGTGCTAAACAATAACGATTGGCAGAATTCCAGCAGGGTACCGACAAAACTCAAATCGGATCTGCGTATTATCCACCGCTCCAAGCCCTATCCCAGAGCCTTAGAGTTGGTAGCCCCCCATGTCACGGAGGATCTGGCGGCGGCACTAAAAAGAGAGCTGTTGGCAATGACCGTCGAAACAGACAAATACCTCTTGGCACGTTATGAAGGCACCACCGGTTTTGAACAAGTTGGCGAAGAAGTGACTGAGCTTTTGGCCGAAATCTACCGCAAAAGCCGCCAATGGCAGTCTCAATGAAAAGCTCCCTGGCAAAGCGCTACGGCCTGCTACTGGCCCTTTCCATTACCGTCATCGGTATTGGCGAACTATTGCTGAATTTACACTACCTTGATCGCTACTCCGAACGCTCTGTCCAAACCGGCCAAAAACAGCTGACCTCTGTAATCGAGCAACAGATTATTCGGGATGCAGAGTTGGTCACCTCGACACTGGCCAGCAGTCTAGACATCTACGTGTACAACTCTGACTTCAGTGCCATACAGGAATTATTGGAATCCCTGTCCATTGAGGGAGATGTTCTCTATACCTACA
This sequence comes from Motiliproteus sp., assembly GCA_026196225.1. Classification (GTDB taxonomy): domain Bacteria; phylum Pseudomonadota; class Gammaproteobacteria; order Pseudomonadales; family Balneatricaceae; genus Motiliproteus. Next base: position 17,893 of record JAPHRD010000121.1, read on the forward strand.
TCAGCGATAGTGATGGCCTGATCGTTCACGACGGTAGCAACGAACTCAACAGCTATGGAAAAGCAGTGGCAGAATATTTGCCCGCTGACATCCCTTTAGGCATGACGCCATCCACTCGCAAAATTGGTCCCTACGTACATATCGCCCAGCCGATCCAGTCAGGAAACCAAACCTTTGCCATGCTGCATGTAGCCATCTCTTACACCCAAGCTGAAGAAGATATTCAGCGCCTGACCCAGAGCCTGGCAGACAACTCTGATCAGCTCCGCGATAACATCAGCCACACCATGTTCAGCGTTATTCTGCTACTACTATGTCTATCGGCAGTATTGGCATTTTTCCTCTCCCAGAGACTACTTAAACCGCTGAAGCAGCTGGCCGAGTACTGCCGCCAGTACGCAGATGGTGATAAGAAAGTCCAATTTACCCTTGAGCGGGATGACGAGATCGGCCAACTCAGCGACGCGCTGGAGGACATGAAGGGAGCGATCGCTAAATCCCAGTCGCAGATTGAAGAGCTCGCCTACCTCGACCCCCTGACCCACCTACCCAACCGCCGCATGTTCAACGAAGAGCTCAACAGTCTAATCGCCTGGACCGATCGCAACGATGACCAGTTGGCGATTATTTTTATCGATCTCGACCACTTCAAGGATGTCAACGATACCGCCGGCCACGATGTTGGTGACCAACTCCTAAAGATGACCGCAGATCGGCTCTCATTACTGCTTCACTCTCAGGACTCCCTGCCTGATTTCCCAGTGCTAGGTGATCTTTTGCTATCCCGTTTGGGTGGTGATGAGTTTGTCATGCTGCTACCGGCCTATCGCCACAAAAAGGAGGTGGAGAATCTTTGTCGTTTGATACGAGACCGTCTGGAAGAGGGGTTTGTTATCGACGAACACCGCTTCCACATCTCCGCCAGCTTAGGGGTCACTTTCTATCCAGATAACGCCGGTAGCGCTCAGGAGCTGCTGAAGCAGGCAGATATTGCCATGTACGCTGTCAAGAATTCTGGGCGTCGTGGTTATCAACTCTACCACCGGGAGATGGATACCGAGGTCAATCGCGATATTGCCCTGATCCAGCAATTTCGGATTGCCCTTGAGCAAGACCAGCTTTATCTCGACTATCAACCAATTCACGACCTTAGCAACGGTAGTCTGGTCGGTGCAGAGGCGCTGTTACGATGGCAGCATCCGGAGCGTGGATTGATTCCACCGGACGACTTTGTACCGGTCATCGAGAAAACAGAGCTGATCACCCCACTGACTCTCTGGGTGCTGAACCAGGCCTGTAATGACCTATCCAGTCATATCCTCTTCCACCACCCCCGATTCAACCTGTCGGTAAATATTTCCGGGGCAGCCCTTGAGGATGAATCGATCCGGGAAAAGGTCAGCCAGATCATCAAATTCTACAACCTGCCCGAGCGACAACTGCACCTTGAGATCACTGAAACCAGCATGATGGAAAACGTCGAAAGTTGCGCCGATATTCTCTACGAGTGGAAAAATGCCGGTACCGATATCTGGATCGATGATTTTGGCACTGGTTACTCTTCCCTTAATTACTTACACAACCTGCCCATTGATGGGCTTAAAGTTGATCGCAGCTTTATCAGCTCCATCAGTACCGATCAGCAAAGCCAGATTATCGAAACCATTGTCGCTCTCGGTAGCTCACTGGAAATAAAAACCATCGCCGAAGGGATCGAAACCGAGATCCAACGCCAACGCCTGCAAGCTATGGGCTGTCGATACGGTCAGGGCAATCTGTTTTCACGGCCGCTGCCACTACGCCCGCTCATCCGCAAATTTAATCAGAAAATCGTCAATGCCTAAATCCGCTTCCCGCTCTCCAATTCCCCCCCAACAGCGCTACCTCCTCGCCGCCATTTTGCTCGGTTTCGCCACAAGCCTGTTCGCTGGTGAGTGGGAGATCAAAACTGATCTCAAATACACCGATGGTGCCCGCTCCGACATCACCACCTACAAAAATGACAGCAGTTTCGACAAGCGCAAGGTCAAGCATAAATACAGCACAAAGATCGAAACCCTGCTCACCTATACCGAAGAGACCACCGTTCCCGATCTCGCCTATAGCCTTCGTGCCGGCCACATCTACAAGCGGGTCAAAGACACCGATCTGCGCTTAAAAGAAGATGGCTCTGTGAAGAAGGACGAAACCCGCACCTAAGTGGATCGCATCATCTATTTGGGCCTAGGTAGCAAATACACCCTGCGTAATTTCCTCGGCGCCAACCGTTGGAAGTTATCCGGCCGATTTGATTACTACTTGGATGTTTCCTACAGCGCCCACGATTTGCATGAAGATGCCAATGAACGATCCGGTGACCTCAATGGCCACGAGTGGGAAATAAAAGCCAGCGGCGAATACTCTACCCCTTGGAGCAGCCTCTACCTATCACCCTATGCGGAATTTAAAGAGGAGCGACTGGACTTCTGGCACGACGATCTGAGAGACAAGGATCAGGAAGCGGAGAAAGAACGCCAATACGAGGCAGGGCTGTTTTTGGACTGGGTCTCGCCACTTCCGGGCTGGGATCTGACTGTTGGTGGATATTGGCAGAAAGAGCGGGATGCCGAGAAGAACCCCGGTGAAACCGAGTGGCAGTGGGAGGATGAAGAGCGCTGGATCGGAAAACTAAAGCTGGAGTACGAAGCGCCCTGGCCAGGTTTCGAACTGGAGCTCGGCTACGAAGAACATCTTAACGGTGTCGATGAGGGTGAGAAGGAGTTTAACCTTGAACTCAGTTATGAGTTCTAAGCCGATCATAGGCGAGCGGAACTGAGGTTGGGATTGGCCCCATCAAAAAAGCTGAGAAACACAGTAATTGCTGCAATACTGATAGAGATCGCTTGAAACGGAATGGCACAAACGCCTTTCCAGGGAATTTTCGCTAAGGAGAAGGTAATGATTCGTAAACTGCTGCTGACCGTTTTAGTCACCCTGCTTGCTTTTCAAAATCAGGCATCCGCCGACAACGCCTTCAAAAACTATCAGCTGATCATTGACGGCAAGGTCTTTGAACTCAATCTGGACGAAGATATTGAAGTGATCACAGGCAACGGTGCCAAATCCATGGTGCGAATTGTCGAAAAGCCTTTCTCCGAATACACCGACGACTTTATCGCCTTCCACCATAAAAGCGGACTCAGTGTTTCATCCCACCATCTGGGCAACGGCATCACCCAGCTGATGACGGCAACAGCCACCGGAACCGTGGTACTGGTGCAGGAATACACCAGTATCGACCCCTCCTCACTCACTCGGCTGATGCTCAACGAAGTAACCAAAGAATCGGTTCAATACGGTTACCAGCTAACGGACAGCCCTCACAGCCGCTCCCTGAAATCCGGAGAAACCATGAACGGTCTGAAGGCAACCTTGAGCTATCGAGACGAAGAAACCTACGTGGAAGTACTCGCCTATGGTAAAAAAGATGTGGGCGTACTGGTCATCACCCAGATTGACAAATCCTACCTGGATTCCGATCGGGAAGTACTCAGCCGTTTCTGGGATACCTTCCAGCTAAAGTTCTGAGCAACTAGTCGACAGACCATGCTAAACCTACACAGGGATCGCCCAAGCTTTGATTGAATCCGTTGCTGGAAAAGCTGCCGTCTCAGCCTTAGCCACCCATATTGTCCGTTGGATAGCGAACTTAGGCCGGGCAGGAGATTACCGCAAAGAGCAATCCCGCCAATGCCTGGAGCGAGTCATTCTGGCGGTGCGAAAAACCGCCGTCTATTGCCGCTCGCTGGATCAAGGCAAACCGGTTAGCCACGACAAAGAAGCCGAGATAGCCATCGAGTGGACCCAATTGGCCCTGGAACTGGAACGCCTGAAACTGGATAAACTGGCCAAAAAATGTCGGGTAAGTGGCTGGTATTGGGAAGATCAGGGTCGCTTTGATGAAGAGTTTCTACGCAAAGCCCAGGTTAGTTTCAACCATATAGAAACCCTAGCCAGCCGCTTATTGAAAAGCATCGGTTAAACTGATCAGCGCTCACGCCGCTATTCAATATAGGAGCACAGCTGGAACAACGGTTAATTGATGACGCGGAAAAATGCTCCAACCAGTCACCCCAACGTCATAAAAGCGGTCTATAGTTAACTCAATTGATCAGCTCCCGAACAGGCAAATACCCAAGCCTATTCAGGGACAACAGGGGGATCAAAAGCGCAGATGACACGGCAGCATATCTCTGCTCAAGCCATAGCCCGACAGACATCGCTAACCCAACCGGCGACCCGAAATCCCCTCCCCCTAATTTCCAGCAATTCTAACTTCATCCCACCGCCTCTTCGGTGGTTAATGCTGCTCTTCGGCCATACTCTGGCCACCAGTATTCAGTTTCTCGATCTCCCTTTATGCAAGGCGAACAACAGGAGCGTTTATGGCTAATCAACAGTTATCCAGAGCGGAACGTCGGCAGATGAAACAGTCACGTAGAAAGGAGAAGAAACAACAATCCCGTATGCACCCTGAGAACGAGACCAACCAACCCCTTTGGGCCAATTTCCGGCGTGGACGCTGTAGCCAGCCTTTCCAACCGCTCAATCGAACCCAACGGCAATTTGCCGCTTTGATCGAGTCCAAGAAAGTGGCCATCGCGACCGGAGCGGCCGGTACAGGCAAGAGCTACGTGGGTCTGGCTATGGCTTGCGAAGCCCTGGAGGCGGGCGAGATTGAACGCATCATTGTGGTTCGCCCGTTGATCGACAGCGAAGAGGGCCGTATCGGTATTCTACCAGGTGAACTCAACGACAAAATCGGCCCCTACTTTCAACCCGCCCGGGATATCCTTGAAGAACGTATGGGCAGCGGCCAGGTCAAAGGGCTGATCGAATCCAAGCGGATCGAATTCTCCCCCCTGGCCTTTATGCGCGGAACCACCTTCAACGACTGCTGGATCATCATGGATGAAGGCCAGAATGCCAGCGCCGGGCAGATGAAGATGCTGCTCACCCGATTAGGCCGCAACAGCAAACTGATCATTAACGGTGACACCCGTCAGTGTGATCTGCCGGTAGGTGGGGAAAGCGGTTTGGCCGATGTGGTTAAACGTTTCCGCAACAGCCCATCGGTAGGTGTGCAGAATTTCGTCCAAGCGGATATTGTTCGGGATGACTTTGTGAAGGAGGTAGTGCTGGCTTACGAAGGTAATGACGGTAGCGTTGAGCCGATAAGACAGCCCCCGAAACTACAACTGACTCCGGTTTCAGGGGTGATAGACCGCAAGGTCCACTAACAAATGAGCTAGCCGTTATTCGGCGGTGGTCGGATCGATCACCGTCGCAATCTCCGCCACGCTATTGGCCGGAAAGCCACCCTGAGATGCGTGCTCACGGACCATCTCTTCATTGGGTGCGATGTAAACGCAGTAGATTTTATCACCGGTTACATAACTATGCTGCCACTGAATCTCTGATCCCAGCTTCTGCAGCACGCCACATGAGGTCTGCGAAATCCCCTGCAGCTCCTCGGCTGTCAGATTTCCCGCTCCGGGTATTTCACGTTCGATCAAATATTTGGGCATGATAGTGCTCCTTGTTGTTTTAATTGTATTGATGCTTTAACGGAAATGGATTTGAGGAATTACCAATCCCCAAAAAAAGAAGGGCCGCGAATCTGTTGAAGGGGGCAGAGTCGCGGCCAAGTTTAACTACCAGTTTGGAGGTGGCAGTTTGGAACTTAAATCTTAGTAGGTCAGAACAGCACCGATCGCGAACTGGTCTACATCGCCTGTTGCAGAAGAGCTAGCATTGAAGACATTCTGCTTACTCTCGTTATACTCAGCCACAATCTGCAAGTTGTCGTTGATCTTGTGGAAGTAGGCAATGGCATTCAATTCAGTTTTTGCAGGACCTCCAGGTGCCAAAATGATGTCATCTGTGTCGGTCTCAGACGTAGACAGTACGATGCGGCTATTACCCCAGCTGTATGAGGCCTGCAGCAAATAACCATCAGAATCCATACCATCGGCAGTAGTGAGATCAGCAATAACAGAAGAGATACCATCGGAATCAAATCCAGAGGCAGTCAGCTTGAAACCACCAAAGGCAACTTGAGCACCATAACCAACACCGCTCACACTATCGCCTGAGCTGTTTTCGCCAGTGGCACCGTTTACCCATGCGGTATAGGAACCGCCATCAAAAGAGCCGTTATAGGTCAATTCGGTTTCAAAACGAGCGCTGATGTCTTCACCTGGGGTTGAAGTAGTACCTGTATCAGGATCTAAAACACCAACAGCCACTTTAAAGCCATTCATATCAGGGCTGCGATAAGTAATCTGAGCCACAGGAGTTGCATAAGGATAGCCGGCAGAGATATTACCGAAGGTTACCGCACCACCTGTTGGTGCTGGCAGACCGGTACCCAGCAGCAGCTCGTCCAGGAAGATGTTGCTACGACCGTAAAGACCGAAGTCCTTACCGAACAGAACCTGACCCCACTCGCCATCTACGGTGCCGTAGAACTGACGAATATCGATATTTGTATCACTTGCACCGGAGGTTCCGTCGTTAATGGTTACCCAGAAAGAAGAACGTGCGCCTAGTTTCAGATCGCCCATCTGCTTGCCGACGTTGAAACCGATGTAGTTAGGCAGGAAGCCCATGCGTACACGACCTTTCTCTTCGTCAGTGCTTTTGTCATCAGTGTGAACGTAAAACGCATTAAGAAGACCATCAGCAGCAAAGGTAGTACCTGCGTGATCGTACAGTTGAATCTCAGCGCTGGCTTGTGCGCTCATACCCATGGCTACTGCCACTGCTAAAAGCTTAACTTTATTGTTCTTCATGTCGCCCCCCGGCATTACGGATTTAATGTATTTGAATCGATGGATCGATTATCGGGAAGCGAAGCCAATAACGGCATTCGGCAAAGGCAGGCTTTTTTTGCGACTTTCGGACTGCGGTACTTTTAACTATTTAAGACCACAGACAAGGGGGGGATAGAGCGAGAGACGAAAGCACTACACCTAGGACTACGACCGGTAGTACGACCAAAGAGAGGCTTTTTACTACTTGACCTACTTCAATTTCAACTCACTGAAACCAGATCATTTGTGCAGTTCGGAAACTATAACGCAGGCGCAAAAAAATTTAACTGAGTCAGATCAAGATTGGCGGCAATATCGCTACAGGAAGTGACCACAACAACAGCCAAAATACTCCATATTCATGAAGATTATTTTTCAGTGCTGTTGTGAATCAGTGGCAATTTCAACAGAAACTCCGCGCCAACTGCCGGAGAGGGCAAACATTCAAGACTCCCGCCCAACACCTCACTGCAAAGGTTGTAGGAGATATGGAGGCCAAGACCAGTCCCTCCTTCTCCACGGCGAGTGGTGTAAAAGGGCTCGAAAACATGATCGATAACATCAGCGCTGATGCCTTTACCCGTATCTCGAAAATAGAGATAGATCTGCTCACCGTCGTGCTCCAACTGTACGGTAATTTTACCGGAGCCACCGTCGTCAAAGGCATGCTCTAAAGTGTTAATGACCAGGTTGGTGATTACCTGGGCGATCACCCCAGGGTAGCTATCAATCTCCAAGGGGCCCGCACCGGCCACTTCAAATTCAACATCACTTTCTTGCAGTCGAGGTTTTAGACTGTCCAATACTTCCCAAAGCAGCTGTGGCAGATCAAACACTCGCTGTTCGTAGGTGGCCTGATCCACAGCAGCCTGTTTAAATCGCTGAACCAATTCATGAGCACGCTGAAGATTGGTCAAAACCAGTTCTGAGTTTTCTTGAATATCTGTCAGATAATCTTCCAGGGTTCCCTTGGTCAGTTGCCCCGCTTTGACCTGAGCAACGATCTGACGGTTATGCTCTCGCAAGTGGGAGACCGCGGTAACCCCCACACCAACAGGCGTATTGATTTCATGGGCAACACCGGCCACTAAATGACCTAGAGCTGCCATCTTTTCAGATTCAATCAATTGTTGCTGTGTCTGATGCAAGGTCTGCAGCGATTGTTCCAATGCAGCGTTAGAATCGTCCAATTGCTGCATCGCCGATTCCAATTCTTCGGTACGACGGCGGATTTTATCTTCTAAGGTAATGGTGGTTTGGAACAGGGAAAAATCCGTCGCTTCGGAGTTAACGCCCTGCTCAGCCCGATCCATCAATACATAGATGATCTTCTGTAGCCGATCGATTTCAGTCAGCAATTCCGATTTACTGGCGCCGCCACCGATAGGTGAAAAACTGTCAGTCACTTGGGTATCCAATGGCCACTCCGGTACAAGTCTGGTTCACATGCACGCCGTTGAACTGTTCCCCATAGGTGCTGAAGCCAATGCAACGATGTTCAGCCAATATCTCAGAGACAGGATCCATCAGGGACTCCTGCTGCAGCTCCAAACGACGCAGAATGCAGTCGCAGGTGATAACCGCCTGAGGTTGACCCAACTGCTCCCGCACTCGCTGCATGGATTGATCAAGGTCGCTGACCATATCGACACCACAAGCGATACGCAATACGATGCCAACATCGATAGCACAGAAAAAGGTCAGGCTTCCGTCGTCATTCACCTTCTGGATCGAGCGTACAAACTCTGCATCCCCCATGCGCACCACCACCGGATGAGCGGCAAAGACCAGTGGTGATAGCTGCTCACTGCTGATGCCCAGCAATCGAGCGTATTCCAATGCAGCGGGATGGCCGTTGATCTCGGTAACTTTTCTTTTCTCCGGAACCGCTTCGGTGACCACCATACGCTGTTCCGTGGCCTGAAAATGCTGAGTCTTGAAGACTTTAAACGGGAGCTGGGTAGTAATCATCAATAGCAGGGCGGCATCTTCCAACAGCTCACCTTGATGAAACAGATAGGTGGCTTTAAAAGCCAGATCATCGCCGGCAGAACCACCGATCAACGGCACCTTGGGCATGGCGCTGGCGATCATTCTCACCAAAGGCTCCTCTCGCACAGACATCCCATCAACTAACAGCAGCGCAAAGGTGTTGCTGTCATCATGCAGTTGATAACGGGTATTATGAACACTGTGGCCTTTAGCAGCGGTTTTACGCCAGTGATTCAAGGACAGTCCCTGAAGATCATCGAACTGCTGCAGAGAGACGGAGAACTCGCTGGCGGAGAAAGAGATAGCGGTGATACTTTCACTACTATAACCCTTGGGTCCAATCTCTCCGGCGGTGCTGCAACCCACCACCAAAGTATCTGGAAACGCCCTTTGTAATGCCTGCGCCAGGGCATGAATATCATAGTGAAGCGAACAGAACACCAGAATCAGCGATATCTCAGGTTGCGCTATCTGCGTTTTTAGATCGATCACCGCCGATTCTGCATCGCCACTTTTTGAATACCCCTGTCGGGTACCGAGAACTTGTTTGGTCATGAACTTTACCACTAATGAACTGGCATACAGTGCGCCGATATTTCCCGCAGCAGGATAGGTCCCCGATAAACCAGCGCGTTATGCATCTGGACCAAAGATGCTCCGGCAAGCATGCGCTGCTCAGCGTCTGCCAGCGTTGCCATACCACCCACCGAAATCAGCGCAACATCCTCTCCAAGATACTGTTTTAGTGTAGTCAGTCGGGCACCAACCTGCTGCTGAAAACACTGATCTAGCTCAGGCAGCGTGCCGCCTTTGCCAACATCTTCAGCAGCCATCACCCCGTCAAACCCAAGCTTTAAGATCAAATCTAGCACCGGTCGTAGAGGCACCAGGCCCACTCGGGTGTTGAGTTTGACCACTAGCGGACAGAATCGCAGTGTTTGCTCAGCCAAGCGCACTTGGCGCTGCTTAAGACTATTGAGCAGAAATTCCAATACCTGAAAGTTTTCAGACTGTAGATAAGAACGGGAGGTACCGCCACTGAGATTGATAACAATATAGTCAGCAAACGGCCAAGCCCATTGCAAGCCCTGAAGGTAATCGTCGACGCCATCGGCCAGACTACTGTCTAGCTGTTTGCCAATATTCGCACCCAGACGAAAAGAACCATTCTCTCTCGGTGACGGCAGCATAACCCGATCCATATCGGCGGGAGTCACAGTGCCTATTTCCAGATGACCAAAACCCAGTTTCCCCATGCCATCGCCAATTTGACCAAAACGGTCAAAACCGGCAGCCACGCCGAGAGCATTATCGAAATGAATACCCATGACCGATTTAGAACGTGCTATTTCAGATACCCCCCCCTTCGCTGAAGACAGCCCTTCATGGGAGAAATCATTGGGGCAGCTTATCTGAAGACGCCAACCGGCAAATACCAGTTTACGGGTCAGGCTGGGCGAACAACGCATCATCGCACTCACCAATCGAGGGTAAAACCGAGAGTAGAATCGACTGTATGTTGATCCTGTATTTTCAGGTAGGTTCACAACTGCCATGGACGACAACTACCTTAGTTTAGCGCCTGAGTTTAGCGCCTGCCGACAGGCACTCGATCCGGCCTGCACTGCAAAGCGATCCATAAACTCGATCAAGGCTTCAACACCCTGTAGCGGCATTGCGTTATACACACTGGCGCGCACCCCACCCGCCGCCGGATGGCCGGTTAAATAGAGCAGCCCTTCCGCTTCCGCCTGTTGTAAGAAGACAGACGTCAACGACGAATCCACAACACCGAAGCAGTGATTCATGGTGGAACGAAAACCCTCTTCCACTCCACAGTGGTAGAAATCACTATGATCAATTGCCCGATACAACAGACCGCTTTTGTTTTGGTTAAGACGCGCCATCGCTGCAACCCCACCCTCTGCCAACAACCATTTGAAAACCAATCCCGCCAGGTAGACACCATAGGTGAGTGGGGTATTGAAACGGCCATTGCAGCTATCAATCACCTGATAGCTGAAGGCGCTGGGAGTTGTGGCCATCGGCTCCCGGATCAAATCTTCCCGGATAATCACGATGGTCAATCCAGCCGGTCCAATATTTTTCTGGGCACCGGCGTAAACCAAACCGAAACGATTGAAATCAATTGGCCGGGATAGAAAATCAGAGGTCATATCGGCAACCAGCGGAACCGTCCCTGTATCAGGAAAATCCGGGTACTGAACCCCGTTTACCGTCTCATTGCTGGTGATATGACAATAGCCTGCATCCGGGCTTAACTGCCAACGATCAAAATCGGGAATAGACCGATACCCCTCCTCCTGGGAAGAGGCAGCCACGCCCACCGAACAGTAGCGGCGGGCTTCGTTGATCGCTTTGGCGGACCAGTGACCAGTATCCACATAGTCAGCGCGGCCTCGCTGCTTTAGCAGATTCATCGGAATCAGGGAGAACTGTGCCGAGGCCCCGCCCTGCATAAACAGGATACGGAAATGGTCGGGAACCTGAAGCAGCTGGCGCAGATCCTCTCGTGCCTGGTCGGCAATCGCTTGAAATTGACTGCCGGTGAAGGGCATTTCCCACACCGAATGGCCGCTGTTTGTCCAGTTAAGCATCTCCCGCTGAGCTTGTTGCAATACCTGCGACGGCATCATTCCCGGACCGGAACCGAAGTTGTAAACAGCAGAAGTGGATACAGCCATTGGATTAACCCTAGTGGAACAGATGCAATCCATGGCTGCCAGCAGCCATAAAGAACAACAACGGAATAGATAAAATAGTATTGGTACGGGACGCCAGGAAGGTGATTCTCGAGCAACGCACCCGCTCCTCCACAGGCGCTTCAACAAAACCCAGCACCTTTTTCTGATGAGGCCACATAATAAACCACAGATTCAGCATCATCAGGGTACCGATCCAGGCACCGACACCAATCACTGCTAACGGACCATTTAGGGTCAGCGCATCCAGCAGCCAGCCTCGATACCAGAGCATCCCCATCCCCGTGCACCAAACGACGATGGAAGCGTACCTGAAGGTGCCATGCTCACGGGTCATCCGCTGCTTCAGATCGGCGGTGCGAGCATCTTCGCTGGTCTCGGCATTAAAAGGGCGAAAGCCTGGATGTTGGATAAAGCTGGCATAGTTGTGTCCGATCCACACCAACGCAAAACCCAGGTGCAGCCAGCGCAACAGAAGATCTACGATCGGCAACTCCATAAGTGACTCCCGGTCTTAAGCCAAGAACGCGCGAAGCAGCAACACCAACAGCAGGGTCAAAGCGACCCCCGCCGTCAGGCTACCGGCCATGGTTTCATGGGGTAGTCTCATGCCTCGACCTCAGTTTTCAACTCCACCGCAACCGCACCGGCTTCCCGTACGATCAGACGCTGGTTAATCTCCAGCTCCCGCGCCATCTCAGCGCCACTGATAGCCTCTTGAATCACGTGGTGATGGGGCGATTTACTACAAGCTGGATCGGTATTGGCAGCATCGCCGGTTAGCGCCAGCGCCTGACATCGGCAACCACCGAAATCCTTCTCCCGTTCATCACAGCTACAGCAGGGCTCTTTCATCCACTTGTCGCCGCGGTATTTCATAAAGGTCTCGGACTGTTCCCACAACCATTTCAAGCTATGGTCTTTCACCGTGGGGAAGGTCAGATCTTTTAGAGTGCGTGCCTGCGAACAGGGAAGTGCCGAACCATCAGGCGCGATGGTCAGGTGAATCGATCCCCAACCATTCATGCAGGCTTTGGGTCGACCGTCGTAGTAATCGGGAATAACGAAAAAGATCGTCATCTTATCGCCGATACGCTCGCGGAATTTATTAACTTCCCGCTCTGCCCACTCCAATTCGGCGCGGGTCGGCAACAGCTGATCACGATTAACCAGCGCCCAGTTGTAATACTGAACGTTGGCCAGTTCCATATATTCCACCTCCAGCTCTTCAGCCAGTAGCAGAATATCGGGGATCTGCGGCAGGTTCTGACGGGTTACCGGAACATTGAGCACCATGGGGAATCCCAGGGCTTTAATTTCTTTGGCGATCGACAACTTGCGCTGATAGCTTTCAACGCCAGCCATCTGATTGGCCACCTGCTCATCGCAGGATTGGAAACCCAACTGGATATGTTTCAGCCCCAGCTCTTTCAGCCGCTGCAGGCGCTCGACGGTCAGCCCCACTCCTGAAGTGATCAGATTGGTGTAAAAACCCAGGTCGTCGGCATAACCGATCAGTTCTTCCAGATCTTTGCGCAGGGTTGGCTCACCGCCGGTAAATCCGATCTGCATCGCCCCCATTTCACGGGCTTCACGGATCACCTTCTTCCACTGCTCGGTAGTCAGTTCACCCTCACGGTAGCTGTCATAATCCAGTGGATTACTGCAAAACACGCATTTGAGGGGGCATTGGTAGGTTAGCTCCAGGGATACCCAAATGGGTTTCCCGTCGCCATCAATTCTTAGCTCTGATCCAGCCTTTGTCATGGGAGGCCTCCAGGAACTTAACAACACTTTGGGCAATCACTTCCGGATCGGTCTGATCAAACTCGTTGGCGATTTCGGTAATAAACTGGTCGACGGTTAACTCACCATCACAGTGTTTAAGGATGGTGGCAGCAGTTTGGTTAAGCTTCACCACTCCTTCGGGATAGAGCAGTACGTGGGATTCCTGGGACTCTTCCCAGCGGAACAGAAACAGCGGATTGATTTCGTACCGATCCTGCATCTGCACCTGATGTTGAGTACTCATCTGCGATACTCCTAGTTAGCAACATCCGATGTCTTCGTTATTTCTTGTAGTTATGGCTGGCTCTGTAGGCCTGATTAGCGCGCTCGGGACGGGATTGGGTGACCAATCCCGTTGCTCCCAGATCAACGTACGTAAACGTACGCAGTCACTTCGAAGCCGAGACGCAAATCGCAAAACGCGGGGTCAGTCCACTGCATGGGAAAATCCTCCCTAAAAATGTGAAATTTAAAATACCTCGTGATGCTTTTCGTAACCTGCAAACAATGTTTGTGGCTACATAATCCATGCTAGTCCTGGGGCATTTAGGGCCATAGAACACCTTCGCACTAAAAAACTGGGTCGAAAGTATTAGCATGGTGAGATAAGTCATTTTTCCTGCACGATAACGTAAAAACCGGGCATTTAAGCCCGGTTTTGTTGCGCTTTTTAACGCGAGTTAGGTTGTTTATTTAGCGGCAGAGTTGCTCACCGCATCGATGCTGCCTACCCCAGAAGTGGCGTTCTGAGATTGAGCATTGTTCTGAGCATTAACCACGTTACCCATCTGCATAGCAGACTGAGAGCCACCAATATGGCTACCGTACATGTTGCCCTTGCTCTGCGAACCAAAGCCAGAAGTGTAGCTAGGAGACAGGAAGTTATGACCCTTACGCTTGGAAACTGAAGTCTCCTTCACCAGTGACCCCACAGAAGTACCACCCTGAGTCTGATTCATCGAGTGACCGCTAGCACCACCGACGTTTGCAGCATTCTGGCCAACATTGGAACCGTAAGCACGGAACTGGTTCAGAGACTGGTTTGCCTTGATGTTATCGATCTTGTAGTCCAGACCGTAGTTCAGACGGTAGTCACGGTTTATCTCGGTGCTACGGCTGCGGTCAATATCGTAGTTAAGACGGGTATCGGCCTTAAACTTCTGACTGCGATCAATAGAAACATCAGTGGTTCGATCAGTGTTAAAGCTATTGGTGTAATCGATCTTGTTAATCCCGTAGTAGTAACCTCCAGGGCCGGCCTGAGCCACACCAGCGGTCAGAGCAATAGCAGTTACAGCAGTAGCCAAAGTCATTTTAGAAAAAGTTTTCATGGTTAAATCCTCTTGCGATCAATTTGATTAATGCGGCCATTTCGGCTGGCCAAATGGTGTTTTCAAACCGTAGGTCACAGTCAGTGGCAAGAAGGGTTCAAACTTTTTAAAAATTATTTATAGAAATTAAAAGTGGAGAAATCCAACGAGAGAAATTCGGTGATTCTGTGCAGCGGAAGATGACTTATGAATGATGTTGGCTAAACCAGAATATCGATGCTCTGGCCCAGCGTGTTCGATCCAGAAATACTTTGCAGAGATACCCCCTGCCCCGGTTGCGGAAGCAACTGCAATGCCAGCTCTCCTTCAAATTCGATGGCCTGTTTCAGCACACTAAGAGTAACCTGCTGCTGTACGGCGGGCGCGGCGCTTTCCAATACCGCCCTAGTCGACGCTAGATTAGGGCTCGAAAGGGGGACAGCTGGGATAGAAATAGCAGGATTACTCATCGCAACCTCCTCAGTACCTCAGGTGTTGCTACTTGCACAACCAAAACCGGTAGGAGCTAAAAGTATAGGCTAATGGCCGGAAAAGAGCGTAGAGCGGGGCGATAGGTTCGTCGGCTTCGAGTCGAAAAGTGAAGATTGTTGATCGTGGAGGGAGGTCTGCTCAATTTTGAATATCTCAGACCACATCCACCCCACGCAATATTATTTCCCCCAACCTGCAGCTAGATACGATTTATTGCGCTACCCCCCTATCTACAGCAAAAAATAGAAAGATAATTCGCACAGCAAATCAATAAAATAGGAGGGCAGTTCCCCTCATTCAGGACCGGCTATGGAATACCAGCAACTAATCGCCTTAGCGACCTTCGCATTCGTATCGACTGCGACGCCAGGGCCCAACAACATCATGCTGATGACATCTGGAGCAAATGTTGGCTTCGTTCGCACCATTCCACATATGCTTGGAATCATTTTCGGTTTTAGCTTGATGGTGGTGCTGGTGGGGGTTGGGATTATGGGAGTGTTCTCCCAGTATCCCATAGTGCTGCAAGCGCTGCAGGCTGGCTGTATTATTTATCTGGTCTATCTGGCGATAAAGATAGCTTTCAGCAGCCCTGCTAGCGATACCAGCATCCAATACAAACCGATGAATTTTTTGGCAGCAGCCAGTTTCCAATGGATCAATCCCAAGGCCTGGTCGATGGCTCTCGCTGCGATCAGCATCTACAACCTGTCAGCCTCATGGCAGGGAATTCTTATCATTTCAGCGGTGTTCGCCGCTGTAAATATCCCTTCTGTGACCTTTTGGGCAGCGGCGGGAAAACAATCTCAGATATTCCTACGTAACCCGACGAGAATAAGATACTTCAATGTCACCATGGCCGTGTTGCTGCTAGCCTCCACCTTGCCAACCATCTCTCAGCAAGTGGATTTTTAGCTCTGCTAAGAATAGTGAATCGACCTGTTGTGAAGGTCATCGAAGCCGACGTTGGGGACAACAGCAGTCTCATCCTTATCTGATCTAGCAACCACGGCTAGACCAGATCGGATTATCTACCCATCGATTTATAGGCGGGAAAACTTGATTAAGCCGTCTGCACCCGGGCTCATCTTGAAAGGAATGCCGCGACTGACATAGCGTCCTTTCACCGCCTGAGTAAAGTGTACAACAGCAATGCTGTCACCCTTTTGCAGTTGCTCAGGGGTCACCTTTGCAAAACGGCTGCCTAAACCTCGCACTCCGGCTTCTGGAGAAGAAAAGCCCATTCGACGCCAGATTGGCGGTGGCATTTCAGACAACAACTGCTGCTGGTAGGCATCGCTACCGGCAAAGTCTGACAGGTTGATGCTTCCCTGCCCTAAATCAGTGGTTCCACTGTTAAAGTAGCTGCCCGACTCACTCTTCTGCGACGTCAGCTCATCGTTGGTGTAGTTCTTGGTGGTCTTTGTCCAACTGACTGACAGCGACCATTCCAGCCACAACTTGTAGTTGAGCAACTTGTCTGGAAAATGACGACGACACTTAGAGTCCTCGATATAGATATGATGGAAAGTTGCCTTGTCCGGGGCATCGTCTATTCGAGTGCTGAGCAACAGCCCTTCTTCGTTAACACGACCGGAAATACTAAGCTCCGTATCGCTAAGCTTATCGTGAAATTCCTGACGAGCGGATTTGGGAATCGAGTCTTTTACGGTGGGCGGCTTGTCGTCATCGTCAAAATCACCACCACCTTCAGAGCCGAATAAACCGCCGCCTCCACCGCCGCCACCAAAGAGGCTACCCAGCGCACCCAACGCTGCCTGCTTGGCCTTTTTGGTCGCCCAGTTTTCCTTGGGGCCAATATCTAGCGGCGCAGCCGCAAATTCGGTACCGCAGGGTAAGGTGGGATCTATGGGATCTCGAGCATCCGCTAAAGGCCCGGGCTTGGAAAAAGGAGGCATCACCAGACGAGGAATGGCTCTTCCCGGTCCATAGCTGAAATTATCCTTAGCGGTTGGATAGTTGTTTTCAGAGGCTGGCACCGCATCCATCGCGCCCTTATCCATCGCCCCTTTATCCATCGCTTTAGTCAATTCCTTGCCACTTTGATCAGATGGCTGATTCTGCAGCGGTTGCTGGGCTTTTTCTTTAACCGGTTCGGTCTGCGACTTGGCTTTTATATCGGCCTGTTTAGCCTGAGCGGGCTTTTGATCGGCAGATGCCTTCTGTTCTGTTTGTTTAGCCTTCGCATCAGCCTTAGCCGTGTCGCCGTCCTGTTGCTGCACCGTCGGTTTTTTGCAGCCACCAAGGGCCAGCACAACCAGCCCCCAGATAATCAATTTGTTATTCATAGCGCACCTCCGCAGAGTCCGCTGACATCAGCCACCTGGCTGGCACCCTGACAGGCATTCAGCAATCCGGAGCCAAACTCGCTATCTATTCCCTCGGCCCCCAGATCTTCGCTGGTGGATTCCAAAATGGCAGCCACTTCGGTGGCAGTCATCTCGGGGTTAGCTTGCATCAGCAATGCTGCAACGCCCGTCGCATGCGCCGTCGCCATGGAGGTTCCGGACAAAATCGGCTGGCCACCTTCCGGTCCGGCGGTGATGATATCCACTCCAGGAGCGGCCACATTGATGTAGCTGCCGCGGTTGGCCATACGGTAGAGCTGTCGATCGGTATCCACCGCAGTCACCGCCAAACTTTGAGGTAAAGCCGCGGGATAAACCGGGCTTGCATTGGCGCCACCGTTACCGGCCGCCGCAAACACCATAAGTCCCCGTTGTTCTGCCACCTCCAGCATACGCTGCAGCAACGGAGATGGTGGTCCACCCAGGCTCATGTTAATCAGCGGAATATTCTCGCTGATCGCTTCATCCAGCGCCTTCACAATACTGCTACTCCAGCACTGCGCCGACATTCCGCCGGGACGTCGGGGATGGCATGCTTTGTAGCTGGAGATCTCGACACCAGGGGCGATACCTGCAGCCCCGACTCCGTTGTTGCGTGCCGCTGCAATAATCGCTGCCACCGCGGTACCATGACCATCGGCTGAGTAGCCACGCCCC
>JAPHRD010000051.1 GCA_026196225.1 Motiliproteus sp.
GGATCAGCGTTGTTGAACAATCCCAGCGTCAACGCCAGTGTGACCACCACGGATGGGGCGGGCAACAGTGTCACCGCCGATGATGATGCCACGGTTCAGATTAATACAAATCCAACTGCCAATGATGACTTTGGAAATGCAGGCTTACTCGGCGAATACTTCGGTTATGAGCAGGGGGTGGATGGATTCAATTTGTCAAGTATTGGCCAAGTAGAAACGTTTTTAGGCATAGACAGAGCAAACTCTTTAAACCAGTCGCTAAAACAGGCTGATGCTACCTTTGTATCTACAGAGATAGATTATGATTGGGCCTCTAAACAAGGACCCAATTATGATTTAGGAAGGGCTGACAACCTACAAGAATTTTTGAGAGGTGATGCGTCTTCTTTGAGCACTGATCCAGGAGATACCAGTGATGCAATAATTAGGATGCAAGGCTTTGTATCTCTCTCACAGGGTGATTATAAATTTCAAGTAACTGGAGACGATGGATATAGCATTCGAATTGATGGCGTTGAGGTAGCTCGAGTCGATAAAAATCAAGCGCCAACAACAGATGGGCATCCGGTTTTTACCATCGATCAAGATGGATATCACTCTATTGAGATTATCTATTGGGACCAAGCGGGTCGGTACACTCTAAAAGTTGAACTCGGCCACGTTGATGAGTTTGGACAAGTTGGTGAGTACAACGTCTTAGGTGCCGATACTACAGTTTCATCGCTAGTCACCGGTATTAACCAGCAATTAGTTGTATCTAGTAGTAGTTTGTTAGCGAATGATGTTGATCCAGAAGGTGATCCTTTATCCGTAATATCGACTGATAATGCGGTGGGCGGTGAGGTCTCTATGATAAACGATAGCTTAGTTTATACGCCGGATCAGGACTTCACAGGAAATGGAAGCTTTGATTACTCAATAGCTGATGGAAATGGTGGATCTAGCACTGCAACAGTACACATTTATGTGTCGCCAAACGGAACGGTGGCTACGAGTATCGATTTGTCCGGCAATGACCAAATTGTAGGTGGTGATGGCAATGATATTCTCACTGGAGGTTCCGGACAGGATCTATTTATTTGGAAGGATGGAGATTCAGGAGCTGATAGTATCACTGATTTCAATCTTACCGACGATGCTCTAGATCTAAGCGATCTCCTTCAGGGTGAAAACAGTGCGAATCTTGATAGCTATCTCAATGTTTCTTTGAATGCTGACGGCGATACTCAAATTGACGTCACACCAACAGGTAGCGGAGGAGTTACCCAATCTATTGTGTTGGAGGGAGTTGATTTAACAACGGAATATGCTACAACCTCTAGTCCAGAAATACTGACTAAATTGGTAAACGACAGTAAACTGATCATCGATTAGTAGCCGTTGGTAAAAAGGGCTCACCCTCTAGGGGGGCCCTTTTTCTGTATCTGATAACAAGAAGTACAAGCAGATGAATTCATCAGATCCCTACATAGAAGGCTGGCAAATTGGGTCAGCACATGATCAGTTGGTGGATCCGTTGCTGGATTCATTGGTGCTATTGAGCCGCTATTATGGCAACCCTCACTCTGAAGATGCTTTAACATCCGGACTACCTCTCTCAGACAATCGACTGACGGTTGATCTTTTTCCTCGTGCAGCTGAACGAGCCGGTCTGACGGCGCGGCTGGCTGATCATAGCCTAGATCAAATTCCGGACCAGTTGCTACCTTGTCTTTTGCTACTGAAAGAACGCAGATGCTGCTTGTTAATGGAGATCGACCGAGAGCAGGGCCGAGTAAAAATACTACAGCCTGAAGCGCGAGGTGGTGAGGACTGGATTCCTTTGGAGCAGTTGCAGAGTCTTTACAGTGGCCATCTGTTCTACGTAAAGCAAAAATTTCGCTTTGATGAACGCTCGCCAGAAGTTCTTGATACCAAATCAGGTCATTGGTTTTGGAAAACGGTGCGAGAATCTGCGCCGGTGTACCGTGATGTGCTGGTGGCATCCGTCCTGATCAATCTGTTTGCCGCGGCTTCACCGCTTTTTGTAATGAATGTCTACGATCGTGTCGTACCGAATCTGGCATTCGACTCGCTATGGGTACTGACGGTGGGTGTGGGGATCGTGTTTCTGTTTGATTTTATCCTCAAGCAGCTTCGGTCACATTTTATCGATCTTGCTGGGAAAAAGATCGATCTACAGGTTTCTGCGCGGATTTTTGCTCGTGTGATGGGAATGAGATTGGAGGCTAGACCACCTTCTGTGGGGGCTTTCGCCAATCACCTGCAGTCTTTTGAAAGCGTGCGTGAATTTATAACCTCTGCAACCGTCGGCTCCTTAGTTGATATGCCTTTTGCGCTGTTGATCTTGTTTGTCATCTGGCTGATTGGCGGGCCTTTGGTGCTGGTACCTCTGGCGGCTGTGGCAATCATGTTGCTCTACAGTCTCTATATACAGAGGCCGTTGGCAGAATCGATCGAAAAATCCGCCCAACATAGTGCTCAAAAAAATGCACTGCTGGTTGAGTGTCTGGCAGGTATGGAAACGGTGAAACTGACCGGTGCTCAGAGTAGGGTGCAGAGTCAGTGGGAACAAGCTGTCGCGGAAATTGGTCATTGCGAAATCGCCAGCCGCAAAATCTCTAACTCTGTTTCTTCGTTATCGTCCTATCTGCAACAGATGGTGACGGTCGCCACTGTAGTCTACGGGGTCTACCTGGTTGCTGCTGGGGAGATCAGTATGGGAGGCATTATCGCCGGTGTGATGTTGGGTAATCGTGCAATCGCTCCGATGGCTCAGTTATCGTTTTTGGCGACTCGCTATAATCAGGCGAAGGCTTCCATGCGGGTGATGGAGCAAATTATGTCTGCTCCGGAAGAGAATGAGTCGGACCAAAAGCATATTCATCGCCGCAAACTAGAGGGACGGATCGACTTTGATCAGGTAGCATTTCACTATCCTGGCACAGAAAACCAAGTTCTCAATTCTATTAGTTTCTCAATTAAAGCCGGCGAGAAAGTGGCGATCATCGGCCGAATTGGCGCGGGTAAGAGTACGATTGCCCGGCTTCTTAGCGGGCTGTTTCAGCCGACTCAGGGGGATATTCGCGTCGATGGCATCAGTCTTGGACAGATACATCCGGCAGATCTTCGTCGAAATCTTGGCTGTGTGACTCAAGATAGCCAGCTGTTTTATGGATCGATTCGAGACAACATCACCCTGGGTGCTCCCTACGTAGATGACGAGACTGTATTGAGTGCCGTTCAGTACGCAGGCGTCGATGCCTTTACCGATGTTGATCCCCAGGGTATCGAGCGGCCTGTGGGTGAGGGCGGTCGTTTTCTTTCCGGGGGGCAGCGTCAGTCGGTAGCTTTAGCGAGGGCTATGTTGTTGCGACCTAATATTTTGCTATTTGATGAGCCCAGCAATCATCTTGATAGCCGGGCTGAAAAGAATTTGCTGGAGCGTCTCAGGACCTTGCACCCCAGTCGCACGCTTATCCTGATCACCCATAAAACCAGCATGTTAGAAGCCGTCGACCGGGTTATCGTCTTAGATAGAGGGCGGAAGGTGGCGGACGGTCCTAAAGAGTTGGTGTTAAAACAGTTGCAAGAGGGACGGGTGCGTACAGCCCAAGGTCCAAAGGGAGCCGGAAATGAGTAAGTCTGCTCCTCAGAGTCTTCCGCAACAGGGATTGGAAAGTTTTGTGGATAATGCCGCTGCGGCGTCGCTGCTGCAGGCGCCGGGACGTTCAAAGATCCTTCTCTGGGTGGTTTTCGCGTTTGTGGTTGCTGCCTTGGCTTGGGCTTCCTGGGCAAAGCTGGATGAAGTGACGGTAGGCGAAGGGCGGGTTATTCCATCTCAGCAACTGCAGGTGGTTCAGAATCTTGAAGGTGGGATCGTTGATGAGATTTTCGTGGCTGAAGGTGAGCTGGTTAATGTCGGGCAGTCCTTGTTGCGTATTGATGATACTCGATTTAATTCCGACTTCCGTGAGCGCCAGCAGCAGTTAGATCACCTGCTGGCTAGTGTTACTCGATTAAGAACCGAATTGGCTAGCGTACAGATTAATCAGCAGAAGGATGGCAGCGACGACTGGCGAACCGTTGTCCAAGTGGTCCCACAGGATATGCCTGCTTTGTTCGAGGGTGATGAATATGATGTTCGGCGGCCGCTCCTCGAAGCGATTGTTAGTCGTGAGCAGTCTCAGCTGCGTGAACGCTTGCGTAATCTAAGCAATCAGCTGGATATCTTAGAGCGACAAATTGAACAGCGCGATCATGAACGGTTAGAACTGCGGTCTAAAATCGGCCATCTGAACACTAACTATAAACTGGTTTTAGAGGAGTTAAAGTTGACCCGGCCCTTGGCAAAGCAGGGCGTAGTTCCCCGTGTTGAACTGATCAAACTAGAGCGCGAGGTCAACAAGATTAAGTCGGACCTTGATGGTGCCCGGCTGCAACTTCCGAAAGTTCGTGCTGCCGTTAAGGAAGATATCGCGAAGCGTCGTGAAGCTGCGCTTCAGCATCGCAGTGAAACTCAAGAGCGACTGGCAGAAATGGAAGCCGAATTGGCGCAGCTGCGTGAGGCGCAGGTGGGACTAAAGGATCGGGTTGAGCGAACATTGGTGGTTTCTCCAGTCAACGGAATTATTAAAAAGGTTGCAGTTAGCACCGTAGGTGGTGTCGTGCAGCCGGGAATGGATCTGGTTGAGATTGTACCTGCCGAAGACAATTTGGTGGTGGAAGCGAAGATTCTGCCCAAGGATATCGCCTTCCTGCGACCGGGCCTGAGTGCCGTGGTACGATTCAGCGCTTATGACTTTTCAATCTATGGTGGTCTAGAGGGTCAACTGGAGCACATTAGTGCCGATAGTATTGAAGATGAGCAGGGTGATACCTTCTATCTGATTAGAGTCAGAACAGATCGTAACCATCTGGGTGATGAACAGCGTCCTCTGCCGATAATTCCCGGAATGGTTGCTTCGGTTGATGTTATTACCGGTAAAAAGACGGTGCTGGACTATCTACTGAAACCCATATTGCGGGCACAGCAAAGTGCCCTGCGTGAACGTTAAAATCGATAAATAGCGAGAAGGAGAATACTCTCAGTGAATAAGCAGATCTTAGTGACAGCAATGTCGACGATCTTACCTTTGGCCGTGATATCAGGCAGTAGTTCGGCCCAGACGCTGGAAGAAAGTGTTCTCAGAAGCCTCAAAAGTAATCCTGAAGTGGCGATCGCCCTGGATCGCTATAATGCACGCCGAGCTTCGGTGATCGTAGCTAATGGTGGCTATCGCCCTAATATTGATCTGCAGGCAGGTATTGGTTACGAAAACAGTGACAATACCACCACCCGTGCCAGTGGTGATCACAGCAAAGGGCTGACTCGTCAGGAACTGTCGGTGAATCTGCGTCAAATGCTATTTGATGGCTATCGTACACAAAGCGATGTTCAGCGGGCAGAAGCAGAGGCGACTGCCGACCGTTATGAATTGCAGGACACTGCGGAAAACATCGCCCTTCGAGCAGCGGAAGTTTATCTGGAAAACGTTAATAATCAGCGCATCCTAAGCTTGGCGGAAGAGAACCTGGAATCCCATAAGGCGATCAAAGATAAAATCCAATTGCGGGTTGATAGCGGTATCGGATCGACTTCTGACCTGTCCCAGGTTCAGGGTCGATTAGCGAGAGCGCAAAGTAACCTAGTAGCAGCAAGCAATAATTTGCTCGATAGCCACACTAATTTTTTCCGGGTTGTTGGCGAGAATCCTCAACAGTTGCAACTTCCAGCCGCTCAGCAGCCCAATCTGCCTGAATCGGTGGTTAAGGCAGAAGAGATTGCTATGGATCAGCATCCGGCGTTGTTACAAGCAGCGGAAGATATTCGCGCAGCCAACGAAAAAATTCGTATTGAAAAGAGCAGTAACTATCCTCAGCTGAGTTTTGAGTTGGGTGCTTCTGCCAACAATGACCTGGACGGCAGTGAAGGACACGATAACGACGTCACCGCGATGTTGAGAGTCTCCTACAATCTATACTCCGGTGGCCGTACCACTGGACGGATTAAGCAGGCCAGCGAAGAACGTTCTGAAGCCAAGGACATACAACGCAGCGCCGCACGCCAGGTCGTTGAAGGGTTAAACCTGGCTTGGAACGCCTATCAATCCATTGATCAGCAGCTACAATATTTACGCATCCATGTAGAAGAGAGCCGTAAAACCTTGGCTGCCTATACCAAACAGTTTGAATTGGGGCGCCGCAGCTTGATGGATCTTCTGGATACGGAAAACGAAGTATTTGAAGCAGAGCGTTCCTATTTTAATGCCGAGAAAGATTGGCTATTGGCTCAGTACCGCGTTCTTAATGCCAGTGGTCAACTACTGCAAACGCTGGAGATAGACAATCCAGCGGGTAATGAGCACTGAGTTGATCTTGTGCATCTGCTGAACTAACGCAATGATCAAAACCTAAGGTCGATCGTTGCGTTTCAGAAGGTTTCGTTGGATTGATCGGCCACAGTAAAGGGAGAGACGGCTGAACACCTTTTTTAGTCAATCGCTCAGTCTTCCGATGTGGCTGGTAAAACGGGTTGGTGGCTCACTAGCACTATGGGTGCTGCTATTTTCCTGGGGTGCGTACGGGATTCAGCCAGCAGGGTTTGACTGGAAAGCGGCTGGTCGCCAACTAGAGCAACTCTATGGCGAGCAAGCAGGTCGTCGACTCAGAGCCTGGCAACGGCTAATGGGGGAGGCAAATCGGCTTTCTGAATCCCAGCAACTGACGCGCATCAATCAGTTTTTCAATCAACTACAGTTTCTGGATGATATCGATCTGTGGGGAGAAACCGATTACTGGGCCACCCCTTTGGAGTTTCTCGGCGCCAATGGCGGTGATTGTGAGGATTTCAGTATTGCCAAGTACATGTCGTTGCTGAACCTTGGCGTGGACCCCGACAAGCTACGACTGATCTACGTTAAGTCGCTGACCCTCAATCAATTTCATATGGTGGTTGCCTACTATCCCAACAAACGCAGCGTGCCGCTGATTCTTGATAATATCGATGGCGAAATTAAAACGGCAGATTTGCGTAAGGATCTGGTGCCTGTCTACAGTTTTAACGGCCGCAACCTATGGCTGAATAAAGAGCGGGGACGGGGTGTGTTAACCGGCAAAGCTTCCCGTTTGAAACGTTGGAACGATCTACGTTCAAGGTATCGTCTGCAGTCTTTGCGAAAACCAAAGTTTCCATTGGAATGATCGTCCAATTCACCTAAATGCATGGGTAAGAGTAGAGCTATGACACTTTATCGACAGATTCTGATCATGATACTGCTGTTTTTCAGTGTGCTACTTGGGGTGGTTTATACCATTGAGTTCAATTCAACCCGCGGCTATTTGACCCGGCAACTTCAATCGGACGTGCAGAATACTGTCACTACTCTGGGGTTGTCTTTGGTCCCCCACCTGAAATCTGGAGACCGCGTCGCTGTTGAATCAGTGGTCAATGCCGTTTTTGACGGTGGTTATTATCAACAAATCGATGTGGAGTTGGTGGCGACTGATGAAACAGTTAGCCGCATCCAAGATGGGCCAATCGAAGGGGTGCCGCGCTGGTTTATCGATCTTAATTTGTTCTCGCCGGTGATGGACCAGCAGGTACTGACCAGTGGTTGGTTGCAGCTGGGAGAGCTAAAGGTGGTAGGGCATCCGGGCTATGCCAATTTACAGTTCTGGCAGCTTATGTCCCAAATGTTAATGTGGTTTGTAGTGGCGTTCTTTGCGCTTTGGTTGTTGTTAATTGTTGGTTTGAAACAGCTGCTCAAGCCCCTGAGACAGCTGCAGGAACGCAGTCGAGAGATAGAAAATCAACAATTTGGAAATCCCTTGCCGCAGCCGCGGATTGCGGAATTACGCGGAGTGGTTGGCGCGTTCAACCATATGTCTGAGTGCCTCCAGGCAGTGTTCAAGAAACAGGCAGAAGAGACCGAAGAGCTGCGAAAGCAGGCTTTTCAGGATGAGCTGACAGGGCTGGGTAATCGCGCCTTTTTTGATGCGCAGATGGACCAGTGGCTTTCTGAACCGGGTCATGGGGCCGTGGTGTTGATGGCTGTACCTTCCTTGGAACAGGTCTATCAAGAGGAAGGTTATCAAGCCCGGGATGATCTTTTGTGTGGTTTGCAAAGTGTATTCAGCGAGCAGCTACAGCGTATTCCAGGAGCGATTCTGGCCCGCGTGTCTGTAAAAGAGTTCGCCGCCATCTTACCCGGTCAGGATCTGGAACAGATTGAACAGATGGCGAAACAGATATTGGCTAGATCGGCAGATGCCGTTGTTAACCCTTTTGTTTCCGGTAGTCAGATCTGTGTTCTCGGTGCGGTGATAAGACAGTCGGATTCAACGCCATCGCAACTGCTATCCCAAGCCGATTTAGCTTTGCAGCAAGCGGGCCGGGATCCGGTAAAAGCATACTGCATTCACCGGCCGGATCAGCGTCAAATGATTTTGGGGCGTGAAGGTTGGAAGCAGCTTACGCTTCAAGCCATGGACCAAAATTGGATAAGCTTCCAATTGCAACAGGTGCCGTCGGTTAGTGATCAGCAACCCCGCTATCACGAACTGTTTTCTGTTATTGAAAAAGACGACGTTTGCTATTCCGCCGGTCAATTTATGCCCTTTGTCGAGCAATTTGGCTTGGGCGCGCGCTTTGACCAATACGTGCTTGAACAGTTGAGTAGCCTGAGCATTTCTGCCGACATTCCCACCATGATCAATTTAAGTGGCGATAGTATCGTTGATGCTGATTTTATCGCCTGGCTAAAGAGCTATCTCTCTGATGCTAAAGAGAATGGGATGGCTTTGGTTGTTGAGATACCGGAAGATGCTGCAATCGCCCATGGTAGTGCGGTTGCTGAATTGTTCGCGTTTTGCCGTAATCTCGGTATTCAATGTGGTATCGATCGTTTTGGTCACTACTTCGATAAGCTTAGCGAAATCGCGCTGCTGCAACCCAGTTATCTGAAGATGGACGTATCTTATCTGATGGGAGATCAGGTGGATCCGGCATTCATCAGCTCATTGGCAACGCTTTCTGAGTTACAGAAGATCGATATCATCGCCAGTCGGGTGGAAACCGAAGAGCAGTTAGAAGCACTGCAGACGTTACCGGTTGTCGCCTATCAGGGCTATCTGAAGCCGCCAACTGACCTGAAATAGCAATCTGTAACCCGTTAAAAGCAATCGGCTAAGGTTAAGTGGCCGATTGTTTCTCCAGTTTCTGTGAATCGACGTTCCCACCCAACCGTTATCGGGGCTATAATGCTCCGTTCCCAAGGGCGCGGGTACGCTAGTGCCGGTCGCCATCGAGATAAGTCAATCAACAAGTAGACGGTATGAGCAACCAAGAATCATCCGCGCCATTAAAAGCGTCCAATTTTATTTCTCAAATCATTAAAGATGATTTAGACAGCGGTAAACATCCAAGCATCGTCACCCGTTTCCCGCCGGAGCCCAATGGCTACCTTCACGTCGGTCACGCCAAGTCTATCTGTGTCAATTTTGGCCTGGCTGAAGAGTTTGGCGGTCAGTGCAACCTGCGCTTCGACGATACCAACCCCTCCAAAGAGGAGCAGGAGTACGTCGATGCTATCAAAGAGGATGTGCAATGGCTCGGCTTTAACTGGTCCGGCGATGTCCGTTACGCCTCCGACTACTTTGACCAATTTTACGCCTGGGCTCAGCATTTGGTTCGCGAAGGCAACGCCTACGTTTGCGACTTGAGTGCAGAAGAAGCCAGCGAATACCGTGGTTGGGCTACCGAGCCCGGTAAGGATAGTCCTTACCGCAATCGTCCGGTGGATGAGAGCCTGGAACTGCTGCAAGGTATGAAGCAGGGCGAGTTTGAGGAAGGTTCACGGGTACTGCGTGCCAAGATCGATATGACCTCACCCAATATGAATCTGCGCGATCCGATTCTTTACCGTATTCGCAAGCAGAGCCACCACCAGACCGGCGATAAGTGGTGCATCTACCCAAGCTATGATTTTGCCCATGGCCAAGAGGATGCGATCGAAGGCGTTACCCACTCTATCTGTACTCTGGAATTTGCCGATCACCGTCCCCTGTACGAATGGTTTCTCCAGAACTTGCCTGTTCCCAGTGCGCCCAATCAGTATGAATTTGGCCGCCTGAACCTCAACTACACGGTTACCAGTAAGCGAAAGCTCAAGCAGCTGGTGGATGACAAGGTTGTAGAGGGCTGGGATGACCCACGTATGCCCACCATTTCTGGAATGCGTCGTCGTGGTTTCAGCGCACAAGCGATCCGCAATTTCTGTAATGGTCTGCCGGTGTCGAAGTCTGACGGTGTGGTGGATATTGCCCAACTGGAATTCTCCATCCGTGATGATCTGGATAAGAATGCTCCTCGCGCCATGTGTGTGCTGAATCCAGTCAAACTGGTCATCACCAATTTTGATGAGCATGTGGATGGCGGACGTCAGTTAGTTATTGCGCCGGCTCATCCCAAGAAAGACATGGGTGAACGGCAGTTGCCTTTTACCCCCGAGCTTTATATCGACCGCGCCGACTTTAGCGAAGACACCACTCTGTCTCGTAAGAAATTCAAGCGACTGGTGCTGGGCGAATACGTCCGTCTACGAAGCGCCTATGTAATCCGTGCTGAAGAAGCTATCAAGGATGATGAGGGTAATTTGGTAGAGATTCGCGCCACCTTGGTTCCTGGAACTGTAGGGGAAAATCCTCCAGAAGGGATGAAGCCCCGCGGCGTTATCCATTGGGTATCTGCCAGTGAAGGTAAACCGGCCACCGTGCGCATCTACGATCGTTTGTTCAACCATGAAGCGCCGGACAAAGGTGAATCAGACTTTATGCAGTATCTGAATCCCGAGTCCCTTCAGGTGCTGGAAAACTGCTGGGTAGAGCCAGGGCTGGCAGATATTGAGCCGGAGAGCTGCTTCCAGTTTGAGCGTGAAGGTTACTTTGCTGCTGACCGCAAAGAGTTCAGCAAAGAAAATCTGGTATTCAATAAGGCTATTGGCCTCAGAGATACCTGGAGTAAGGGCGGAAAGTAGTTTTCCGTTTCCCATCATTTTTGGGCAATCACTAACTTCCATTAGAAGAGCGACATGAGTCTACAGATCTATAACACTCTGACCCGTCAGAAAGAAACCTTTCAGCCTATCGAACCCGGAAAAATCCGTATGTATGTGTGCGGAATGACAGTCTATGACTACTGTCACCTGGGGCATGCGCGGGTTATGGTGGCGTTTGATGTGATTACCCGCTACATGCGGTCGGCGGGCTACGATGTGGACTATGTGCGTAACATTACCGATGTGGATGACAAGATCATCAATCGAGCGAACGAAAACAACGAGAGTTGCGATGATCTAACCGAGCGTTTTATTACCGCCATGCACGAGGACGAGGCGCGCTTGTGGGTTCTACCCCCCAGTCAGCAACCCCGTGTCACCACTCATATGGACAAGATTATTGAGATGGTGGAAACCCTGATCGCCAAGGACTTTGCTTATGTGGCGGACAATGGTGATATCTATTATCGGGTCTCCAAGTTTGAAAACTATGGCCATCTCACCAATCGCAAGCTGGATGAGATGCAGGCGGGTGCCCGGGTAGAGGTTAACGATAGCAAAGAGCATCCCTTCGACTTTGTACTTTGGAAAGCAGCCAAAGAGGGTGAGGTTAGCTGGCCGTCTCCTTGGGGGGCAGGGCGTCCGGGTTGGCATATCGAATGCTCGGCGATGACAAAGTGCTGCCTGGGTGAAACCTTCGATATTCACGGTGGCGGTCCTGATCTACCGTTCCCACATCACGAGAACGAAATTGCCCAGTCGGAAGCTGCCAACGGTAAAAAATATGTAAACACCTGGATGCATGCCGGTGCGGTGCGGGTTAACAAAGAGAAGATGTCCAAATCTCTGGGTAACTTCTTTACCATCCGTGAGATTCTTGAGAAGTACGACGCCGAAGTGGTGCGCTACTTCCTCACCGCTGGCCACTATCGCAGTCAGATCGATTATTCAGAAGCCAGCCTCAAGGAAGCTAAGGGCGCGCTGGATCGTTTCTATCACGCCTTACGCGGCTTACCGGATGTGGAAGAGGGTGATTTGGAGAACGATTTCGACGCTCGATTCCAGGCGGCGATGAACGATGACTTTAACACTGCTGGTGCAATTTCGATATTGTTTGAGCTGGTGCGGGAAATGAACCGGGTCGCCAAAGAATCCCAGCAAGAAGCGGGACGCTTGGCTTCTCAGCTGAAGCGGATGGCTGGCGTTTTGGGGCTATTACAACAGGATCCTGAAAGCTATTTACAAGGTGAGCAGACTGATGGCCTTGCTGCCGAGCAGATCGAAGCCTTGATTGATAAGCGTGCTGCCGCCAAAAAAGCCCGTGATTTTGCAGAGGCGGATCGTATTCGCGATGAGCTGAAAGAGCAGGGGGTTATTCTGGACGATAGTCGTGAAGGGACCACCTGGAGGATGGGCTAGATAACTTTGTTTCAATCGATTTAAGCAGTTTTTCCTGGTACTTATTTGTAAGTTTTCGTATTTAAAATCAGCAGTCTCACGAGAACATAGACCTTAGTGTGAAAGAATATCAGAAGTCGGAATTAGCAGTTATTTCCTTGATGAATACTCCCAGTGGGAGGTTTGCGTGGTGGGATGACTTTCCTGCGCAAATAAGCGAAAAATTGTCAGCTCGCCAGATCGACCACATATTGTTCTATGCAAGCTTTACTAATCACACTAGATATAAAGAGCATGAGCGACGCGTTGCGACAGATGAAAATCTGAATAGCCTAACTTGGTTGATTAAGAATCTTGTCCCTCTTTGTAGAAAATACAGAAAAGTGATTATTAATACGCACTCACATTATCCTCCATTGAAGTTATGGATGATTGTTTGGTTGATGAGCAATTGTGAATGGCATATTACGGAGCATCGGTTAGGAGATTCGACGCCATCACGGATCAAGCGATGTATCAAATTACTCTTGAGAAGAGTAGGGGTGCTACCAAAACACGTAATATGCGTATCCGATTCTGTAAAAGAAAGAAATGCGGATATCTATGGTGATTGGAATCTACATACCATTCACAATGGGATTCGCCTTGATGTATACAAGCGCCCCAACAGGGAAGTGTATAAGGGCGATAGGACGATGAAGGGACTATTTGTTGGTCGTGTTCATGAAAGCAAGGGTGTTTACCAGATTCTTGAAGCTTACCGTATTCTTCGTAACCAGAAAGTAGATGTTTCTTTAACGGTAGTTGGTGATGGTACGGATCTAGATGGCCTTAAGGATTATTGTGAAAAGTATGATTTGGGAGAGTTAGTTGAGTTTGCAGGCTATCAGTCAAATACGCGGCCATTTTATGAAAGTCATGATTTTGTCTTGATGCCTTCGATTGTAAAAGAGGCGTTTTCTCTGGTTGCGATTGAGTCAAAAGCAATGGGGCTGCCAGTTATTTACGCCGATACAGGGGGGGTGGCTGAGTTGTTTGGTCGGTGTGAATCAGGATTGAGGTTGGACAGTCTTACAGCTGAGGCTATTGCTGAGAAAGTAGGTCTAATTCGAAATGATGTAAATTTGTATCAGCATTTGGTGGATCGAACAGAACGGGAGATGCATCTATTGAGTATTGATTCAATGACAGACAACTACGTGAAATATTATGTCAAAGCTTTAGGGGCTGAGGCAGGAGTGGTTGAAGATTGAAATTCATGCGCTATTCCTTGGCTGAGAAGTAAAGAATAGCGCAATGCTTTTGGTAGATGTTCGGTGGTTAGCTTAATCCCGATGTAGTTCGTTTGCTGCGTACAAAGTATTTTCCATTAAAGTGGCCACGGTCATAGGGCCAACACCACCAGGAACCGGGGTGATCCAAGAAGCACGCTCGGCCGCTACATCGTATTCGACGTCACCAACCAGCTTACCGTTTTCCAGGCGATTGATGCCTACATCGATAACGATGGCACCCTCTTTAATCCATTCGCCTTTAACTAGACCGGGAATACCCACACCAACCACTACAATATCAGCGCGACTAACTTTATCAGCAAGATTTTGAGTGAATCGGTGGGTGGTGGTCACAGTAACGCCAGCCAGCAGTAGCTCGAGGCTCATGGGGCGGCCGACAATGTTGGATGCGCCAACCATGATGGCATCTTTTCCTCGTAAGGGTACGCCGGTGGATTCCAGCAGGGTGATCACGCCTTTGGGTGTGCAGGGGCGAAGCACGGGCATCCGTTGAGCCAGTTTGCCAAGATTGAAAGGGTGGAATCCGTCCACGTCTTTGTCAGGGCGGATGCGCTCAAGAATAAGGTTCGCGTCCAGATGGTCCGGCAGTGGTAGCTGAACCAGAATGCCGTCGATGTGAGCCGCTTTGTTGAGTTCGTCCACCAATTCCAGCAGTTTTTCCTGGGAGGTATCAACAGGCAAGTCGTAGGCGGTCGATTCGATGCCTACTTCTTTACAGGCCCGGCGTTTGTGGTTGACGTAAACTTCGGAGGCAGGGTCGTTGCCAATCAACACTACAGCCAACCCTGGTGCGCGTAGGCCCTGTTCGAGGCGGTATTCGATTCCCGATTTAACCTTTTCACGAACCTGTTTAGCGATCTGTTTACCGTCAATAATATTTGCGCTCATCGGATGACTGCCCGTTACTCCAAATGCTGTAGTTGTTGTTAAGTGCGAAAATAAATTCGCCCAGTGCGAAAGATCGGCAATTTTCGCACGGATCAGCTTCTAGGCAAAGAGACGCAGGTGGAATTGTTGTCGGATTGGCTATGGTTTTGTAATGTTGAATTTAGCGTGAAAAAGGCAGTCAAAAGGTGTTGACCTGGTTTTGAGGCAGCTGTAATATTCGCACCTCCTTTGATGTGACAGCTGCTTAACAGCTTGTGTATCAAACGGAAATGTCGGGGTATAGCGCAGTCTGGTAGCGCGCCTGCTTTGGGAGCAGGATGTCGGGAGTTCGAATCTCTCTACCCCGACCAATCAAATGCTTGTATGGTATTTGGTAGCAGGATTGTTCGTGCGCCCTTAGCTCAGCTGGATAGAGCAACGGCCTTCTAAGCCGTAGGTCACAGGTTCGAATCCTGTAGGGCGTGCCATTTGGCACAGCCTGATCTACCTGATAAAACCTTCAAGTAGATGATGATTGTTGATGGTGGGCGTAGCTCAGTTGGTAGAGCTCCGGATTGTGATTCCGGCGGTCGTGGGTTCAAGCCCCATCGTCCACCCCATCAACCAAAGCACTTTAGGGTGCTAAGTCTTACATGCGGACGTGGTGGAATTGGTAGACACGCCAGATTTAGGTTCTGGTGCCGCAAGGTGTGAGAGTTCGAGTCTCTCCGTCCGCACCATGTAAAGGCTTTCTCTTGTTACGTCGTGGTGGGCGTAGCTCAGTTGGTAGAGCTCCGGATTGTGATTCCGGCGGTCGTGGGTTCAAGCCCCATCGTCCACCCCATTTCCCCTCTTTAGTAATTTTCATCATCAAAGTGTTACTGGAAGGTGACGGTTTGCTTGACTCCGTTGGTCTGTTATCCGAAAATCTCGCTTTTGTTTTGGACCGGTGGGCCGGGTCGATTGTTAGCGCGTTTCGGGTCCGTTATTTCCAGCAAACCAAATTTAACGTGGCACAGTGATATAACTGGGCCGAATTAAGCTTTAGCAAACATTCTTTGTGAGGAATATTCATGCAAGTTTCTGTTGAGTCGACTTCTACTCTAGAGCGTCAGATGACTGTGACTGTACCTGCGGCGCGTATTGAGGATGACGTCAATAGTCGCTTAAAACAGACTGCTGGTTCTGCCCGTATCGACGGTTTTCGTCCCGGTAAGGTGCCTTTTAAGGTAATCAAGCGTCGTTACGGTAAAGGCGCGCGTCAGGAAGTGTTGGGAGAGGTTATTCAGCACTCTTTCTATGAGGCGATAACTCAGGAGAAGCTGAAGCCCGCTGGTGGCCCTAGCATTGAAGCTAAGAACGATGTTGAAGGCGAAGACTTCCAGTACGTCGCAACTTTTGAAGTTTATCCTGAGATTGAACTGGCCGATTTTTCTGCTGTAGAAGTTGAGAAAGAGACTTGCGAGATCTCCGACGCTGACGTCGATACCATGGTAGAGACTCTGCAAAAGCAGCAGTCCGCTTGGGAAGAAGAAGATAAAGCTGCCGAAGATGGCGATCAAGTTAATCTGGACTTTGAAGGCTTTAAAGGTGATGAAGCCTTTGAAGGTGGAAAATCAGAAGGTCACGAGCTGGTGATCGGTTCTTCTACTATGATCCCTGGTTTCGAAGATGGTCTGGTTGGTCTGAAGGCTGGTGACGAAAAAGAATTGAACCTGAGCTTCCCTGAACAGTATCACGCTGAGCATCTGGCGGGTCAGGAAGTGCTGTTCAAGATTAAAGTAAACAAAGTATCCAAGCCAGTTCTGCCTAAGCTGGACAAAGAGCTGTTCACCAAGTTTGGTGTTGAAGCTGAAGACCTGGAAAGCTTTAAGGTTGAGATTCGCAACAATATGGAGCGTGAACTGAAGTTGGCGCTTAAGAACAAGCTGAAGACTCAGGTTCTGGAGTCTCTGGTTAAGGTTAACTCTGTTGAAGTGCCTAAAGCGCTGATCGACAACGAAATTGATCGTCTGCGTCAACAGGCTGTGCAGCAGTTTGGTGGTGGTGCGAACATGGATCCAAGTGCGCTGCCAGCGGATTTGTTCGCTGATCAAGCCAAGCACCGTGTTTCTATCGGTCTGTTGGTTAACGAAGTGATCGACTCCGGCGAGCTGAAAACTGACCAAGATCGTGTTGATTCCACCCTGGAAGAGATGGCTGGTACTTACGAGCAGCCTCAAGAAGTGATCGAATACTACAAAAGCAATCCTGAGCAGTTGGCTCAGATCGAAGCTCTAGTTCTTGAAGATCAGGTTGTTGAATCGCTGGTTGGCCAAGCTAAGGTGTCCGAAGTCGCTGTCAGCTACGAAGAGGCGCTTAAACCAGCGCAGCCACAATCTGCTGAAGAAACAGCTGAAGATGAAGCAGAAGCTGCGGAAGAAAAGAGCGCAGAATAACTTCAATTTTGCTACCGCCGACGATACACTCGGTAGCAATTGAATTCAGAGCGGCAGTCGACGTTCAGCGTCGTCTGCCGTTTTTTTTGCTAGGGGCTCTTCATTTTTTGCCGACTTGTAGTAGGGTGCGAAGAGTTTAAGTTGTTGCTAGATGAATATTGCTGACAGATAAGGAGAGACTTGATGACCCAGCGTTTTCAAGGTGGTCAAAGCGAACTGATTGAAGCATCTGGACTGGTTCCTATGGTCGTGGAGCAGACCGCTCGCGGCGAGCGTTCCTACGATATTTATTCCCGGTTGCTGAAAGAGCGGGTGATCTTTTTGGTGGGGCAGGTGGAAGATCACATGGCCAACCTGGTGGTGGCACAGTTGCTGTTTTTAGAGTCTGAAAACCCCGATAAAGATATTCATCTGTATATTAACTCTCCCGGTGGTTCAGTTACCGCGGGTCTGGCTATCTATGACACCATGCAGTTCATTAAGCCGAACGTGAGCACCATGTGCTTGGGGCAAGCGGCTAGTATGGGTGCTCTGTTATTGGCCGGTGGCGCCGAAGGTAAGCGTTTCTGTTTGCCTAATTCACGAATGATGATTCACCAGCCGCTAGGGGGTTATCAGGGCCAGGCGACCGACATCGAAATTCACACCCGTGAGATTCTGACCATCCGTGAAAAGTTGAACAAAATTCTGGCCAAGCATTGTGACCAGGATATTGAGCGCATTGCCCAAGATACTGAGCGCGATAACTTTATGGACGCTGATGCAGCGGTTTCCTACGGCTTGATCGACAAAATCGTCGACAATCGCTGATCTGTGGATGAGGTCGTGGCGGCTGAATAAAAAATCATCAGCTTGATCGATTCTCATCCAATAATGCAGTTTCAAGGTCTAAAATAGACAAAAAGGGGCTAAAATATATGGTCCGAGCCCTTGAAAATGGGTGGAGCTATCTGCATTAATGGTTAGTGTTTCAATTTAGTTGTTTGTAGAAGGTTTGATGAGGAAGTCGAATGTCCGACGATAAATCCGGTAAAGGCGGCGATAGTAAGCTGCTGTACTGTTCGTTCTGCGGAAAGAGTCAGGATGAAGTGCGTAAATTGATTGCCGGACCCTCCGTTTTTATTTGTGATGAATGTGTCGATCTCTGTAATGACATCATCAGTGAAGAGGTGCAGGAGTCTGTTGGCCAGGAGCCGGAAGACAAGTTGCCAACCCCTGAAGAGATCAAACTCACCCTTGATGAGTATGTGATCGGACAGGAACGCGCCAAGAAAGTACTCTCGGTTGCTGTTTATAACCACTACAAGCGATTGCGTTATCAGGTGCAGCAGGACGACGTCGAGCTGGGTAAGAGTAATATCCTGCTGATCGGTCCTACCGGTAGTGGTAAGACACTGCTGGCAGAGACTCTGGCTCGCCTACTGAACGTGCCCTTTACTATTGCAGATGCAACCACGCTTACCGAAGCGGGTTATGTCGGTGAAGATGTTGAAAATATCATTCAGAAGCTACTGCAGAAGTGCGATTACGATGTTGAGCGGGCCCAGATGGGTATCGTCTACATCGATGAGATCGACAAGATCTCGCGCAAATCTGATAACCCTTCGATTACCCGTGACGTTTCCGGCGAAGGTGTTCAGCAGGCGCTGCTGAAACTGATCGAAGGAACCGTGGCTTCGGTCCCACCTCAGGGTGGTCGTAAACACCCTCAGCAGGAGTTCTTGCAGGTTGATACCTCAAATATCCTGTTTGTTTGTGGTGGTGCTTTTGCCGGTCTGGAAAAAGTGATCCAGGATCGTTCCGATAAGAGCAGTATCGGCTTCTCGGCTTCTGTTAGCTCCAAAGAGAGTCTAAAGTCTGTTGGTGAGATGCTTGAAGATGTTGAAGCGGAAGATCTGGTTAAGTATGGTTTGATTCCTGAATTCGTTGGCCGTTTGCCGATGGTGGCTACGCTGGCCGAGCTTGATGAAGATGCCTTGGTGCAGATTCTTACCGAGCCGAAGAATTCATTGAGTAAGCAGTATCAGAAGTTGTTCGAGATGGAAGGCGTTGAAGTGGATTTTCGCGAGGATGCCCTCTACGCCGTAGCCAAAAAAGCGATGGAGCGCAAAACCGGTGCCCGTGGGCTTCGGTCCATTCTGGAAGCGGCTCTGCTGGAAACTATGTTCCAGCTGCCGTCTTTGGAAAATGTCAGTAAAGTTGTGGTGGATGAAGGTGTTATTCACGAAGATTCCGAACCCTTGCTGATTTACGATCGCCCGGAGCAGTCACGAGCAGCAACAGAAGACTGACCTCATCCCGCCTGATTCAGGCTTAAGAGAGTGGCGTTGGCGCTCTCTTTGATCTTTGGGTGAAATACCTAGTTACGAGCTTGTAATTGCGATATTTCACCCCAATCTAATCTATCTAGAGTTTTTGTTGCCCCGAGTTACATTGATACAGCTAGAACTTCGGGGCATTGTTTTTTGATACAGGGGTCTCCTCATGGAGCAGCAAAGTATGAATAGTCTTGAACTGCCACTATTGCCATTGCGGGATGTGGTGGTGTACCCCCACATGGTTATCCCTCTTTTTGTAGGCCGTGAAAAGTCGATCCAAGCGCTTGAGCTGGCAATGGAAGGGGATAAGGAAATTCTGCTGGTTGCCCAGAAGAATGCTTCTGTTGATGAGCCTGCCGCCGAAGATGTGTTTGATGTCGGTACCGTCGCTAATATTCTGCAGCTTCTTAAATTGCCGGACGGAACGGTAAAAGTCCTGGTAGAAGGGGTTTATCGTGCGCGTATTGATCGCTTGGAAGAAGGTGAAAACGGCTGGATGGCTGATTGCACTGAACTACCGATTACCGAGCTGGGTAAAGACGCTGAGGTGTTTATTCGCACGGTGATGTCTCAGTTTGAGCAGTATGTACAGCTAAGCAAGAAGATCCCTGCGGAAGTGTTGTCATCGCTAGCCGGTATCGAAGATGCGGCGCGCCTGGGCGATACCATCGCTGCCCACATTACCGTCAAGCTGGACGAGAAACAGAATATTCTCGAGAAAACCGATACTCGCGAGCGTTTGGAATATTTGTTGGCGCTGATGGAGTCTGAAATCGATCTGGTCAATGTGGAGAAGCGGATCCGCGGCCGGGTCAAGAAGCAGATGGAGAAAAGCCAGCGCGAGTACTATCTGAATGAGCAGATGAAGGCTATTCAGAAAGAGATGGGTGACCTGGACGAGAATGGCCCCAACGAAGTAGAACAACTCAAGACACGCATCGACGAAGCCGGCATGACCAAAGAGGCTAAGGAGAAAGCGATCAATGAGTACAACAAGCTGAAAATGATGTCGCCGATGTCAGCAGAAGCCACCGTTGTGCGCAGCTACATCGATTGGATGGTTAACCTGCCCTGGAAAAAACGCAGTAAGGTTCGCCATGATTTGAACCGTGCTGAGGAAGTATTGGAAGCGGATCACTATGGGCTGGACGAGGTAAAAGAACGTATTCTGGAATATTTGGCAGTTCAGCAGCGAGTTCGCAAGCTTAAGGGACCAGTTCTCTGTTTGGTGGGGCCTCCGGGTGTTGGTAAAACCTCCCTGGGTCAGTCTATTGCCCGCGCTACTAATCGTAAATATGTCCGTATGGCTTTAGGTGGCGTTCGTGATGAAGCGGAAATTCGTGGTCATCGCCGTACCTATATTGGTTCAATGCCCGGTAAGTTACTACAGAAAATAGCCAAAGTTGGTGTGAAAAATCCGCTTTTCCTGCTGGATGAGATCGACAAGATTGGTATGGATCATCGCGGTGATCCGGCTTCTGCATTGCTAGAGGTGCTGGATCCCGAGCAGAATCACACCTTCAATGATCACTATCTGGAGGTCGATTACGATCTGTCCGATGTGATGTTTGTCTGTACCTCCAACTCGATGAATATCCCTGGTCCTCTGCTGGATCGTATGGAAATTATCCGTATCCCCGGTTACACCGAAGATGAGAAGGTTAAGATTGCTGAGCGCTATCTTATTCCCAAGCAGCTAAAAACCAATGGGCTTAAGGAAAAAGAAGTTTCGGTCGAAGAGCAATCTGTCCGTGATCTGATCCGCTATTACACTCGTGAAGCCGGAGTTCGTGGCCTGGAACGGGAAATTGCCAAGATCTTCCGTCGCGTAGTAAAAGAGAAGGCTCTTGATAAAAGTAAGAGTGGTGAGACGCTTATCTCTTCCGAGCAGTTGGAGTCCTACAGCGGCGTGCGTAAGTTTAACTTCGGCATGGCCGAAGAGAGTGATGTGGTTGGCCAGGTGACTGGCTTGGCATGGACTCAGGTGGGTGGTGATATCCTCACCATAGAATCCGCTGTGGTGCCCGGTAAGGGGCGCCAGGTTCGTACCGGATCTCTGGGCGATGTTATGCAGGAATCCATTCAGGCAGCCCTCACAGTGGTTCGTAGCCGGGCTAAAAGTCTGGGTATAAAGAATGATTTCCACGAATCCAATGATATTCACATTCACGTGCCCGAAGGCGCTACTCCCAAAGATGGTCCTAGCGCTGGTATCGGCATGTGTACCGCACTGGTTTCAGCCTTGACTGAAATTCCGGTTCGGTCCGATGTGGCTATGACCGGTGAGATAACCCTGCGGGGCCAGGTTTTACCCATCGGTGGTCTCAAAGAGAAGTTGCTGGCGGCTCGTCGTGGCGGAATCAAAACCGTGATTATCCCTGATGAAAATCAGCGAGATTTGCGGGAGATTCCAGACAATATCAAGGAAGAGCTAGAAATTAAGCCAGTGAAGTGGATTGATGAAGTACTCGAATTGGCCTTGCAGTATCTTCCGGAGCCACTGCCTGAGGAAGCGGAAGAGAAATCCGCCGAAAAGAAAGACCAAGAATCTGTCCAGGATCAAATTAGCACCCATTAGCCGCAAAGCCGCGTATTTAGTAGATTTTCTTGCTTGACAGCAGTTTCTGCATGTTGGTATAAAATGCGACGGGCTAGTACTACTGGGCATGGGCAAAATAAAGAACATAAAAATTGATATTTTATTGAGAAGGGGAAAGAAGTGAATAAATCTGAGTTGATTGATGCGATTGCAGCTTCCGCAGATCTGTCTAAGGCGTCCGCTGGACGTGCTTTGGACGCCGCGCTGGACTCAATCACTGGTGCGCTGAAAGATGGCGACAGTGTTGCTCTGGTTGGATTCGGTACTTTTGCTGTTAAGGCTCGTGCTGCACGCACTGGTCGTAATCCGCAGACTGGCAAGCCAATTGAAATCAAGGCTGCTAACGTACCTGGCTTTAAAGCCGGTAAGGCACTGAAGGACGCTGTAAACTAAGTATCCTGAGAACTGGATGGTCGTGAACGTAGGCGGCCACTATTTCAGGAGCGGTAGTTCAGCTGGTTAGAATACCGGCCTGTCACGCCGGGGGTCGCGGGTTCGAATCCCGTCCGTTCCGCCAAAATAAAAGGCGCATTCGACCGGATGCGCTTTTTTCGTGTAAGACGATCTAAACTCTTCAAGCGGGGGCTTCATGCTTCAAAGTTTCAGGGACAACACTCAGAGTATCGTTGTCAAGATTATTGTCGGCTTTATCATCATCACCTTCGCTCTGTTCGGTGTTGATTCTTTGGTTGGGCTTGCTGGCCGAGCTGCAGCGCCGATAACGGTCAATGGTGTCGAGATCGGTGAAGGTCAGATTCTGGAAGGTATAGAGATGCAGCGTCGCCAGCTGTTGGCGCAGATGGGTGAAAATGCCGATCCTAGCCTGTTGGATGATGCCTTACTGAGAGGCGCCGTGGTCGAGAACTTGATTGAACGGGAACTGTTGAGACAGTCTGGAGACGAACAGGGGTTGCGTGTTTCTGATCAGTATCTGGATGCTTCCATTCTGGCAACCCGCGAGTTTCAAGTGGATGGCAAGTTCGATCGCAATCAGTTTGAAGCCTTACTGCGTAATGTCGGTATGACGCCGATGATGTATCGGGATTACCTGCGCAATGAAACCCTGTTGGCGCAGGCGCAAAACGGTCTGGTTGCTTCTGCCTTTGTTCTTAAGCCTGAACTGGATTTGCTGACAAAGCTAGATCAACAAAAACGCAGTTTCCAAATGTTGCAGGTCAATATCGATGATGTCCGCGATGGGATCACCGTTGATGACAGTGAAGTGGAAAGCTATTACGCCAGCAACAAGTCCAAGTTTAAATCTGCAGAGCTGGTGTCGGTAAACTTTGTTGAGCTGGATAAGCGAGCCATTGCTGAAAAGATCCAAATTGATGAAGCCGAATTGCAGAGTCAGTACGAACGTTTTGTCTCCGACTACGAAGGTGAAGAAGCCCGAGACGCAGATCACATTCTGGTGGCCATCAACGACGAGCGTGATGAAAGTGCAGCGCTTGGACGTATCCTGGAAGCGATGAAGAAGATCGACGCAGGTGAAGATTTTTCTGCTGCAGCGCAAGAGTTTTCCGATGACCCTGGTTCAGCTGAGCAGGGCGGAAACCTTGGCTTTGTTGAAAAAGGCGTTATGGTTCCAGAGTTTGAAGAAGCGCTATTTGCTCTCACAGAAGGGCAGATTTCCGAGCCTGTGCGTACCGATTTTGGCTATCACCTGATCAAACTGAACAAGATTGAAGGTACCGAGGCACCGAGTTTTGAATCCGCTCGCAAGCAGTTGGAGCAGGAGCAGCAGCTGCAGAAAGCAGAATCTCAATTTGTAGCCATGTCTGAACAGCTGGATGACTTGCGTTTCTCCTCCTCTGATCTGTCTGAGGTTTCTGAGGTTTTGGAGCTTGAAATCAAGGAATCGGATTTCTTTGGTCGTGATGGCGGCGAAGATGCTCTGACCCAGGCGCCTCGCTTCCTGGCGGCGGCATTCTCCGAGGAGGTGCTGAACGCGGGTGAAAATAGCGAGTTGATTGAACTGGATAGCGATCGGATTTTGGTGCTCCATCTGAAAGAGCATAAGCCTGTGAGAACTCTGGAATTGAACGAGGTTCGTGACCAGATCGTTGCTGAGCTTTCTCAGCAGCAAGCCAGTGAAAAAGTGAAGCAGCACGCAGAGCAGTTGTTGCAAAAAGCACAATCCGAAGGGTTGGCTAGTGTCGAGAGCGAGGGTGTATCTTGGGCTCAGCACAAAGAAATTGGCCGCGGTGGAAGCGATCTCGCTCCTGAGGTTGTGTCTTCAGTATTCAAGATGAAGAAGCCTTCAGAAACACCTACCTATCAGATCATTGCCCTGGCAGACGGCAGCTCTGCCATCGTAGTATTGGAGTCGGTCAATGCTGGTGAGGCCGATTTTGACGAGACTCAGCTGCGTGGCATGAACGCCTTGCTATCCGGTCGCTTAGGTCAAAGTGATTACCGCGATCAGATAGACAGCCTGCGTGCATCTGCAGAGATTGAACGCTTGTAATTAAACTCATTGCCCATCTCTCACGTTCTGTGCAGAGATGGATCGCAGTGCTGTCATCAGATCTAATTAAGGGGGTATAATCCCCCTTTCTTTTTTGCAAAGATTGAGTCTCAATGACCCTGATTTTGGGTATCGACCCCGGTTCTCGAATTACTGGCTACGGTGTTATCAACGTGGTCGGTAGCCGTAGCGAATATGTGGCCAGTGGATGTATTCGGATCAGTGGCGACCATCTCCCAGACCGTTTGCAGCAAGTTTTTGAAGGGGTCACAGAAGTTATCTCCCTTCATAGCCCTCAGGAGATGGCGATTGAGCAGGTGTTTATGGCTCGCAACGCCGATTCTGCACTGAAGTTGGGTCAGGCTCGCGGTGCCGCTATCGTAGCTGGTGTGGTTAAGTCTCTGCCGGTAAGCGAGTATGCTGCCCGTGCCGTCAAGCAAGCAGTGGTTGGAAAGGGTTCGGCTGATAAAGCGCAAGTTCAGCACATGGTTCGATCTATTCTCAAGCTTCCAGGATTGCCCCAGGCCGATGCCGCCGATGCCTTGGCTATTGCTCTCTGTCACGCTAACACCCGTCAGGGACTTATCAATCTCTCTGCAGCCGGCAGTCGTCGAAGGCAAATGCGCTAGTAATGGTGTTTGGGATGGATGTGATAAGTGAATCAACAGCAACACGTATTTTCATAGGTATGGCATGATCGGACGAATTCGCGGCGAACTTCTGGAAAAGCAACCACCCCAGCTATTGGTGGATGTAAGGGGCATAGGCTACGAAATTGAAGCGCCTATGAGTACTTTTTATCGCCTTCCTGAGATTGGTAAAGTGGTGGAGTTGCATACGCATTTTGTAGTGCGTGAAGATGCCCAGTTACTTTACGGATTTCATAGCCGCCAAGAGCGTGCCATGTTCCGCACTCTGATCAAGATAAATGGTGTTGGTCCGAAGCTGGGATTAACTATTTTGTCTGGAATTGAAGTCGACGAGCTGGCCCGTTGTATCTCCCATGATGACACGGCAGCGCTGATACGATTACCGGGTGTCGGCAAGAAGACTGCTGAGCGCTTGATTGTCGAGATGCGTGACAAACTCAATGATTGGATGCCGGAAGCGCCCTTTGAGTTGTCCTCAAGCGATGCTGCTGGTTCTTCACCTGTCGCTGCAAACGATGGTCGTCAAGAAGCAGAAAGCGCGCTTATTGCATTGGGTTACAAACCCGCTCAAGCCACCAAGGCTGTTTCCCAAGCGGCAAAGGAATTGGGTAATACTGATTCTGAGCAGCTAATACGTCAGGCGTTGAAAGGGATGTTATAGTCTCGACGTAATTGGCCAGTGGTTTCCAACGCTTTAGATCAGGCTAGACCAGGATTATTGATAGAGAGTAAGTGATGATAGAAGCGGATCGATTTGTAGCTCCTGCTCCCTCCAATCCTGTAGAGGAAGTTCAGGATCGTGCCATCCGTCCCAAAGTGCTATCCGACTACGTGGGACAGCATGCTGTCAGGGAACAGATGGAAATTTTTATTCAGGCGGCTAAAAAACGCTCTGAAGCGCTTGATCATACATTGATCTTTGGACCTCCGGGACTTGGTAAAACCACCCTGGCCCATATCATTGCCAACGAGATGGAGGTGGATCTTAAGACTACCTCTGGGCCAGTAATGGAAAGAGCCGGCGATCTGGCAGCCATGCTGACCAATCTGGAGTCGGGAGATGTTCTCTTTATCGATGAGATTCATCGTCTTAATCCTGCGGTTGAGGAAGTGCTCTATCCTGCTATGGAAGACTACCAGTTAGATATTATGATTGGTGAAGGGCCAGCTGCTAGATCCATCAAACTGGATCTTCCGCCTTTTACCTTGGTTGGGGCCACTACCCGCGCGGGCCTGCTGACATCGCCGTTGCGTGATCGATTCGGTATTGTCCAGCGACTGGAGTTCTACAACGTCACTGATTTGACCCATATTGTCCGCCGCTCAGCTGAGTTATCTGGTGTAGGTATTGATGAAGAGGGTGCCCGTGAAGTGGCCAAGCGTTCTCGAGGGACTCCGCGAATAGCCAACCGCTTATTGCGTCGGAGTCGTGATTTCGCCGAA
The DNA here is from genome assembly GCA_026196225.1 of Motiliproteus sp. Taxonomy (GTDB): domain Bacteria; phylum Pseudomonadota; class Gammaproteobacteria; order Pseudomonadales; family Balneatricaceae; genus Motiliproteus. The sequence continues at coordinate 26,575 of JAPHRD010000051.1, forward strand.
GTTAAAGGGGACGGGGTGATTACGGGAGAGATCGCAGACCTAGCGTTGAATATGCTTCATGTGGATAGCGAAGGCTTTGATCACATGGATCGTCGTTTGCTGATGGCGATGATCGAAAAGTTTGATGGCGGTCCGGTGGGTATTGATAGTTTGGCAGCGGCCATCTCTGAAGAGCGGGATACCATCGAAGACGTTTTGGAGCCCTATTTGATCCAGCAAGGTTACATCATGCGTACTCCCCGTGGTCGGGTTTTGACTTCCCTTGCCTACCAGCATTTCGGTGTTGATGTGCCGAAACGGGAGAGCTAGCGGTCGATGGAGCACTGTTTTCCGCTGCGGGTCTACATGGAAGATACTGATACCGGTGGTATTGTCTACTACGTTAACTATCTGAAATTTATGGAAAGGGCTCGTACCGAATTATTGCGGACCGAGGGTTTTGAGCAACAGCATCTTAAGAAAGATGGGCTGATTTTTGTGGTTCACAGCCTAAATAGCCGTTATTTGAAGCCCGCCAATCTGGATAATGAACTTCAAGTCAAAACTGTAATCCAATCACTCTCTTCAGTCAGTATCCTGTTTCAACAGCAAGTGGTCCGGCCCATTGATAATTCGGTTTTATGCCGGGCCGAGGTTAAAATTGCGTCGGTTTCAGCCGACAACATAATACCGGTAGCGTTACCAAAATTGTTGGTAGCGGCGCTGAATAAATACCTATTGAATAGCTGAGCTACAAGCAAAAGGAAATCTCTCAGTGGTCGAAAAAATGTCACTTTGGAGTCTGGTGGTTAACGCCAGTCTGGTAGTCCAATTAGTAATGATCAGCCTATTGGTGGCCTCGATCATCTCTTGGGTAATGATTCTTCAACGCCGTAGTTTTCTGGCCAAGGCGAAAAGTAATCTGAGGAGTTTCGAAGAGAAGTTCTGGTCAGGGGTTGACCTCACTCAGCTGTTTAGAGAGGTCAATACCAATCCTAATCCTAACAGTGCGTTAGAGAATATCTTCCGTTCAGGGATCAAGGAATTCACCCGCCTTCGCCAGCAGACCGATGCAGATCCTGATGCCGTCATGGAGGGTGTGCAGCGCTCCATGCGCGTTGCCTTGGCTCGAGAAGAGGAAAAACTAGAAACTCATTTGCCATTTCTGGCGACAGTGGGTTCAACCAGCCCCTACGTGGGCCTGTTCGGTACGGTCTGGGGAATTATGAACTCTTTTCGTGGTTTGGCGAATGTGCACCAGGCTACCCTGGCTAGTGTGGCTCCGGGTATCTCTGAGGCCTTGATCGCTACGGCCATGGGCCTGTTTGCGGCTATTCCTGCGGTTATTGCATACAACCGCTACTCCTCCAGGGTAGAGAGCTTGATGAACAGTTATGAAACTTTCGCCGAAGAGTTTTCCAGCATACTGCACCGTCGTGTTCATGCGGCCTGATCCGCTGTCTAGCTATTCGAAACTGAGACCGGAATTATGATCCGTCGTAGCAAAAATCGCCGCAAGCTCAACGCGGAGATAAATGTTGTTCCCTACATCGATGTGATGATGGTATTGCTGGTTATCTTTATGATCACCGCACCGATGCTGACCCAGGGGGTAGACGTTGAGTTGCCCAAGGTGGGATCTGAACCCGTCGATACCAAAGATTCAGAGCCGTTGATCGTTACCGTCAATGCAGAGGGTGAATATTTTATCAACGTAGGTGGCGACCCTTTGAAAGTGGTTGCCCTGGCGGATGTCGAAGACCGTGTCGGCAAGATACTTACTACCAATCCGCAAAAGATGATCTTGGTGAAAGGTGATAAGGCGGTCGATTACGAAAAAGTGGTCGAATTGATGGCAGCATTGCAGCGCTCGGGTGCTCCCGGCGTTGGGCTGGTGACAGAATAAGGGACCTGGTTTGACCGATATTCGCTCCTATATTCTGCCAAGCATTCTGGCTGTTGGTTTCCATGTGGTGATTGTGGTGCTGGCTTCCGCTACCTGGTTTGAGCGGGAACACAAACCCAGAGTACAACCGTTTAAGCATATTCAAGCGGAATTGATCGACCTGAAAAGTTCACGAATGGCGGATGAAAAGAAAAAAGCTGAACTAAAACGTCAGCAGGAAGCCAAACGCAAAGCTGAGGCAAAACGGAAGGCCGAGAAAAAGCGAAAGCAGGACGAAAAACAAAAGGTCGAAGAACAGAAGCGTAAACAGAAATTGGCTGCTGATAACAAGCGTAAAGCGGAACAGAAGCGTATTGCTGACAAAAAAGCGGAAGAAAAGAAGAAGCAGGCCAAGGCTGAAGCCGACAAGAAGCGCAAAGCGGAAGCCAATCGAGAAGCCGATCTGAAAAAGAAAGCGGACCTGAAAAAGAAGGCGGCAGCTGATAAGAAGCGAAAGGCTGAGGACGCGAAGGTCGCTGAAAAGAAACGTAAAGAGGCAGAGGCCAAGAAGCGTAAACAGCAGGATCTGGCCCGCCGTAAGGCCGAAGCCGAGAAAAAACGTCGTGCTGCAGAAGAGCAAAAGCGCCAACAAGCCCTCGCTCGTGAGCGAGCTGAAGCGGCTCAGCGTGCGCGGGAAGCTCGATTACAGCAGATGGCTGCACAGGATAAAACAGCCAAGGCGTCGGCAATTTCTGTAATTACATCTGCGGTATCCTCCAATTGGAGTCGGCCGCCATCGGCACGAAACGGGATGGTGGTTGAGGTTCGTATTCACCTTCTACCAACCGGTGAAGTGGATGATGCCTACACCGTTAAGTCCAGTGGTGATGAGGCCTTTGACCTCAGCGCTGTGCGGGCGGTGTTAAAGGCAGAACGTTTCCCGGAACTGCAAGAGATTGATCCTGTCGTATTTGACAGAAATTTGAGAACCATAACGTTGAAATTCAGACCGGAGGATCTACGCCTGTGACGCGTTTAGTTCAGATTCCACTGTTATTTTTATTGCTTGTTGTTAGCACCGTCTCGCGGGCTGAATTGACCATCGAAATTACCCAGGGGGTCGATCGGCCGGTGCCTGTGGCCATTGTTCCTTTTGGCTGGGAGGGTGTCACCGCACTGCCAGAAGATGTGGCTTCAGTGATCGGATCTGACCTCTATCGTAGTGGTCTGTTCTCCATCATGAAACAGGAGAACATGCTTAGTTTCCCTAACAAAAGCAGCGAAGTTTACTTTCGTGACTGGCGACTGGGTGGGATCGAGTACTTGGTTATCGGTCGTGTCGTTGATGATCCGGCTGCCCGTGGTTATCGCGTCGAATATGAACTTTATGACGTTGTCAAAGAACAGCGTCTGGCGGGTGGTTTTTTTGCCGGAAACGCTAACAATCTGCGTAAAGCGGCCCATCGTATTAGTGATGTGGTGTACGAAAAACTTACTGGAATCCGGGGGGCGTTTTCCACACAGATTGTCTACGTTACCGCTCGGAAACTAGGCAAAAAACTATTCAACTACCGCCTGCAATTGGCTGATTCCGATGGTGCTCGGCCACAGTTAATTCTGGAATCAAGAGAGCCGATCCTCTCTCCATCATGGTCCCGAGACGGTAAAAAACTGGCTTACGTCTCATTCGAGACCGGGCGTCCAGCCGTCTATATTCAAGAGATCGCCAGTGGCAAGCGCCAGCGGATGACGTCGTTTCGAGGACTGAATGGCGCGCCGGCATGGTCACCAGACGGCAAGAAGCTTGCTGTAACTCTTTCTAAGGATGGTAACCCGGAGATTTACATCATCGATATTGCTACTCGTAATCTCAAGCGGATCACGCGTCACTATGGTATCGATACAGAGCCTAGTTGGTCTCCCGATGGCGGATCTATTATTTTTACCTCCAACCGTGGCGGTAAGCCCCAGATCTACAGTGTTGAACTGGCTACCGGTTGGATTGAACGTCTCACCTTTGAAGGTGACTATAACGCCCGTGGTGGTTTAACCCACGACGGTCGCCATTTGGTGATGGTACACCGTTCCAATGGTGTTTTTCATATTGCGGTCCAAGATCTAAAAACCGGCCGAATAGATGTTTTGACAGAAACCTACCTCGACGAATCACCCAGTATTGCGCCCAACGGAAGCATGGTTATCTATGCCACTCAGCAGGGTAATCGTGGTGTTTTGGGGGCGGTATCTATCGATGGCCGCGTGAAGTTTAAATTACCGGCAAAATCAGGGGATGTAAGGGAGCCAGCCTGGTCTCCGTACTTGCAATAGTCTAATGATGGCAGTACCTTATGTCCGAAACCATTTAAAGTCTGGAATGACTAGTTAGGAGCGAATAATGCGAGTTGGAAACCTTAAGGCAATCGCAATCGCCGCGTCTGTTGTATGGGCTGCGGGTTGTAGCACTACCAGCACCACTGACGACAGTGGCGCTATGAAGGATTCATCATCCACCACACAGGGTTCCGCCACTACTTCAGGGGCCTCTGGCTCCGGAATGAGTCACGGTCAAATGGGCGATGGCATGACCAAAGCTGATGCCATGAAGTTGACCTCTGTTTTCTACTTTGATTTCGATAAGGCGGTTGTTAAGCCTGCTGCATTGGCTGATCTGGAAGCCCATGCCAAGTATCTAATCAGCAATCCTAATGCCAGCGTTGTTCTGGAAGGTCACGCCGACGAGCGTGGTACTCGCGAATACAACATGGCTTTGGGTGAGCGTCGTGCAAAAGCTGTTGGCCGTTACCTCACTGTTCAGGGCGTATCCAGCTCTCAGATTGAGACCATCAGTTACGGTGAAGAGCAGCCAGCTATGATTGGTCATAGTGAAGCGTCTTGGGCTAAAAACCGTCGCGTTGAGCTGAAGTACTGATAGTATTCGGCCCTTACTTCGGTAAGGGCCCATTTTCGATAAAGTAGATGTCGATGGAAAACAGAACGGCGGCACTGATGTGCTTGTTTCTGGGTCTGAGCAGTACCTCCTTACAGGCCCAAACTAATCTTCCGGTACCGGTTGTTGATCGTGCTCCTACGGTTACAGCGACTAATCCTCAGAATGCCGCAGCCACCCAGGTTAGAAGACCTTCCCATAATGCTGAAATGCTGATGATGGTTGATCAACTTCAGGAAGAGGTACGGTATCTTCGTGGTCAGCTGGAAGAGATGAGTCACCAGCTTAAGAAGATGCGCACCAATCAGCGTGATCGCTATCGTGATCTGGATCGGCGCATCACATCGATTAATCGACAGATGGCAGAAACGCCTCCTTCATCCTCTTTGGTGCCTTTAACGCCTGCGGTGACAGAGCCTGCACCCAGCGCAACGCCGACAACAGCTTCTGCATCACCAGAAGCGGCAGTTACTCCGCCTGCGATCAGTGATCGACAGGCTTATAAAGAGGCGTTTGAGCTGGTGCGTCAGCGTTCGTTTGACGAAGCGCTCTCGGCTTTTGATAACTTTGTTCAGGTCTATCCAAACAGCATCTTAGTGGCTAATGTGCTGTACTGGACCGGTGAAATCCATAGTAAAAAGCAGCAGCCGGATCATACCCAGGCACAGCAAGCTTATACCCAGTTGGTTGAGCGCTTCCCGGATCATCAGAGAACCCCTGATGCTTATTACAAGCGAGGGCTGATCTATCATAAGGAAGGCGATATCCCTCAGGCTAAGGCGATGATGAATAAAGTCATTGCGACTTCCTCCAAGAAGACGTTGACCGATCTTGCCAGTCAGTTCCTAGCGAAAAATCCATAGTATTAAGCCAGCTCTCTGATTACCGAGAGCTGGCATGCTTTACACCGAGAATATCCCCCATGTCCCAACATCCTAAAAAAGCAGTCGTTTTGCTTTCTGGTGGTCTTGATTCGTCAACGGTTCTGGCCATAGCCCAAGGGCGCGGTTATGACTGCTACGCTCTTAGTTTTGACTATGGTCAGCGCTCCCATGCGGAACTCAACGCTGCCAAGACAGTCGCCCAGCAGCTGCGAGCTATAGAGCACAAAACGATCCGTTTGTGCCTGGAGGATATTGGCGGTTCAGCCCTGACCGATGAGAGTATCGATGTGCCTGAATCCGCGCAGGAAGGGATTCCGGTCACCTATGTGCCCGCCAGAAACACCGTGTTTCTCTCTCTGGCTTTAGGCTGGGCGGAAGTGCTGGAGGCCAGTGCTATCTTTATCGGCGTCAATGCTGTGGATTACTCGGGCTACCCTGATTGTCGCCCGGAGTTTATTGATGCATTCCAATCCCTGGCTAATCTGGCGACAAAAGTTGGAGTTAGCGGTGGCGAAATCATCATTGAAACCCCGTTGATTGATCTAACAAAGGCGCAGATTATCCAGCAGGGTATAGATCACAATCTTGATTATTCACTGACGGTTTCGTGCTATCAGGCGGATGATCAGGGACGTGCCTGCGGTGTGTGTGACAGTTGTCGTCTGCGTGCACAGGGCTTTATCGACGCAGGTGCAAATGACGTGACGCGATATATTGCATAATTATGTCAAAATAAAGACCGGGTTTGAGTTGCTTTTTACGGATTTCCCAGTAATATACGCAACCCGTTCGGGTCGTTAGCTCAGTTGGTAGAGCAGTTGGCTTTTAACCAATTGGTCGGGCGTTCGAGTCGCCCACGACCCACCAACAATCAGCTTTATGCTGTTTGCAAATGTCACTTATAGCAGTGTTATTTGCAAACCGTTTTTTTCGTACTCTGGGTCGTTAGCTCAGCTGGTAGAGCAGTTGGCTTTTAACCAATTGGTCGGGCGTTCGAGTCGCCCACGACCCACCATCTTCAACCCCGCCTGGACCCTTATCGCGCCCTGGCAATGTCACATTGTGGTATATTAAGAGCGTGAAAAGAGACATCCAGGCTATCCAGAAAGTATCTGTAAAGACGGTTTAGAAATGCTTACGGACAAACAGATTGAGGACCGGGTCCTGGTCCAAGAACACCTCGCTCATAACTATCGCAATCCAGATATGAGCCCCGCCCAGATTGCTGAATTCAAATCTAAGATAAAGCGCTTGTTGGTCGAACAAGATGCTTGTCTTGTCGCGCACTATTACACCGACCCGATTATTCAGGAATTGGCTGAAGAAACCGGTGGTTGCGTCTCCGATTCGTTGGAGATGGCGCGCTTCGGCCGTGAACACTCTGCATCAACACTGGTTGTAGCTGGTGTTAAGTTTATGGGTGAAACATCGAAGATTCTCAGCCCGGAAAAACGTATTTTGATGCCGACACTGGAGGCTACTTGTTCTCTGGATATCGGCTGTCCGATCGAAGAGTTTTCTGCC
>JAPHRD010000131.1 GCA_026196225.1 Motiliproteus sp.
AGACGGTAAGAAACGACCAATAATCGCGCGGCTAAGCCGTAAATCTAGCTTGATCGTCAGAATGAGTTAGAAGGCGGGACTTATTCGCAGGTTCCCTAACCTCGCTGGCGTGCTGGTCCGGTGGAGGTTTGTTGTTAGCGAGGTATTACTTTAGTTTATCTCTGACTGTACTTTAACCACTCATCAGCCTGTTTTTGGTAGCTCTTATGCTGGATGCCGCTAAAGGTCTTTCGGGCAAGTTTGTGCTGTTTATTTTTCAGATAAGCGATGCCTAAACGCAAGCGCTCGACTGCTTCCAGTTGCTGACCTTTCTGTTCTGCCTGTCTGAAATAATTGATGGCTGCAGACCAGGCTTGTTGATTTAGGAAGAGATTGGCCAACTTACGTTCAATACTTCCTTTTTTACTCTGGTTTAACACCCTGAGATAGCTTTTTTTAGCCTCTTCCGGCTCTCTGGCTTGCAACCAAGCATCTCCCTGAAGGCGGAACCATTGTAGTTGTATGTCTGGTTGTACCTGTTTTTCATTATCTCGCAACAGGCGGGCCGTTTTAGCCGGCAGGCCTTGAGCAAGTTGTAGCTGGGCCAGCTGCATAATTTCATGGGATTTAAGCAACCCCGCTTGATAGTAAAGTTCGTAGGCATTCAGTGCTTGTGGATATTGCTCTAGCTGCAGGTGGCTACTGATCAGAATACGCCAGTAATCGGCGTTAGTGGTTTCTGTCGCTAATAATTGTTTCACTAGCAGTTGTGCGTCGCTGAAACGCTTGAGCTGTAATAATGCAGATAAGCGCATTCTCTGCAGGGATCTGCGCCAGGGTCTGTTTTCTACTTTGCTTCTAATCGCCTGTTCAAAATAGCTAAGTGCGCTCCTGAACTTGTTTTGATAATAGAGAGTGCTGCCCAGCAGGCCGTTGATTTTCGCTCGCTTGAGTTCTATGTTGCCCTGATCCTGCTTTAACCACTGTCTGAGAATTGTCTCAGCTTGGTGATATTGTTGTTCACTAAGTAGTAGTTGTCCCAAGTTAAAGCGTACCGCCTGTAGGCTATCTACCTCTAGCACGTTTTCAGTTAATACTTCTTTCAGGCTGCTGATCGCCTGTTTCTCACGATTAAGTGCCAATAAACCGTGGGCCTGAAGGCGAAGGGTTAGGCTGCGGCTATAACCGTCGAGTTGTTTTGAAGTCAGCAGCTCTTCCAGCAAGCGCAGTGCTTTTTGCGGATCCCGCTGCAGTTGCTCGTAGGCCAGGTCCAACTGCTGATAAATATAGGGGCTGACTTGATTTGCCATGGCTGGCTGCCAATACAGGTTGAACGCCAGAAGCCAACAGAGAATAAAGCGCATATCAGTTTTCCAGTTCAAACGTTATTTTTGTGGTTAGACGTGCCTGCTGCCGTGCTTCATCGGAGCTGGCAGCGTATTTCCACTGTTTAATTGCCTGCAGGGCGGCCCGTTCAAAATAACGTCTGGGTTTGGCCTCGATCACTTCTGTATCGGTTACTCTGCCGTCAGAGCGGATACTGAATTCGATGACAACGTAACCTTCGATGCTACGTGATAAGGCTTTTATCGGGTAGCTGGGCGGAATTTTTTGCGCTGGCTTCAGTTGCTGATAGGAGATTGATATGGGCTTCGGGTTATGATTTAAAACCTCGGCCTCAACGGGAGGAAGTTGTAGTTGCGCAGGCTCCATTGCTAGAGGGGCGGTTGTCAGTGCACTGATGTTTAAGTTACTGATAAGCGGCTGTGTACTTGGTGCGAATGTCTGAGCGGGAGGTGCCGGTGTATCTGGCTCAGTGTTGGTCCGGGGAGGTTGCTGTGTAACATCAGCAGGAGGTTCTGCTGACTGGTAAGGGGAGAGCGCCAGCAGTTGTACTTGGTTGCTAAGCAGCGGGTTATCGGTAGCTGGCTGGGAGGGGGCAATCAGTCGCAGCATTAACATCACCAGGGCGAGATTAATCCCAACAGCTAGAACTAGGCTCAGCCCTTTTGTTATCATCCGTTTGTTTCCTGTGTTGCTATGGCGATATTGCTGATTCCTGCCAAACGAATCTGATCTAATACTTCGACTAAACGTCCACTGGGAGCCGATTTATCCGCGCTTATCACAATGCCACCTTCAGGTGTATCGGCGTGTAAGCGCAGTATCATGCTGCGTACCGCGCTCAGCGGAGTGTTCTGTTGATCTATCCAGATATCACCCTTGGCCGTTATGCTGATCATTATTGCCATGTTCTGTTGTTTGACAGCACTTTGTGCGCTGGGGCGATCTACCTCAACACCTGACTCTTTAACAAAGGAAGAGGTCACCACAAAAAAAATCAGCAGAATAAAAACCATATCAATCAATGGCGTCATATTCAGGTTGATGGCATTGTTTGCATCATTTTCCAGAAATGATTTCATCGGCTTACCTCCGTCAATGCGAGTTTGCTTTGCATCTGCGTCAGTGCATTGCGTGCTTTGTTCTCCAGATTGGAGCTGAAATACAGGCCGGGCAGGGCGGTAAGCAGCCCTGCCATCGTGGTGATAAGTGCCTGGGAAATACCGGAAGAGAGTGCGCGACTGTTACTGTTACCAAACTCAGCAAGCACCTCAAAGGTGATAATCATACCGCTGACAGTACCGAGTAAACCGAGTAACGGCAGGCAATTGGTCAGGGCGTGTATTACTATCAGGTAACGCTGGATTTTGATCTGATAGGCATCAAAAAGTGCCTGTTTATGATACTGCAATTCTAGCTTCCTACTGACACTTACTTCACTGTGTTTTATCTGGTTGAGGCAGTATCGGTTCTCCTGCTGCAGACGGAAGAAAAAGAAGTGGTAGCGCTCCAGGCTCAACAGCCACACTAAGGTTGATAACAGAACTATCAGCCATAAAACCAGGCCTCCCTGATTTAAAAAGCCGGAAAGCTGCTGGCTGTGACTGCTGAGTAAGAGGCTTAGCTGATCAAGCATGTTTGGTTGAATCCTGTCGGGCGATCAGATCAACCACCTGTTTTTGTAGTAGGTGCAGCAGGCTGTTGCTCCGGCTGCTCAGATGGCTGTGCAGTAGAATAATAGGGATGGATACCGCCAGCCCCAGTTCGGTTGTTACTAGTGCCTGGGATATGCCGCCAGACATGATTTTTGGATCGCCATTACCGAACAGAGTTATTGACTGAAAGGTATCGATCATACCGGTGACGGTGCCCAGCAGACCGAGTAGTGGGGTGACCGTGGCGATAATGTTTAAGCTGGTTAAACCCCGTCGGCTGCGGGGAGCAAAACTGAACAGGCACTCATCGAGCTTAAGCTGCAGCTGTTCGCTGCTTAGATGTTGGTTTTCCTGGTGGGTGCGCATTAACTGTCCGAGGGGGTTACTACCAGGTACAGGGTTATTTTGCTGGCGTTTGATCTGGATTTTGAAGCGCAGCAGTGCCAGCAGTCGTTCGCTAACGATCAACAGACCGATAACCCCCAATAGCAGAATAAGCTTGCCGATAATACCGCCCTGATCAACACGTTCTTGAATATCGGCCTGTTGGGTTAGGCTTTCCAGCATTTTTCCCCTGGATGGATCGATAGGGCTGAGCGGATTCAGGTCGGCGTCGTTCTGTAAAGCTTCGGCGGCGTCACGGAAGGTTGCTGCTGGCTGACGACTCAACTCTACCAGCGTACCTGCACCGGGCAGGTATTTAAGAAAGCTGCCATCGCTGGCTGCGCTAAAAGGACCGATTCGGACCACTTTCCTTAACTCTTCCTGGCCGCTGCTATTGACCAGGCTGGCATCAAAAGTAGAAATTTTTGCTGTGGCGGCCATCTCCTCCAGATAGAGGTGCCATAAGTTGGCTAAATCCCTGTCAGTCAGCAGCGCTTTGTTGCTTATTGCTGCGAGCGAAGGCAGTAACTGGGGGTGTTCAGCGCTGACCAGGGAGCTTTTTAAGATGCTGTGCAGATGATTGGCAGCTTGACGGCTGTTGCTATAGATGTTTTCCAGGTCGCCGAGCTGGTTTTTTAATTCTGCGGCCTGCTGTTTTAATTTGCTGCTGTTCAGGTCATATTGTTGGCGCAGGTTTTTAGCCTGGTTTTCCGCTTGTTTAAGTTTGACTTCCGTCTGTTTAACCAGTTGTTGCCATTGTTGTAGATCTTTATTGGCATGCTGTAGCAACTGTTGGTTGATGCGCTGTTCACTGGCATAACCCTGTTTGACATGTGTTAGTAGCTGTTCAAAAGAGCTAATCTCCTCAGCTAATAATAGCGAGGGGATTAACAGTAATACAGCAGCGTAGAAAAAGCGCATTTTATTTCCCCAGTGAAACAGGCAGGTTGATCAGGTCGGGTGTGGCTCTTTTCTGGGCTATCAGTAGCCCTTGTTGCAGACTGGCCAATTGGGCTGTTGGCAGGTTTTGCCATTGTTGCTCCGGGTGATGCCAGCGGCCCGCTTGTTGACCATCAAGGCTTAGGTAGTAGAGACCGATACGGCCGACACGGAGGAAGGTTACGGTGCGTTCATCGCCCGATAGGGTAACTTTGCCCTGATAGGCTTCCAGGCTGCGGCCATAGTTGGATTCAATCTGGTAGGCATCCAGAATACGCGCAAAGCGGTTTGAATGGTTGAGACTAGGGTCCTGCAGTAACTGCTTCAGGTTTTGGATGCGTAAGTCGCGTTCCTGCCTCAGGAAGGGTAGATCCAGGCGGATGAACTGCTCCAGCGCATCCACCATATCACTCATCATAGGGTTGATATGACGTTCGGTATTGGCAATCTGAGTGACCTTTTTGAGATGTTGGTCCTGTTGTTGCTGTTGCTTAGACAGCATGGTTTCCATGTTTCGGTTGTAACGTTTAAGCTGCTCCAATTCCTGAGATAGTTGGCGATAACGCTCGATTTGTTGTTGTTTACGGTCGTCTATCTGCTCCCGTGTTATCTGAGTCTGGCGGCTGTAGTTATTTTCCTGTTGTTTAATCGCCAGCAACTGGTTAATGGGGTCGGCCTGAAGTGGAAGGGACAGGGTAAGACTGAACAAGGTGAAACTGAGCGGAATAGATAAAAACTTGAGCATTAAACACGGCCTTTAAAGCAGAGTAAGTTAGCTTGTATTCTTGAGAGGATTTAAGCGATAACGATCAATGCCGCTGCAGAACTGAAGGGGGGCAGCGGCATTGATCGTTATCTGGTCAGGTTGGCACCTAACCAGGGCAAGCGGATTAGAAGTTATACTTAAAACCAGCCATGAAGGTGCGTGGTTTACCTGGGCGTAAGCCAGCGGGTGTACCAGAGGCAACGTAGGTTTTGTCCAGTAGATTGTCCACTGTCAGATAAAGGGTCGCATCGTCGCTCAAGGCGTAGTTTGCAGCCAGATCAAATATCGTGTGTGATTCTACATCCACTTCCGGGTTGATTGCGCCGCTACCGGCTGAAGTGCGCATATCTGAGGTGTACTTGGCCGCAAGTGCTGCTTCAAATACTCCTTTCTCTATACCCGCAGACAGGTACAGCATATGTTCTGGCATGTCTGGTAATTCATCACCAGCGGAAACGTTTCCAAAGAAGCTACTGTTGAAATCAGTCTGGAACTCTGAGGTGGTGTAGGTGTATGCCGCTTTCAGTGGGAAGCGTGCTCCCATTCCCTGAACGGTGTAATTCAGGTTAACTTCAAGACCTTTAACTTCTACCGCATCACCATCAAATTCGTCTCCAATAGTACAGTCAGCACCGCTGGAGGCGGTACAAGTGCCAACCAAGTTGTCGTAGTTATTGTAGAAAGCGATAACCTCACCGTTGAAATGAGCTTTTGCGTAACGCAGGCCGATCTCGTAGTTAGTGCTCTCTTCGTCTTTATCGCTGTCTTTGGCAACACCTGCTGGTTGCCAGCCCTTATGGATACCACCAAGTAGCACTAGGTTCGGGTTCAACTGGTACGTAAAAGCGACACCTGGGATAAATGCAGAGGATTTCCCGGTGGTAACCGTTGGTGTAGTGCCGCGGTCTGGATCTGATGTGCCCCAGTCTTGTTTCTTGGTTTTAACCGTTTCATAACGCAGGCCAGCAGTCAATTTCAGTGCACCAAAATCTGCTTCATCTTGAACAAAGATCGACTTGGCCTCGGCTGACTCGATACGGTTGGAGTCATCACCCGGAACACCTGCAGTGGCTAGGCTCATGTTGCCGCTAGCATCCATGGTGTAGTGATCTATCCACTGGTAACGGTCCATCTGATCTTCATGCAGACGGATACCGACTTCGATTAGGTGGTTATCCAGATCAATCAATGCCGTGGATTGGATGCCTTTGGAGGTATAGTCACGGTTATTGGCTTTTACATCAAAAATGGAGCTGCCATCGCCATTGCCGCTGACCAAGTTGTACTGAGCCGCGTTCGTGGTTGGGTCAGCCAGGATGCTTGCGATTTTAACACCATCAACTTTATCCAGTTTGTACCAATTACGAGAGAACGTGTTGCGGTAGATCACTGTATCCACTTCGATATTTTCATTGAGCTGAATGTAGTGGCTTAGCGACAAGGCCTGCTGATCGGTGTTCATTTGGTCTTTTTGTGAACCGGCATAACGGCGGTATGGGTCGGTGCTGAAGTCATCTGCAGTCAGACCCAGATACGTTACGTTTGAGGTTTCATCAGAACGCTGAACTTTAAATTCTACTTCCTGTACAAAACGAGCATCTGCCTCAGAGCTAAGGCGTAGCTTGGCTAGATAATCATTTTTGTCAAAACCAGTATCGGCACCACTGTCCAGCGCTTTGAAGCCATCAGTTTCCTGCCGCAAAGCTTCGAATACTACACCGATACGATCGGTGGATGTACCGCCATAGATGTGTGCTTTTTTGGCACTGTCAGTACCGCCAGCTAGGTCAATTACAGCCTGATCAGCATCTGGAATCTGACGGGAGACCATGTTAATTGCACCACCGGTAGTACGCGGGCCGTATTTAACGGCACTTGGGCCTTTAATAACTTCAATTGCCTGCATGCGGGCTGCAGTTGGGAAATAATACGCGGATGGGGAGGCGTAAGGGGCCGGAGCGATCAGTACGCCATCTTCCATCAGGGTGATTTTTGCCGAACGTTCAGAGCCCGAGCCTCGGATGGCGATATTAGGGCGTAAGCCATAGCCGTCTTCTTCATTTAGGTAAACGCCTGATACTGAATTAAGAATGCGGTTAATATCGGAATATTCAAATTTTTCTAGTTCTTGCTCACTGATATAGATTGCTGCACCAGGGGTTGCATTGGCTGCGTCCTTGCTGCCGATAACACTTACCTGGTCCAGTTCGGCAAATACCGAGGTTGAAAAAGCGAGAGATACCGCGACACTTAAAGTCGATAATTTAAATTTCATTGCTATGGTTAACCTAAATGGTAATATAAATGATAGGCATTATTGTTAAATTGCTGTGGGATTATAGTGTCATAAAAAATTAGTACAACTGGATTTTGCATAAATATCAGCCTTTTTGGGCTAACAGCTAGATGCTGAAAACGATCTACCTGTTGTGCTGCCAGGCACGTATTTGCCAACCAGTATGAGCAGCTTGGCGATCTGGGCCGGAAAATTGACCAGTATGACAAGCAGCTCGAAGCACTCGCCCGATCTGATGACGACGCCAAGAGACTCATGACGCTTGAAGGCATAGGACCGATTACCGCTACGGCGCTGATTGCCTCTGTGGGTGAAGGCCGTCCGTGAGCGTAGAGGGTTTAACAAGGCAGCTGTTGCTCTGGCAGCAAAACATGCACGGATACTCTGGGCCATGCTGGCCAAAGGAGCAGACTATCAACCAGTAGCAGCTTAAGAAGTTTACAATGAGGTGAATGCAAGGACATTGAGTGGATGGCATAACGGGTTGTACCGGCGTCAGAAAAACCTGAGTTCGCAGCAGGTCTACGAGACAGGTAGGGAAATGAGGAGCTGACGGGCGGATCTCTATCAGGGGCCGAGCCGAAAAAATGGCTCAATCAGAGACCGGATACAAGCGAACAGTTAGACCTACATGTCAGCGATCAATGAAGTTGCAAAACCGGGGGCGTCCATACAAGGTCGAACAGAAGAAAACCAAGTACGCCAACCGGCAACCGCAAGCGAGGGGAGGCGCAGAAATGAATGGGTGCCTCGAAAACCTATGGGCTAACCTAATATCTCCATATGTTCGCTGCTGCGCTCGGTTCTCTGGCGCGTTCTGGCAAGATCAAAGCGGCCATACGGTGGGTGTTTCTGGAAACGGAACGTCAGTTACCTTCGATGGGAGCAAGTGGATTTAGAGCGCGGAATGGCGTGGATCTTTGCCGATCAATCTAAATCCCGCAAAGTCTTTGCGGTACCGCTGAATGAGAATGCCCGTTCGGTCCTGATTCGGCAGCAAGGGCAACACCCGGATTACTGTTTTACCTACCAGGGTGAACCGGTCGACCGGACC
>JAPHRD010000102.1 GCA_026196225.1 Motiliproteus sp.
ACTTAACGGCCATGAGCCCTATGCTTACCTGAAGGATGTACTGGCTCGATTACCGACCCAGAAAGCCAGCGCGATCGGTGAGTTGCTACCCCATAACTGACAACCGCCTGAATCTGACACGGTGTGATGCCCGGACGCTTACTTCCGGGGGAGGTGTCTTGAACATCGACCAGCCCCACTCTCTCGGCGTTGCACTGGCGATTTTTCTAATGGGGTATTCAACACCTTCGACTTCAATATCAAATTCAAACCACTCACCTAACCGGTCCGACTCATGGTCCTTCGAACACGCCACGACCGGCGCCGTGGTCACCTCGTAGTTATAAACAAAGCGCAACCCCCGATATCCAGCCCCGGTCAGCTGAATGACGATAAGCGTGATCATTAGAAAGACCCAAACGATCACATTGGAATTGCCTGCACTAGTCATAACCACACCACTCAGGTCCGTGAGCTCGGTTGGCTTTTCTTTGGCTTCTGAATCAGTCGCTACGAGTTAGCTTAGTAGAAGAGCGGAGAGTAGCATCAACGGCCTTTCCACCAACTTGGTTATATTCATAGTTTTGAAAGATTTGAGCATCATACTCCGCTTGTTTTCAGCAAAACCCTTTGCTGAAACTGGGGAGATAACCATGAGCCACAGCCAGTCGCAGGTTTCGAAGTCGCAGTCGGGTGTTTTCAAGCTGGTACTGCCTAAATCACTCAAGCGCTATCGCAACGAGTCCCTGTTGGCAGTGACCTTGATCCTCAGTTCACTGATCTGGGATATTCCTAACAGTGGCAAGCTGGTTCAGGTTGGCGAAGCCACGGGAGAACTGGTGGTTGAAATCTCCGTTCATGGCGCCAATATGATTGCCGGCTACATCGGCGATAAAGAATTTGAACTGGCCAGCCAGCCTTAACTCTTACTCCGCTTCTATCTAGCACGTTCATTCCTTGCTCGGCAGGCGATTGGTCCCAAGGTGATACTCAGGCTCTTTTGCTAATACCCTGACCTTTTCCCTACTTTTTGCCGATATCGACTTCGGTCCTTAGGCATACTTTCAGGTTTGTCATCTGGCTCTTGCCGTTCCTGAAAGGGATGTCGGTGATGTGAAAATGCAAAACAAACAGAATGAAAAAAGCCCCGAGTTTCGGGGCTTTGGTGTATTTCTGCTTCTCTATGAAAGCTGGTAGAGATTATTCGATATTTTGGATCTGCTCGCGCATCTGCTCGATTAGGACTTTAAGCTCCACTGCGCATTGGGTGGTTTCGGCGACGATCGATTTGGAAGAGAGGGTGTTGGCTTCGCGGTTGAGTTCCTGCATCAGGAAATCCAGGCGGCGACCCACTGAGCCCTTTTGTTTGAGTACCCGGTTCACCTCTGTGACATGGGTATCCAGGCGATCCAGTTCTTCGTCAACGTCGGCTTTCTGAGCCAGCAGTACCAGTTCCTGCTCGATACGGTTGGGATCGAGTTCTACCTTGGCTTCTTCCAAGCGATCGAGGATTGTTTGTTTTTGTTTGGCGAGGATCTCTGGCAATTTGGCGCGGACCTGAACGACTACTTCGCTGATGGCTTCCAGACGCTGATTGATCAGTTGCTTCAGCTCCTTACCTTCGCGCTGGCGATTGTCGATCAGTTCATCGATTGCGGCGTCGAACAGTGACAGGGTGTCGCGGTGCACCTGCTTCATATCCAGCTGGCTTTCTTGCAGTACGCCGGGCCAGCGCAGCACTTCCAGTGGATTGAGCGGTGAAGAGTCTACCAGCAGATTGCTCACCTGCTGGGCAGCGTCCCGTAGCTGGGTGGCCAGCTCTAGATTAACGGTGAGTTGTGCATTGGACTGTTCTGCCAGGGAGAAACGCAGGGTGCATTCCACCTTGCCCCGCTGCAGTTTTTTACGCAGTTTTTCCCGCAGACCGCCTTCTAATTCACGGAAGCTTTCGGGTAAGCGCAGGTGGGATTCCAGGTAACGATGGTTAACGGAGCGAATCTCCCAGATCAGGGTGCCCCAGCTTTGTTCGCTCTGCTGACGTGCAAAAGCGGTCATACTGCGTGTCATATGCGCTAATCTCGATTAAAATCTGCGTTCTTGGGAGGCCGGTAATGGTCTCCGGGGAAAGACTATTCTAACAAGCTGAATGTTTTTGACACTAGAATAGCTAAGATTTCCCCTTAATCGGTTTTATACAGCTACTAATCAGGTAACTCATGAGCTCACCCATCTCAGAACAGATCAAAAATCTCGGTATCGATGCAATGCGCCCCAGTGGTCGCGAACCCGACCAGATGCGGGAGATCCGCATCACCCGTAATTACACTAAGCATGCCGAAGGTTCGGTGTTGGTGGAGTTTGGTGATACCAAGGTGCTTTGTACTGCATCGGTAACCCGTGGTGTACCCCGTTTTCTGCGTGGCAGTGGTCAGGGTTGGGTAACCGCAGAATATGGCATGCTGCCCCGTTCTACCGGTAGCCGGATGGACCGTGAGGCTGCCCGCGGTAAGCAGGGTGGTCGTACCGTCGAGATTCAGCGTCTGATTGGTCGCTCGCTGCGTGCGGTAATGGATCTGAACAAGCTGGGTGAGAACACCATCACCATCGACTGCGATGTGATCCAGGCAGACGGTGGCACCCGTACGGCGTCTATCACTGGTGCCTGTGTGGCGATGAAAGATGCGATTGATGAGTTGCGCAAGGATTCCAACGGTGCAACCAAAGGCAATCCATTCAAAGGTTGGTTGGCTGCGGTATCGGTCGGTATCTATAAAGGTATGGTGGTGTTGGATCTGGATTATGCTGAGGATTCCAAAGCTGAAACCGATATGAACGTGATCATCAACGATGCCGGTGGTTTCGTTGAGATCCAGGGCACCGCAGAAGGCGAGACCTTCTCTCAGGAAGAACTGAATCAGATGCTGGCATTGGCGGGCAAAGGGATCAAGGAACTGATCGAAGCCCAGAAGGCGGCTATCGCTGGGTAAACTATTCCTCCGCAATTAAAAAAGCCCCGATCTGTAGGGGCTTTTTTGTATCTGCTAACGGGCTATTAGATAGGGATGTTGTAATCCATGATTAGTGGCGCGTGTTCGGAGAACCGCTGTTCACGCTCGATCTTGGCGCTGCGCACCAGCTTACGTAAACCGGCAGTGGTCACCTGATAATCGAGTCGGGCACCTTCGTTAAGATCAAAGGCACGGTTGTAGGATGGCCACCAGGTAAACTGGTGATCCGCATGGTTGACCTCACGGAAAGCATCGATGTAGCCCAGTTCGCTAAACACCATGTCGAGCCACTGACGCTCTTCGGGTAGAAAGCCTGAGTTTTTCTGGTTCAAGTACCAGTTGCTCAAATCGCTGGTCTTATGGGCGATGTTCCAGGTGCCGCAGAAGATAAACTGGCGACGTTTGCGCAGAGTCTTTTCAAGGTGCGCAAGAAACTCCTCCATGTAGTGAAACTTGGCGGACTGAGCGGCATCGTCTTTAAGGCCCGATGGAATGATCATCGAGGCGACGCTAACTTTGTCGTAGTCGGCTTGAATAAAGCGGCCGTGAAAGTCACAGGCTTCGAAACCCAGACCAGTCATGATCGCTTTCGGTGGTGTTTTACAGTAGAGCGCTACACCACCGACGCCATCGTCCATATTGTCGAAGAAGTAGGGGTGGTAGCCTTCAGGATGATAGATATCGTCATCCAACTCATAAGATTTGGCACGCAATCCTTGCAGACAGACGACATCGAGGTTCTTCTCGACCATCCAGTCGAAAAAACCGTTTTCAGCAGCTTGCTGGATGCCTTGAACATTCAGCGTCATTACACGCATTGCGGAGTACCTTGAACCCAGGGTGAATAATTGATCAAAGCGAAATTGTATAGGGTTCTGGAGCAAAACTGAAATATAAGTTGTTTATCATAAAGGCCTTATATTTACTGGTGTCTTAGGCTGGCAGAATCAGCCGCTCTGTTGGTCCTTCTCAAAGGCCTGGTAGCCCCCTTCTCTGGGACTTTATTAGCCGCTTTGGTGTATCATTGGCCGCGATTTTCAAACCGATTTTTTCAACAGATAGATTGAGGGGCCATCCATGCAGGATTATCAGCGTGAGTTTATTCAGTTTGCCATTGATCGTGGAGTGTTACGGTTCGGCGAGTTTGAGCTGAAATCCGGCCGTATCAGCCCATATTTCTTCAACGCCGGCGGTTTCAAAACCGGTGAGGCGTTAGCCCGTCTGGGACGTTACTACGCGGCGGCCATCGAAAATGCCGGTTTAGCGTTCGACGTCATGTTGGGGCCAGCCTACAAGGGTATCCCTCTGGTCACCACCACCGCTGTAGCGCTATCTAACGACTTTGATCGCGATGTTCCCTATGTCTTTAACCGCAAGGTGGCCAAGGATCATGGTGAAGGCGGTAATCTGGTGGGCGCGCCCTTGCAGGGTCGAGTGTTGATTGTCGACGACGTGATCAGCGCTGGAACTGCGATTCGTGAGGTGATGACCTTGATCGACAATGCGGGTGCGACGCCTTCTGGCGTTGTGATCGCCTTGGATCGCCAAGAGCGTGGCACCGGTGATTGTTCAGCGATTCAGCAGGTTGAACGAGATTACAAGATGCCGGTGGTGAACATCATCGGTCTTTCAGACCTGATCGAATATCTGGAAGAGCAGGGTGGATACCAAGAGCAGATCGAAGCGATGCGCAAATATCGTTCGGTCTACGGTGTCTCCTGATCTTTTAAATGACTATTTATCAAAACCGACCCTAGAGGTCGGTTTTTTTTGAACTAAATTCCGCTCAACGCTTTCATAACCTGTAATCAGCTAAGGAGGATTAAGAATGAAATCATTCGTTTCCATGCTGCTTGCAATGGGCCTGGTGACTGCAGGCGGCATAGCAAGTGCCGAAAATTCCCAGCCTTATGAAGGCAGTACCTATACATTAACTCAAGGCGAGCAGTGGCGAGGGGTCCGGATCGGGAGTGATAGTCCCAGGACGCTGGATACCGTTTGCGAGAACGATCAGTGCTATCAGTTTAATACGCTGCAGTCGCTGTCCGTTGAAATGAAGAGAAAATACGGCGTATCCACACCAACATTCGAGGCCCTTGCTAGTATTGAAGGTACGGTGCGCCAAGGCAACAAACTGATTCTTCCTGCAGATCTAGGCTACGAAGTTTATATGCTGGAATATTGGCGCCGGTATGAAAACGATGGTCCTGGAGGCATGTTCTAGCTTTCTCATAACCTAGCTATCTCATGCCCTAGCTATCTCAGGCTTTAACTATTTCGAGCTCAAACTGCCTAGAGACTCGATAGCTCTAATCAGCATTTTTCTAAAATGATGCTGCCCACAGAATAGCCGGCGCCAAAGGAGCTCAACAGCCCTTTGTCGCCTGGTTTCAGATCCTGATGATGAAGATGCAGAGCGATGATGGAGCCTGCAGAGCTGGTGTTGGCGTACTGGTCCAGCACGATAGGCAGCTCATCGTCGGAAGGGTTGCGGCCCAGTAGTTTTTTCGCTGCAAACATATTCATGGTCAGATTGGCTTGATGTAGCCAGAAACGTTTGAAGTCCCCAGCATTCATCTGCATTTCGTCAAGATGAGCGCTGATGGTGTTGGTCACCATCGGTAGCAGCTCCTTAAAGACTTTGCGGCCGTGCTGGACAAACAGTTTGTCGCGGTTGTCCCGATTCTCGGGGCTAGCGCGGTTTAAAAAGCCAAAGTTGTTGCGGATATTGTTGGAGAAGCGGGTAGCGAATTTACTACCAAGAATTCGCAGCGGATGCTCCGATTGGCAGCTCTCTTCTGCTTCCACTACCACTGCCGTTGCGACATCGCCGAAGATAAAGTGGCAGTCGCGATCACGAAACTCCAAGTGACCAGAACAGATCTCGGGATTGATCACCAGGGCGCAGCTGGCTGTTCCGCTACGGATGGCATCGGCGGCGGCGCCAATACCAAATGTGGCTGATGAACAGGCGACATTGATATCGTAGCCATAGCCCTGGCTTCCCAGGGCCTGCTGAACTTCAACCGCCATGGCGGGATAAGCGCGCTGCATATTGGAGCAGGCGATAATTACCAGATCCACCTGCTCGGCATTCTTTTTGGCAGAGTCCAGCGCTTTCTCGGCGGCCGCTACGGCCATGTCACACATCAACGAAGGCTGGTCATCAGCACGCTCTGTCAGGCGCGGTGCCATAATTTCAGGGTCCAGAACCCCTTCTTTGTCCACCACGTAGCGGTTTTTGATACCCGAAGCCTTGAGAATAAACTCACTGCTGGAATGTTCCAGCGCTTGAGTCTCACCAGCGGTGATCGCATCAGCATGGGTGCTGTTGTAGCGATCAACGTAGGCGTTGAAGCTTTCAACCAGCTCATCGTTGCTGATGCTGTTTGGTGGGGTGTATAAACCGGTACCGCTGATGACGATAGATTTCATGAACTATTCCTAGGCGCTGTGTGGATACGGGTGCCTCAGAGGCGTACTTCGATACCCTTGGTGCGCATGTATTCTTTGGCTTCTGGGATGCTGTATTCGCCGAAATGGAAGATGCTGGCGGCCAGCACGGCATCGGCCTTGCCTTCGGTGCAGCCATCTACTAAGTGATCCAGGGTGCCCGCTCCGCCAGAGGCGATAACAGGAACGTGAACCGCTTCTGAGATGGCACGGGTGACGCCCAGGTCATAGCCATTCTTAACACCGTCCTGATCCATGCTGGTAAGCAGGATTTCGCCAGCGCCCAAGTCCACCATCTTCTTCGCCCATTCAACGGCGTCGAGGCCAGTTGGTTTACGGCCACCGTGGGTAAATATCTCCCACTGATCGGGTTCGCCGGGTTGGGATACTTTCTTGGCGTCGATCGCCACGACGATGCACTGGGAGCCAAAACGCTCGGCGGCTTCGCGGACGAATTCTGGGTTAAATACAGCAGCGGTATTAATGCTGACTTTGTCGGCACCGGCATTCAGCATCCGGCGAATGTCATCGCAGTTGCGGATTCCGCCACCCACTGTGAGGGGGATAAATACCTGGCTGGCCATCGCTTCGACGGTGTGGACCATGGTGTCGCGGTCTTCGTGGCTGGCGGTAATGTCCAGGAAGGTGATCTCGTCAGCGCCCTGTTCGTCATAGCGCTTGGCGACCTCGACAGGGTCACCGGCATCGCGGATATCGACGAACTGAACACCCTTGACCACTCGGCCATTCTCGACGTCGAGGCAGGGGATAATGCGTTTTGCTAAAGCCATGGCGTTAACCTGTTGTAAATCTGTCTTGAAATTCTGTCTATTACAGCTGATTGCTAGCGCTGGTTTTATCCAACAGCCAGGATCAGGCCTTGCCGTCCCAGTTGAGGAAGTTCTTCAGCAACTGCAATCCGGCCTTCTGGCTTTTCTCCGGGTGAAACTGCACCGCGAAGACATTGTCCTGTGTCAGCGCTACATCAAACTCGACGCTGTAGTCGCAGGTTGCAGCGACCATCTGCCGTTGTTCGGCCTTCACATAGTAGCTGTGGACGAAATAGAAGCGGCTGCCGTTGTCGATCCCTTGCCACAAAGGGTGATCATCCAGCTGTTTAACCTGGTTCCAGCCCATGTGGGGAACCTTCAGTTTTTCACCGTCAGCATCTTTAAGGTCGTCACCGAAGAACAGGGTGTTGCCATCGAAATGGTTGAGGCAGTCAACACCACCGTTTTCTTCGCTATGGCGCATCAGGGCTTGAAAGCCGATGCAGATACCGAGAAATGGTTTACCGGAAGCGATCGCTTCACGGACGATTTCGTCGATCTTTAAGCGACGGATCTCACCCATGCAGTCGCGAATGGCGCCGACACCGGGAAGCAGTACCCGATCGGCACTGAGAATCTGGTCATGGTCGGCGGTGACGCGAACTTCGACACCGGGTTGGACGTGTTCCAGGGCTTTGGCAACGGAGTGTAGATTCCCCATGCCGTAATCGATGACTGCAATGCTGCTCATCGGAGTTTGATACCTCGTTGCTGTAGACGTTGATACGCTGAACCGCCGTAGCGATTCAGAGTGTGCCTTTGGTGGATGGCATCATGCCGGCCATACGGGGGTCCGGAGTCAGTGCCATGCGCAGGGCTCGGCCGAATGCCTTAAATACGGTTTCGGCCTGGTGGTGGGCGTTTTTTCCTTTGAGATTATCGATATGCAGGGTGACACCGGCGTGGTTGACGAAGCCTTGGAAAAACTCGCCGAACAGCTCCACGTCCAGTCTACCGATATTGGCCCGGGTAAAGGGAATATCCATCTGCAGGCCGGGGCGGCCGGAGAAGTCGATCACTACCCGTGACAGCGCCTCGTCCAGCGGCACGTAGGCGTGGCCGTAGCGGGTGATGCCTTTCTTATCGCCGACGGCTTTGGCAAATGCCTGGCCCAGAGTGATGCCGATATCTTCCACCGTGTGGTGATCGTCGATGTGGAGATCACCCTTGGCAACTATGTCGAGATCGATCAAACCGTGGCGGGCGATCTGGTCCATCATGTGCTCTAAAAAAGGCACGCCGGTATCGGCCTTGAATTGGCCGCTGCCGTCCAGATTGATGTTGACCGTGATCTGGGTTTCGAGTGTGTCACGGGTAACGCTGGCCTGGCGCTCAGACATAGTGGTCTCCGATTGGTGAAAATAAGCCAGACATTATACCTGCTAATTGGCCAGCAATGAATGCCCGAAACGCCCAGCTTAAAGCGCGATTAAATTTTAAAGAAGTAGTTGTTTTAGCGCTGTTTTGTCTATCCAGGTGGACGCTTTCGGTCTACCATTACAGCCAACTGACGGAGTTAAAGTTTGGACTCCAGGTGTTGGCTGGCGAGCCGATACAAAAGCGATAATGGAAGGCCAGGAGGGTTTCATGAAGGCTTTGATCAAAGTAGTTGTAGGGTTGGTTGTGGTGGTAATCGTTGCGATGGTAGCGGTAGGCATGCTGTTTGACCCGAACGACTACAAGGCAGAAATTCAACAACTGGCCCGGGATAAGGCATCGGTTGATCTCAGTATTGATGGCGATATTGGTTGGTCACTGTTCCCCACCTTAGGGCTGCAACTGCCGAAGGTGAACGCCAAAACCCTGGAGGGTGAGCAGCTTGCCGCCGTCAAGAAGGTGCAGGTGGCGGTGAAGCTGTCAGCTCTGTTGTCTGGTCGGGTCGAGATGAACGGCGTGCTGATTGATGGTCTGGAGCTAGCGGTAAAAGCTCCCGCTGAAGGGGAAAAGAGTGCTAAAGGTGGCGATGACCGCAGCGGGGACGGAAGTGCTCCTGCTCTGGTGCTGGATATCGGCAATGTGGATATCCGCGATGCCAATATTACTCTCGATGATCCCGCCCAAGGTCGAAAAATCGTCATCAGTAATTTCAATTTCAGTGGTCAGGGAGTTGCCAGTGCTAAATCCTTCCCTGCCTCCATGGATTTCCAGTTAGATCTGTTTGAAGGGGCTGCGCAGCCCGTGACCAGTGTAAAGATGGATCTGGAAACTCAGCTGTTTTTCGATCTCGCCAAACAGCTCTTTAAAGCCAATGGCTTAAATCTCGCGCTCAACCTCAACAACCAGGCGTTGGGTGAGAAGGCAGTGGATCTGAAGGTGAAAGGGGATCTGATTGCCGACCTGACTGCCGATCAGGCCACCGTCCAGTCTTTGGTGGTTGAAATTGCCAACCTGGCTCTGCAAGCGGATGTTGAGGTAAAGCAGATGAGTGGCAAGCCGCAGCTAAGCGGTCAGCTTAAAGCTGAGCCATTCGATGCCAATCAGCTACTTGAAGCCTTGGGTCAGGCTAGGGTGCCGACCCGCGATGCCGATGCATTGAAACAGGTTGGGTTCTCCACCCGCCTGGAAGGTCCGGCTAATACCCTTGGGCTGAAGGATCTGGTGTTGCAACTGGACGATACCCGTTTCACCGGTGAGCTCAATTACGATCTAGGCAGCGGTGCTCAGGTTGTAAAATTACAGGGTGATTCCATCAATGTTGATCGTTATCTGCCGCCTGCGCAGGCCGGTGAGCAAAGAGCCGCTGCGGCACCTGCTGATTCATCCGGCGAGCGTTATCCAAAAACGCCGATTTTCCCGGTCGAAGCGCTTAAACCCTTGGACTTGCTGGCGGATATCGGTCTGACCCAGCTGCAGGCATCGGGCATGACCATGAATGATTTGGTTGTTCAGGTGAAAGCTAAGCAGGGCATTCTTAAGGTCAGTGAAGTGTCCGGCAAGCTCTATGAGGGCAGCTTTAATAACAACGCCACCATCGATCTGAATAAACAGCCGATCTCCTTAAAATTCAACAAGCAGATCTCCAAGGTACAGGTGGGTGGCCTACTCAAAGACCTGGCGGAGCAGGACGTTTTCTCCGGCGTATACAACATGAAGGGCAACTTCCTGGCCAGGGGTAATTCGGTGTACGACATCGTCCATTCTCTGGACGGAAATATGAACCTCAGCCTCAAGGATGGTCGTCTGAATGGCGTGAATCTGGTGGATAAGCTCTGCAGTGGCTTGTTGCAGTTGAAAGGTAAAACACCTAATCCTGATGCCGCCGCCAACTATACCGAGTTCAGCAATCTCAGCGGCAGCGTTAAGATCGTTAAGGGAGTGATGGACAACCGTGATCTGAAAGCGGCGCTGGCCGGGGTCAACCTGGGCGGCTCGGGCACTGTTAATCTACCCAAAGAATCCCTGGATTATGGCCTGTCTTTAACCATTCTGCAGGAGCTGAAAGGGCCCAACTGTCAGATCGACAGCAAGCTGCATAATCTCTCCTTCCCCGTGCGCTGCACCGGCGGATTTGACGATAAGCCCACCAAAATGTGCGGACCCGATAAAAAGGCGATGAGCAAGGTGTTGGCGGATATGGGTGCCGAAGAGGTGAAGGCCAAGGCTAAAGCCAAAGTGGATGCCGCCAAGGACAAGGCCAAAGATAAGGTTGAAGATAAACTGAAAGGCAAACTCAAAGGGTTATTCAACTGATTCATGCTGTCTCCTGAAGTATTCCAACAGGCCGTGCTGACCTGGTTTGATCAGCACGGCCGCAAAGATCTCCCTTGGCAACACCACATCAACCCCTATCGGGTCTGGGTCTCTGAGATCATGTTACAGCAGACCCAGGTTGCTACGGTTATTCCCTATTACCAGCGGTTTATGGATGCCTTCCCTGATGTTGAGTCGTTAGCAGCGGCAGATATCGATCAGGTGCTTCATTTGTGGACCGGGCTGGGTTACTACGCCCGTGGTCGCAACCTCCATAAAACTGCCATTCAAGTAGTACAGGAGCAGGGTGGTGAATTTCCACTCACTGTCAGTGAGATGGAGCAGTTACCAGGGATCGGTCGTTCTACCGCTGGCGCTATTTTGGCGATCGCCAGTGGCGTGCGTGCGCCTATTTTAGACGGCAATGTGAAACGGGTTTTGGCGCGCTTCGAAGCGCAGCCTGGTTGGTATGGTCAGAGCGCAGTTTTAAAGAAACTGTGGGCCTACAGTGAACGCTACACCCCCAATAATCGTGTCGGCGATTACACCCAGGCGATGATGGATCTGGGAGCCACGCTCTGCACTCGGTCACGGCCTCGCTGCGGCGAATGTCCCCTGGTTGAGAATTGCAGCGCCTATGCCACTGACACTGTTGACCGCTTTCCAGAGCCGCGGCCGAAAAAACAGATTCCGTTAAAGCAATGTTGGATGCTGTTGTTGGAGGATGGCAATGGTCAGGTGCAACTGCATCGCCGTCCCCCCGCCGGTATTTGGGGCGGACTTTGGTGTTTTCCTGAGTACCCCTCTCACGAGGCCTTATTAACAGAGGCTGAGGGACTGGGGTATCAGCCCGATAATAGTCCGTCGATTGATTCCTTCACCCATACATTCAGTCATTATCAGCTTCGGGTTCATCCTGTGCGGATGAGGGTTGGAGAGCAATGCCAGCAGGTGGCTGAAGCAAAAGACCAGCTATGGTGCGATCTGCACCAACCTGCAGAAGTGGGATTGGCTGCGCCGGTTAAGAAATTGCTGAAGCAGTTGGCTAAAGACCATAAATTGACCATGGTAGAAGGATAGTCCCCCGCAGGTTATCATTCGATTAAGCCGCACATGGCATAGGCTATAGAATTCATACCGGCTAGCGCCTTCGTTACCGGTTCACAGGAGTTAAATCGCGTTATGGCTCGCATGGTAATCTGTAAAAAATATCAGCAGGAAATGGAAGGTCTGCCACAGCCACCCTACCCCGGTGCCAAAGGTCAGGAAGTATACGAGACGGTATCCAAGCAGGCGTGGATGGAATGGCTGGAGCATCAGACTCGGCTGATCAACGAAAAACACCTGAATATGATGGACCCGGATTCCCGAAGCTACCTGATGGAGCAGATGGACAAATTCTTTGCCGGTGACGATTACGACAAGGCTGAAGGTTACGTGCCTACTGAGAAGAAGTAAGCGTCTTCAGTTTGCAGGGCTGTGTGTCTTCAGCCCTGCTTCTTTTCCCTCTCAATTTTTCTTCTTTAGCGCCTCGTTGAACAGTGCGGCCATGGTGCCCATTTGCTTGTTCTCTTGGCCTTTTTTGGTCGATCTCTGCTGCTGATCACCTTTATTTTTGCGGGACGGCTGCCCCTCTTGTCGATTTTGATTAGGTCTTTTTGACTCTGGCTTGGATGACTGTCGAGGTTGCGGTGCTGATGCCTCGTCGCTTTTCATCGATAGGCCAATCCGTCGACGCTTTTCATCCACCTCCAGTACTCGAACATCGACAATATCCCCGGCCTTAACCAGCTCGTGAGGATCTTTGACAAAGCGGTCGGCGAGCATGGAAATATGTACCAGCCCGTCTTGATGCACGCCGATATCCACAAACGCGCCAAAGTTGGTGACGTTGGTGATAACGCCTTGGAGTTTCATCCCCGGTTGCAAGTCTTGCAGGGTGTTAACGTCATCGCGGAAGCTGGCTGTTTTGAAGCTGGGGCGTGGGTCGCGGCCGGGTTTTTCTAGTTCCTGAAGGATATCTTTAACCGTCAGTTCACCGAACTGTTGGTCAACATAGTCACCCGCTCGCAGGGACTTCAGCAGTGCGCTATCGCCGATGAGCTGTTTGGCACTGCGCGCGTTGCTGGTAGCGATCTTTTTCACCAGTTTGTAGGCTTCCGGATGCACTGCTGAACCGTCCAGCGGTTCGTCGCCATCGGTAATACGCAGGAATCCCGCTGCCTGTTCGAAGGCTTTAGGCCCTAGCCTCTGTACTTTTTGCAGTTGGCTGCGACGGTTAAAAGGACCTTCCTGATCACGGCGGGCGACAATATTCCGGGCCAATGTTGGAGTCAGACCGGATACATATTGCAGCAGTGCTTCGGAGGCGGTATTCAAATCGACGCCGACACTGTTAACACAATCTTCCACTACGCCATCCAGTTGAGTGGCGAGTTCGCCTTGGTTGACATCGTGCTGGTACTGTCCAACACCGATCGCTTTGGGTTCTATTTTTACCAATTCTGATAGCGGATCCTGTAAGCGTCGGGCAATGGAAACCGCTCCCCTCAGCGATACATCAAGATCTGGAAACTCCTTGGCTGCCAGTTCCGATGCCGAATAGACCGAAGCCCCCGCTTCGCTGACCATAAGCTTCTGGCAGTTGAGATTGGGGTGAAGGGTCAGAAGCTCGGCCACCAGGCGATCAGTTTCTTTTGAGCCGGTTCCGTTGCCAATGCTGATCAACTCAACCTGATGTTGTTTGCAGAGTTGATGGAGTTGCTGCAGTGATTGCTGCCACTGATTACGGGGCACGTGAGGGTAAATGGTGCTGGTTTGCAGCAGCTTGCCGGTGCCGTCCACCACAGCCACTTTAACGCCGGTGCGAAGTCCGGGGTCGAGGCCGAGGGTGGTTTTATGTCCCGCGGGTGAGGCTAGCAGTAGTTGCTTGAGGTTTTGAGCGAACACATCAATGGCACTTTTTTCAGCACTTTCTCGGGCGCGGCCGACCAGCTCTCGTTCCAGCATAGGTTGCAGTTTACGTTGCCAGGCTCGAGTCAGTTGCTGTTCCATCCAGGGGTGTAATGGGGTGCCGCGTGACAGTTTTAGCTGATTGCGGATCAGATCGTCGGCTTGGTAGGGTTCGGGCAGCTCCAGTGAGGTCTTGAGGATACTCTGCTGCTGACCACGCAAGATCGCCAATAGACGGTGGGAGGGTATCTTTTTCAGGGGTTCATGGTGGTCAAAATAATCTTTAAATTTCTGCCCCTCCTGTTCCTTGCCCTTTGCCAATCGGGACTGAAACTGGCCCTGTTGCCACAACAGCGAGCGCAGGCTATCCAGCAATTGAGGCATCTGCGTCAATCGGCTTTGGAGAATAGCCTCGATGCCGTCCAAGACGCTATCGACATCGCCGTAGTCAGTTTCGGGTTTAACAAAGCTCTGGGCCTTTTTATGGGGATCCACACTGGGTTGTTGAATCAGCTGGTCTAGAAGCGGAGACAAACCAGCGGCGGCTGCCATGTCAGCTTTGGTCTTGCGGCTTGATTTATAGGGTTGATAGATCTCTTCCAATCTGGATTTGCTGGCGGCTTCGTTCAGTTGTTTGTGAAGCTCGGAGGAGAGTTTGCCCTGCTCTTTAAGGCGCTCGATGATGCTTTCTCGGCGACTGATCAGTTCCCGTTGATAGCCGAGCTGTTGCTCCAGTTTACGCAGTTGACCATCGTCCAGGGAGCCGGTGACCTCTTTCCGATAGCGGGCGATAAAAGGAACGGTACAGCCCTGATCTAACAGCTCGATGGCGGCGTCGACTTGCTGGTTGCGGGCACCGATTTGTGCGGCGATGGTGTTGGTAATGGCGTTCATAGAGTTGTTGTCCGATGGCTGTAACGTACTCGGAATCAAAGGATTAGATCCAGATTGCCGGCTTGGCTGATTTTTTCGGCTATTGGTAATACACTGTCAGTATTCCCACACAGGTCAGTAGTATGCCTCAAATAATTGAAAACAAACGTATTCGACTGCCGATTATTCTGGCGGTTGTAGCTTTGTTTTCGCTGACTCTGTGGCAGGTGTCGACCTTGGTTCGCAGTACCGAGCTGGAAAAGCTCCATACCATGATCGATTCCAATTTGGGTCGCTACGCGGTCAGCCTGGGTAACGAACTGGATAAATTTCGTAGTCTACCGGAGCTACTTTCAACCAACCCCGATCTGGCCGAAGCGCTTAATGGGTCGGACGATCTGGTGCGGCTTCATTATCTTAGTATCTATCTGGAAGAAACCGCTCGAATTACCGGAGCATCTGATGTTTACCTGATGGCCCAGGATGGTACCACGATAGCGTCCAGTAACTGGCAGCAGGTCAACTCCTTTGTGGGCCGAAATTTTAACTATCGTCCCTATTTTAAGCAGGCGCTGTCTGGTAACCCCGGTCGCTATTTCGCCCTCGGAACCACTTCCAAGAAAAGGGGCTATTACTTTTCCCACCCGGTTACCGTTGAAGAGCTGATCATCGGTGTCGTTGTGGTCAAAATCGATTTGAACGATATTGAAGAGCAGTGGAGCGACCCTTTGGTTGACCTGCTGGTGACAGATATCGATGATGTTGTCTTTATCAGTACCCGCCCCGAATGGAAATTTAAGACCCTGGAACCCCTTTCTGACCAGGATCTAAAGCGTATCGTTGATAGCCGCCGTTACGTCAATCAGGAACTGGCCTCGCTGCCCATCGTCCAGCGACAGGATTATAGCCAACGGGCGAAATTGATTACGGTGGTGGAGAAGGATGCCTCGGCACCTGCAACCCTGAGGGGGTTATCCGGCTCCGATTATATGTTGATGCATAAAGCGATGCCGGAAGCGGAATTGAACATCGTGGCGATGGCTAAGCTGACTCCGGTGAAGCATCAGGTGTGGAATTCGGTGGTGATTGCCGGGTTTATCTTCTTGATTCTACTGTTGCTGACCTCCTTCCTAGTTTTGCAGCGGAAGATCGTCAACGAGAGAGCACGCTTTAAACAGCAGGCCACCAAGGTGCTGGAAGCCAACGAAGCGCGTGTACGGGCGATTATTGATAACACCCAGGCCGGGTTGATTGCTTTGGATAGTCAGGGCCGGATCGAGTCGTTCAATCCGACGGCCGGTGCCTTGTTTGACTACCAGCTGGAGGAAGTGAGTGGTTGCTATTTCAGCCAATTGATCAATCAGGAGGATCGCTCGCTCTACTGGCGTTTGATTACTCACCCTGAACAGCTGCAACCGGGATTGCAGGCACCGATTATCGAGACCCGTGGTCAGCGCAAGGATGGTTCGCCATTTCCTATCGAGCTGACTATTGGCCAGATGGAAGACCAGGGCGAACGTAAATTTATCGCTACCATCCATGATATTACCGAGCGAAAAGAGTACGAGGAACATCTGCGGCAGGCCCGTGATGAACTGGAGCATCGGGTGGCGGAACGAACCGATGATCTGCAGACCGCCAACGATCGTTTGCGCAACGAGATTCAGGAGCATGAGCGGACCCAAAACGAGCTGATTCAGACAGCTAAAATGGCAGTGCTGGGGCAGTTGTCGGCGGGTATCAATCATGAACTCAACCAACCACTGACGGCCATTCGTGCCTATGCTGACAATGCTCGCTCCTTCCTGCAATTGGAAAAGACTCAGACGGCGATTGAGAATCTGACCGAAATATCGGGTTTGACCGAGCGGATGGCTAAAATCATCGCGCCGCTGAAAGTGTTTTCTCGCAAGACGTCGGGGCAGGCTGAGACGATTTCTCTGAGATCTGTCCGCGACGGTGCCATGTCGATACTCTACGGCCGTCTAGATAAAGAGGTAGTGACAGTGTCTTGGCCTGAGGCTTTGGATGACCTTTACGTCTTGGGAGATATGGTGCGACTGGAACAGGTTGCAGTGAATCTGCTCAGCAACGCCATGCAGGCGATGGAATCACAACAGGATAAGCGTGTAGAGATCTCCTGCGAGGTTGGCGATGATTTGGTGGTATTGAAGTTTAGAGATAGCGGCCCAGGTCTTGAT
This sequence comes from Motiliproteus sp., assembly GCA_026196225.1. GTDB lineage: Bacteria > Pseudomonadota > Gammaproteobacteria > Pseudomonadales > Balneatricaceae > Motiliproteus. The sequence goes on from JAPHRD010000102.1 coordinate 16,987, forward strand.
CCAGACGAGATCGATAAGGTGTTTGAGCCTTTCTACACCACAAAAAAGGTAGGGGAAGGATTGGGGCTGGGGTTATCCATCTCCCATCGCATTGTGGATAGTCTGGGGGGACGGCTGTCAGCCCGTAATCATCCCGATGGTGGCGCAGAATTTACCATGGAGCTGAAACGAGCCCGTCCAAAAGATGAAGCCATTGCCAGCTAGAACGGACTATATTCAAAGAGTAAGTGTCTAAAGCCTGACTAAGTAAATGAAATATTTGTATAAATCATGGGCTTCAGTTACAAATATTTTCTTGTCACCTTTCAAAGCAGTGGTGTGCCCGGGACGGCTGCCAGCTCAAGCGTAACCTGTGATCGATGCTTTAGGCATAAGTGTCGCACATCTTGGAGCGGTAGATGAACGATAACGGTTCGGTGTTAAAGGGGTCGTCCAAATCGAAGGAGCTGACAGTTTTCGAGTGGATTGATGCCCAGCACCTGTTTCTCAGCGAGCTCTACCAACAACTGCTTGACCAGCCGGGGAAAGCTGAGGTTTCACGCTGCCTCTATTTGGCCCATCAACTTCAGCGTGCCTGCCAGCAGAATCCCATTGGTTTGCTGGCCGCCTTGCAGCTCAATCGCACCGCTAAACACCAGCACATCAAAGAGTTCTTTGTCGCTATTCTCTGTGAAATGCTGGCCAAAGAGGGAGGAATGACGCCCTCCTCCAGGCTCTACCTGATCTGTGCTGCCTTGACCCAAGATCTGGGTATGCTTGAACTTCAAGATCAGGCCTTGGACCGACAAAATACGCCCCTGACTACCCAGCAACTGAAGGCGGTTAATCGCCACCCCCATACCGGAATAGGTATGTTAAAAAGAGCCAACGTGGCCGAATCCCTTTGGCTAAATACCTTGGAGCAACACCACGAACAGCCCGATGGCAAAGGCTACCCCCATGGTTTGCGGGGTAAAGATATCTGCCAGAGTGCGTCTATTTTGCACGTTGCCGATGCCTACGTTGCGATGGTCCGTCCCAGAGGCGATCGTCCGGCGGTGTTGCCGAAAGAGGCTATTAAGGAGATCTTTCTAAAGCGTGGATCTAAGTTCGATACGGTGGCCGCTCGGCATTTGGCCACGGTGTTGGGGATGTATCCTCCCGGAACCTGGGTTAAGCTGTATAACGGTGAGATGGGCGTGGTTTCTGGCATGGGTAGCAGTCATCCGTTTCCTGATGTGTCGGTGGTGCTCTCCAGTGAGGGCGAACATCTACCTCAGGCGGTATTGAGAAAGACCAATAGTGATCAGTACACAGTGATTGAGATGGTCAAAGCACCTTTTCATTTCAGTTTAACTTCTGTTTTAAACCCAATATGGCCTAAGATTAAAATCTAACCGCCATATGTCAGCCCGTAAATAATAAAAAATCACGGCCGTGAGATGGGAGAAGGGAATGCGACCACTAAGAATTGAATCGGCGTTAAAGCTCAGTATCAGCGAAGTGGATGGCCAACACCAAGAGTTGGTGAATCTGCTTGAACAGACTCAGCAGGTACTGGATCAGGATCTGCCAAGAGTGCGACTTATACGTATTCTTGATCAATTTAACGAATTGAATATCCGCCATTTTGCCACCGAAGAGCTGTTAATGCAGGAAGCGGGCTATCCCGAATTCGAGGCGCATAAACGTATGCACGATGCCTTGATCGAAAAAACTTTCAGTTTTGATGCCACCTCTTTGATCGACGATGAGAGTGCAGGACGGGAGCTGGTAGCGTTGATGCGGGAATGGCTGTTGAGCCATATGGCTGAAGATCGCGAGATGGGCCGTTATCTCAAGCAAAATCTACTGGTTTGATCCTTTCCTACAATTGAATTCCCCATCCAACCCTAACAAGAAGTGATTTGGATTACATGCCCGAGCAGTCAAAACCGATAATTCTTATTGACGACGAAAAACATATTCGAACCGCCAGCAGTCAGACCCTGGAACTGGCCGGATACGATGTTGTTGCCTTGGAAAACGCCGAAAAAGCCTTGGCAATGCTGGATGAAGATTGGCCCGGCGTAGTGATCAGTGATATCAACATGCCCGGTACTGATGGGCTCTCCTTTATGAATCAGGCGCTGGCTAAGGTGCCTGACCTGCCGGTCATTCTGATCACCGGTCATGGTGATATATCCATGGCCGTAAACGCCATGCGTGATGGTGCTTACGACTTTATCGAGAAACCCTTCCCTGCTGATCTGCTGACGGATGTGGCGCGAAGAGCGATGGAGAAGCGTGCCCTGACTATCGAAAACCGGGAGCTGCGACAGGAACTTCAGGCCCAGAATACACCCGGTCCGCGGATTATCGGCAAGGCTGAATCGGTGCATAAGATGCGACAGCTGCTGATGCAGGTGGCGGACACCCCTGCAGATATCTTAATCATGGGTGAAACTGGTACTGGTAAGGATCTGGTGGCGCGCTATCTCCACGAGAACAGCAGTCGGGTAGCTAAAAATTTCGTGGCTATCAACTGCGGTGGTGTGCCTGAGAATCTGATGGAGAGTGAGCTGTTCGGCCATGAGAAAGGCGCCTTCACTGATGCCAAGAGCCAACGCATCGGTAAGCTGGAACACGCTGATGGTGGCACATTGTTTCTTGATGAAATCGAAAGCATGCCCATGTCCCTGCAGATTAAACTGCTGCGGGTATTGGAGGAGCGCAGTATCGAGCGTTTGGGCTCCAACGTACTGGTACCTTTGAATCTGCGTATTGTTGCGGCATCTAAGGCGGATCTCAAAGAGCTAAGTGCCGAAGGCAGGTTCCGGGAGGATCTTTACTACCGGCTCAATGTGGTCCGGGTAGATATCCCCTCGCTACGGGAACGGCCAGAAGATATTCCGCTGTTATTCCAACACTTTGCTTTGGTGGCATCAGCTCTGTATCAAAAAGAGATATCAGCCCTCAGTGCTGAGCGGGTCCACAGTCTGATGGCCTATGACTGGCCGGGTAATGTACGGGAGCTCAGAAATGTAGCGGAACGCTACGTGTTGTTGGGAGAATCCTGCACCTTTGAATTTGATCGTTTAATTCCTCAAGAAAACCAACCCTCTGGGATCACTCTGCCGGAGAAAGTTGAGCGTTTTGAACGGATGCTGATCGAGGAAGATCTGGCTAAACACAACGGTAGCATCAAGGAAACCTTGGTGAGCTTAGGTTTACCCCGCAAAACGCTTTACGACAAGATGCGCAAATATGGCCTCGATAAACGGGACTATAAAGCCTAACTCCACGCAAGAAATCGACCTGAATTGGTCGTCAGTGTTCAATATGGAGATCTGACGGCCAAAAAATTTAAACGACTGTATTTATTTTCAACTTCCGCTGTCGTCGGGGCGGAGTTGAGGAAATGAGTTGTAACGCAGTTTGCTCCCGCACTTTACGGCCCTTTTCTGAATGTTGACCGCTGACGATATTGAGTTGTTTTCATCTCGGCGATCGTTCTTTGGATCTGCGGTTTCACCTCTGCCAAACTTTTGACAATTCCAGACTAGAATTACTAGTTACCCGCTGCTGTACGGCTTTATCCTCCGTCATGCTGTATACCGACGGGTTACGGAATCGGGAGATAAGGTATGAGATCGTTATTGGGTCTTGTAAATTTCAGCCTCATTAAGACAGCAATGTTGACCCTGGGTGTCTGTGCCAGCGTTCAGGCCCATCAGCTGGCGGGTGCCAATGTGGCGGTTTCTACCTTGCTTCCGATTCCCGCCGATCGCTATGCCGTTCCAGCTGATATTGAGAACCGTCAGAATTTCCATAGTCTTAGCGATGCCGCTTTTTTCTACCTGCGATTGATGAACGATCCTCGTTGGCGTCCTGTTGATGAGGGACCGTTGATTCGCCCCGGTGAACAGCATGAGCAAATTGTTCAGTTACGACAGATGTTGTCTTTGTACGGCGATCTTCCTTTCACTCCATCAGAGCCCTCCGATGTTTATGATCAACCGCTGCAACAGGCGTTAATGCGCTTTCAGAGCCGTCATGGTGTGAAAGTGGATGGGATTTTGGGACCCAAAACACGGGCGATGTTGAATATAGATCCTCGCCACCGTGCTTTTCAGATAGCCCTTAATATCGAACGCCAGCAGCAATTTAAAGGCCGTCATCAGCAGCGCTATATTCAGGTCAATATTCCCGAGTATCGACTGCGTTATTTTGACCGTGGAGCGCCGATACTCTCTATGAAAACCATCATTGGCCGCCGTACGCGACAAACGCCACTGTTGGAAAGTCGCATTAATTCGCTGGTTGTTAACCCATCGTGGAGCGTCCCCAAGAGCATCGCCTACAAAGATATTCTGCCCAATTGGCAGGAAGATGCGGATTATTTGAAAAAGAAGAATTTGAAAATTGTATCCGGCTGGCAAACCCCCAGACAGCCCCTGGCTGAGGAGCAGATAGATATCTCGCAGCTATATCGGGGTAAGGAATACCTACGTTTCTGGCAGCCTCCGGGCGAGCGTAACGCTCTGGGACGGGTTAAGTTTGATTTCCCCAATCCCTACTCTGTTTACCTCCACGATACCCCCAACCGTGGTTTGTTCAACGAGCCTGAGCGGGCCCTGAGTTCCGGTTGCGTACGCTTGGAAAAACCTCTGTTGCTGGCGCAAACATTATTAGCCACATCGGCTCGTGACCCAGAGAAGCGGTTGAACAAAGAGTTGGAAAAAGAGAATACCAGCTACATCCGCTTGCGTGATCCAGTACACATCTACACCACCTACTGGACCGCTTGGCTGGATGACCAACAGATGCTGCACTTTAGTGATGATATCTACCGCCAGGACCGAGTGGAACTAAGTCAAAAGTTGCTTTAAGTCATCAATTGGCACTAATTGCTGTATAAAAACTGTACAACTGTACATGGTTTCGGCATACTCGCACCCATTAAATTTAGCTGTACAGGGTTGGGAGTGTGGATCGAAAAGTATTAAGTCGTCGTAAGTTTTTGAAAGCCACCAGCGGTATCTTAGCCGCAGCCGCCGTCTCTCCAGCCTGGGCTCGCCAGCACAACACTTCAGAATACGAACGAAGCCTCGCGTTTGTTAATCTTCATACCGGTGAGAAGTTGCATTCGACCTATTGGGTCGAAGGTGAGTACCAGCAGGACGAGCTTCATACCATAAATCATCTGTTGCGGGATCATCGCAACGGTGACCAGATTCAGATTGATCATTCATTGTTGGACCTGCTTCACGATATTCGTGCAGTCACGGGAACCAGCCAGCCATTGCATGTAATTTCTGCCTATCGTTCTCCAGAAACCAACGCTAAGTTGAGTAAAAACAGTAACGGTGTCGCTAAGAAAAGTTTGCATATGCAGGGCAAAGCGATCGATATCCGTCTTCCGGATGTGAGTCTTGATAAGCTGCACAAGCGGGCATTGTCTTTAAGAGCAGGCGGCGTGGGTTATTATCGTCGCAGTGACTTTATTCACTTGGACGTTGGCCGCGTTAGAAACTGGCGGGGTTAATTCCCATCCCAAATTGCACTACATAGAAAGCACATCTTAGGGTGTGCTTTTTTATATCTGGCTGTTTTTACCAACCCACTCCCCCCTCCCTCCAAAAAAGAAACAAAGTCGACCGCTTCGTTAAATCCCTCTGATTTTTAAGTGTTTTCTGTGTGTTGAAAGGCGGGATTCCCCCGTTCAATTTATGAAAATGTGTGGTTTCCCCCCCATTTTTAAGCGGCTGACAGAGCGCTTTTTGCGTGAAATTTTCTTATCTTATTGTTTATTAAAGCTAATCGATTGTTTTTTTATAGTTGGCACGGTAGCTGCAATTACTGAGTCAGGTCGCATGCCTATGGTAATGCTGCTATAAAGATACAACCATAAAAAATCAGAAAATAAGTTGAGGAAATGAATATGCGTCTTTTGACTACTGCAGTTGCCGCTCTGGCTCTGACTGTTGGTGCCCAGGTAGCTACCGCTGCACCTGTAGAAATCAAGTTCTCTCACGTTGTAGCTGAAAACACCCCTAAGGGTCAGATGGCGACTAAATTCCGCGATCTGGTTGCTGAGCGTCTGGCCGGCAAGGTTGAAGTTAAAGTATTCCCAAGCTCTCAGCTGTTTGGTGATAACAAGGTTCTGGAAGCAATGCTGTTGGGCGACGTTCAGATGGCTGCCCCTTCACTGTCTAAATTCCAGAAGTACACCAAGCAGCTGCAAATCTTCGATCTGCCTTTCCTGTTTAAAGATATGGACGCTGTAGAGCGTTTCCAGAATGGTCCTGACGGTCAGAAACTGTTGCGCTCTCTGGAAAAGAAAGGTCTGGTTGGTCTGGGTTACCTGCACAATGGTATGAAGCAGTTGTCGGCTAACGACGCTCTGCATGTTCCTGCTGATGCCGAGTCCAAGAAGTTCCGCATCATGACTTCTGACGTACTGCAGGCACAGTTCGAAGCCGTTAAAGCGGTTCCTCTGAAGAAGCCTTTCTCTGAAGTATTTACCCTGTTGCAAACCAAGGCGATCGATGGTCAGGAAAACACCTGGTCTAACATCTTCTCCAAGAAGTTCTTCGAAGTTCAGCCTTTCATTACCGAGACTAACCACGGGGTGCTGGATTACCTGGTTGTAACTTCTGCCGAGTTCTGGCTGTCTCTGGACGAAGGTCTGCGCACCGAAGTTCAGAAGGCGTTGAACGAAGCTATTGCTCACGGTAATAAGATTGCCGCAGAAAAAGCTGAAGGCGACAAGAAGGCAATTGCTGACTCCGGTCGTTCCGAAATCATCAACATCTCCGATGCTGAGCGTCAGCTGTGGGTTAACGCTATGAAGCCAGTTTGGAAGAAGTTCGAAGGCCAGATCGGTGCTGATCTGATCAAAGCTGCTGAAGCTTCCAATAACTAAGCTATCCTTAGTCTATGAATAGGGGGGAAGCATCCCCCCTGTTTTTTGTCTGGGTATCCTGTTCTACAGGAGACTCCTGGCTTTAGCTTCATCTGGCTAGCAGTGTCCTGTGGGACATCCCCGAAATAACGAAAATCAAACATGGCAGTAATATGGCACGGGTTGGTCGTGTCTGTTAACTGCGCTCCATAGAGGTTTGTGGGCATGATTAGTAAATTAACCACACGACTGGAGGAGAGTTTTCTTGCCATCTTATTGGTTGGAATGACGCTTCTCGTTTTCGCTGAGGTTGTAATGCGGTTCGTCTTTGGCGCCGGCATTCACTGGGCTCAGGAAGTAACGTTGTTGATGTCAGCATGGTTTGTACTCTTTGGCGCCTCCTACGGCGTGAAAGTAGGGTGCCATATCGGTGTTGATGTTTTTGTTAAAATGCTGCCTCACGGTGTTCACCGTGGTGTGACTGTATTCGCCTTGCTGTTGAGTTTGGTCTATTGCGGACTGTTTCTTTACGGTTCTTGGATCTACCTTGAAAAGCTTCACTTGATTGGCATTGAACTCGAAGATTTGCCTGTGCCGAAATGGATTCCTACCAGTATTCTGTTTATCGGATTTAGCCTCTTGGCTTTCCGCTTGTCACAGTTACTGTGGAAGGTTCTGAAGGGTGAAGAGGAAGGTTTCCACCTCGCCGACGAAGCCAAAGAGAGTATGGAATTGGCAGAAGAACTCAAAAAAATGAAGCAGTCAGAGGAGAATAAGTAATGGCTACGGCAACCCTCTTTTTGGTTCTATTTGCCTGTATGTTTATGGGCATGCCTATCGCTATTGCGTTGGGTCTTTCCAGTGTTTCGACCATTTTGATGTTCTCTAATGACTCTCTGGCGTCTGTATCACTGAAACTATTTGAAGCGACCTCCGAGCACTATACGCTTCTAGCGATTCCGTTCTTTATTCTGTCGTCTGCGTTCTTGTCTACTGGTGGTGTGGCGAAGCGCCTGATCGATTTTGCGATTGATACGGTAGGCCACATCAAAGGTGGTCTGGCGATGGCATCGGTTATGGCCTGTATGCTGTTTGCGGCAGTATCCGGGTCTTCTCCGGCGACTGTAGCGGCAATCGGTACCATCGTTATTGCCGGTATGGTTCGTTCTGGTTACCCGCAGTCATTTGCCGCTGGTGTAATCACCACCTCCGGTACTCTGGGTATCCTGATTCCACCTTCCATCGTTATGCTGGTTTACGCAGCTGCCACTGAGGTTTCCGCATCTCGGATGTTTATGGCCGGCTTTATGCCTGGTCTGATGATGGGTGGCCTGTTGATGCTGACGATCTATGTTGTTGCTCGCATTAAGAATCTGCCAGCTCAGAAATTCCCTGGCTTTGGTCAACTGGCTAAGTCCGGTGCTATCGCCATGGGCGGTCTGATGCTGATCGTCATCGTGCTGGGTTCCATCTACGGTGGTATTGCCAGTCCGACCGAAGCGGCTTCTGCTGCGGCGGTTTATGCCTTCCTGGTCTCGGTCATGGGTTATCGTGATATCGGTCCGATCAAGGGCGTTCCTTGGCGTAAAGAGGGTGAGGCTTTGCCTACTGCCGCTATTCGTAACAGCGTGCAGATCCTGGGTGCTTTCCCTCGCTCGATCTGGTGTTCAGACGTCAACAAGGTCATCATCGACGCGGCTAAAGTCAGTATGATGCTGCTATTCATCATCGCCAACGCGATGCTGTTCGCACACGTTCTGACCACTGAGCGTATCCCTCACAGCATTGCTGAGTTGATTATTAACTGGGGGCTGCCTGCATGGGCCTTCCTGATCGTAGTTAACATCTTGCTGCTGATTGCCGGTAACTTTATGGAGCCCTCTGCGATTCTGCTGATCATGGCGCCTATTCTGTTCCCAATCGCCACTCAGCTGGGTATCGATCCTATCCACCTGGGTATCATCATGGTGGTGAATATGGAGATCGGGATGTTGACGCCGCCGGTGGGGCTCAACCTATTCGTGACGGCGGGTATAACAGGCCAGAATATGATCTGGGTAATCAAGTCGGTACTGCCTTGGTTGCTGTTGATGCTGTTCTTCTTGATCTTGATCACCTACATCCCGCAGATCTCCCTGTGGCTGCCAGAGTATATTGATCACCTGAAAGGGTATTGATCCTAGCAGATAGAGATAAAAAGCCGCCACCGGGCGGCTTTTTTGTATCCTGTGTCCCGTCCTGAATAACGTTGACACTTTTCGATCATCAAATCGGGAAGTGACATGAATTCAAATACTAAACGCACCCAGCGAGATTATTCCCTCGCT
>JAPHRD010000044.1 GCA_026196225.1 Motiliproteus sp.
AAAGATTTCTCCCAGATCGATAATGCTCCTGAAGAGCGTGAGCGTGGTATCACTATCGCGACTTCTCACGTTGAGTATGATTCTCCAGATCGTCACTATGCCCACGTTGACTGCCCAGGACACGCTGATTATGTTAAGAACATGATCACTGGTGCTGCACAGATGGACGGCGCTATCTTGGTTTGTGGCGCGACTGACGGCCCTATGCCTCAGACTCGTGAGCACATCCTGCTGTCTCGTCAGGTTGGTGTGCCTTACATCGTTGTATTCCTGAACAAAGCAGACCTGCTGGCTGAAGACTGTGGCGGCGCTGACAGCGAAGAGTACGCTGAAATGCTTGAGCTGGTCGACATGGAGCTGCGTGATCTGCTGTCTGAGTATGAATTCCCAGGAGACGACACTCCAATCATCCCAGGATCTGCCCTGATGGCACTGAATGGCGAAGATGACAACGAAATGGGTACTTCAGCTGTACGTAAGCTGGTTGAGACTCTGGATACTTACATTCCTGAGCCTGAGCGTGCGATCGACGGTGCATTCATCATGCCTATCGAAGACGTATTCTCCATCCAGGGTCGTGGTACTGTTGTTACCGGTCGTATCGAGCGCGGAATCATCACAGTTGGTGCTGAAGTTGAGATCGTTGGTATCAAGGATACTACCAAGACTACTTGTACGGGTGTTGAGATGTTCCGCAAGCTGCTGGACGAAGGCCGTGCTGGTGAGAACTGCGGTATCCTGTTGCGTGGTACTAAGCGTGACGAAGTAGAGCGTGGTCAGGTTCTGGCTGCTCCTGGTTCTATTACTCCCCACACTCATTTCGAAGCTGAAGTATACGTACTGGGTAAAGATGAAGGTGGTCGTCACACGCCATTCTTCAAAGGCTACCGTCCTCAGTTCTACTTCCGTACCACTGACGTAACTGGTGCTTGTGAGCTGCCTGACGGTGTTGAGATGGTTATGCCTGGTGATAACATTCAGATGAGTGTTTCCCTGATTGCGCCAATCGCCATGGATGAAGGTCTGCGCTTCGCGATCCGTGAAGGTGGCCGTACCGTTGGTGCTGGTGTTGTAGCCAAGATTGTCGAGTAAGTAGATCTTTGCAATAAACCCGCTAAGGGTGTTGCAAAGGGTATGGGGCGTGGCTATAATCTGCGTCCCATTTGTGACAGGCCAGTGGCTCAATTGGCAGAGCAGCGGTCTCCAAAACCGCAGGTTGGGGGTTCGAGTCCCTCCTGGCCTGCCAACTAATTAGCTGAAATGTTTCGGTTATTGTAGTTGGCAAATGTCCTTGGGTTGGCGTGCCTGCCGGCCCTATCTGGTAGAGGCCCCTCGCATGAATGCGAAAGCTGATTCTGGTGAATCCAAGCTTGATTCATTGAAGTGGATTGTTGTTGTAGCGCTGGTTGTTGTTGGCGTTGTTGGCAATTCTTATTATTCCGACCAGTCGCTGTTGTATCGCGTGCTGGCGCTGTTGGCTCTGGCGATTGTGGCTGCTTTAGTTGCGTTGCAGACTGCCAAGGGTAAGGCGTTCTTTGATCTTTTCAAAGAAGCCAAAAATGAAATTCGTAAAGTTGTTTGGCCGTCGCGCCAAGAGACTGTGCAGACGACCGCCATTGTGGTTGTGGTTGTTTTGATAGTCGGATTGCTGCTTTGGGCGATTGACTCATTGCTGAGCTGGATCGTATCCGGCGTTATTGGATAAGGGGTTCTTTAGTGAGCAAGCGTTGGTATGTCGTTCATGCTTATTCAGGCTATGAAAAGCATGTAATGCGTTCGCTGAAAGAGCGTATTGAGCTACACGGAATGCAGGATCTCTTTGGTGAGATTCTGGTGCCTACCGAAGAGGTGGTTGAGATCCGTGCTGGTCAGAAGCGTAAAAGTGAGCGCAAGTTTTATCCTGGTTACGTGCTGGTGCAGATGGAGATGGAAGACGCTTCCTGGCATCTGGTTAAAGGGACGACTCGTGTGCTTGGTTTTATCGGCGGCACGGCAGATAAGCCGGCAGCGATCACTGAAAAAGAAGCTGATGCAATACTGCAGCGTGTTGAGGCGGGTGTTGATAAGCCGCGTCCTAAGACTCTGTTTGAAGTGGGCGAGATGGTGCGTGTTATCGATGGGCCGTTTGCGGACTTCAGTGGTGTGGTTGAAGAAGTGAATTACGAAAAGAGTCGCCTGCAAGTGGCGGTTCTTATTTTTGGTCGCTCTACGCCGGTTGAGCTTGAGTTTACTCAGGTAGAGAAAGACTAAAAAGAAATTGTTTGGCAATGCAGTAGGCGGCTTGGCTGTCTGCTGTTTTTGTTGTAATTGCGTATCCTGGAATTGGGCGCGTTAGAAAACGGGGAGCTGAAAGGCGTTTGCACCCAAATGGAGAGTCATAATGGCTAAAAAGATTGAAGCTTATATCAAGCTGCAAGTTGCAGCGGGTAAAGCAAACCCAAGTCCTCCTGTTGGTCCAGCTCTGGGTCAGCACGGCGTAAATATCATGGAATTCTGTAAGGCGTTCAACGCAGCGACTCAGTCTGTAGAGCCTGGTATGCCAATTCCGGTTGTGATCACTGTATATAGTGATCGCAGCTTTACCTTTATCACTAAGACGCCTCCTGCGTCTGTTCTTCTAAAGAAGGCTGCTGGCCTGAAGAGTGGTTCTAGCCGTCCAAACACTGAGAAAGTGGGTACGGTTACTCGCGCTCAATTGGAAGAGATTGCTACTACCAAGATGCCTGATCTGACTGCTGCTGATATGGATGCTGCAATTCGCACTATCGCAGGTAGTGCTCGTAGCATGGGTCTGAACACGGAGGGCGTAGAGTAATGGCTAAGCTGACTAAGCGTGCAAAGGCGATTGCCGAAAAAGTAGAAATCGGCAAGCTGTACCCAGTTGAAGAAGCAGTTTCTCTGCTGTCTGAGCTGTCCACTGTTAAGTTCAAAGAGTCCATCGAAGTTTGTGTGAACTTGGGTGTTGATCCTCGTAAATCCGACCAGGTTGTGCGTGGTTCTACCGTGCTGCCTAATGGTACCGGTAAAGACGTGCGTGTTGCTGTATTTGCTCAGGGCGCAAACGCTGAAGCTGCAACCGCTGCGGGTGCTGATGTTGTTGGTTTTGACGACCTGGCTGCCTCTATCAAGGGTGGAGATCTGAACTTTGACGTTGTTATCGCAACTCCAGATGCAATGCGTGTTGTTGGTCAATTGGGTCAGATTCTGGGTCCGCGCGGACTGATGCCTAACCCTAAGGTTGGCACTGTAACTCCTGACGTGACCACTGCGGTTAACAATGCCAAGGCTGGTCAGGTTCGTTTCCGTACCGACAAGAACGGCATTATCCACGCTGCTGTTGGTAAGGTTGGTTTTGAAGTGTCTGCTATTAAGCAGAACGTGGAAGCGCTGATGGCTGATCTGAAGAAGATGAAGCCTGCTTCCGCTAAAGGCGTTTATCTGAAGAAAGTAACCCTGTCCACTACTATGGGTCCAGGCGTTACGGTTGATCAGGCTAGCCTGGAAATTTGATTTATTGATCGCTTGCTATAAGTGATCTGGTACAGCGTTGTGGTTTTATGAGTACAACGTTGTTGCTAAGGACTTTGGGGCCTTCGCTTAGGCGAAGGCTGTCAAAGACCGCAGGTGGCCTGGCTGCTAGGCAGTGGGTCTTAATTTCCTGCGCAGACGGTGACCCGATTCGGAATTTTAACTGGATCTGACATCGTACCGGGTTCTCTTCATTGGTGAAGAGAGTTAAGGGTAATAAGGCTAGCTGGTCCAATGGGCGGTTAGTTTAAATCCAGGAGTATATTGTGGCATTAGGACTCGAAGACAAAAAAGCGATCGTCGCTGAAGTCCAGGAAGCTGCTAAAGGTGCTCTTTCAGCCGTTGTTGCTGACTCACGTGGTGTTACTGTTACTGATATGACAGAGCTGCGTAAGCAGGCGCGTGATAATGGTGTATGGCTGCGTGTTGTTCGTAACACGTTGGCTCGCCGCGCGGTTGAAGGCACTGACTACGAGTGTCTGCAAGACACTTTTGTAGGACCAAGCATCATTGCATTCTCTCAAGAGCACCCAGGTGCTGGCGCGCGTATCCTGAAGGATTTCGCCAAGGGGAATGATAAGCTCGAGCTGAAAGCTGCTGCTTTCGAAGGCGCTAAAGTAGAGATCGGCGTATTGGCAGGCTTGCCAACGTACGACGAAGCTATTGCCAAGCTGATGAGTGTGATGAAAGAAGCTTCCGCTGGCAAACTGGTTCGCACTCTTGCGGCCGTTCGCGACGACAAAGAACAGCAAGCTGCTTAATTTCGGCAGTTTGGTTAAAGATTTTAACGAGCCATTGGCTCTATAGAGTATCAGGATTTAAATCATGTCTCTGACTAAAGAAGATATCATCAACGCTATCGCTGAAATGTCTGTAATGGACGTTGCTGAGCTGGTTACCGCTATGGAAGAAAAGTTCGGCGTTTCTGCCGCTGCAGCTGTTGCTGTTGCTGGTGGCGCTGAAGGTGGTGCTGCTGCAGAAGAGAAGACCGAGTTTGACGTTGTTCTGACCGCTGTAGGTGACAAGAAAGTTAACGTTATCAAGGCCGTTCGTGCAGCAACTGGCTTGGGTCTTAAAGACGCCAAGGGTGTTGTTGACGGCGCTCCTGCCACTGTTAAGGAAGGCGTTAGCAAGGAAGAAGCCGAAGAGCTTAAGACTGCTTTGGAAGAAGCTGGCGCTTCTGTTGAAGTCAAGTAATGGCTTAGCGCCGCAGGCGCATGGCTTTGCGTAATCGCTGATTACGCGGATGGCCGGTGGTTTAGATCACCGGCCTTTTTGCCGTTAAGTGAATGAGCGTTGAACCAGGCCGCGATAACGATGTCGGGCTCTGGTTAAGGTTTTGAAATTAATGGTGTTTGATCGAAGACTTCGCAAGATTGCACGGGCATCTTGAGGAGCTTCAGGTAGCGACGCAAAAAGTTGCGCGCTGTCGTTTATTCGGTGCACAAGCTGGGGAATGCTGATGGCTTACACGTTCACAGAGAAAAAGCGTATCCGAAAGGATTTCGGTAAATTGCCTCACGTAATGGATGTCCCATACCTGCTGGCCATCCAGATCGATTCGTACCGCAAGTTTTTACAAACTGGTGCGGCATCAGCAGATGATAAAAAAGATGTAGGTTTGCACGCTGCGTTTAAATCCGTATTTCCGATTGTTTCCTATTCCGGAAACGCAGCGCTGGAATATGTGGGCTACCGGTTGGGTGAGCCTGCGTTTGATGTAAAAGAGTGTCAGTTACGTGGTGTCACGTACGCTGCACCATTGCGAGTTAAAGTTCGCTTGATCATTTACGACCGTGACTCTTCTACGAAAGCGGTTAAGGATATCAAGGAGCAAGAGGTCTACATGGGCGAGATGCCTTTGATGACCGAGAACGGTACCTTTGTAATCAACGGTACTGAGCGTGTAATTGTTTCTCAGCTACACCGTTCACCGGGTGTATTCTTCGACCACGACAAGGGTAAGACTCACTCCTCCGGTAAGCTGTTGTACTCTGCCCGCGTGATTCCTTACCGTGGTTCATGGTTGGACTTCGAGTTTGATCCTAAAGACAACGTCTTTGTGCGTATCGACCGTCGTCGTAAGCTACCTGCATCCATTCTGCTGCGGGCGCTGGGCTTGTCTACCCAGGAAATTCTCGATACTTTCTTCGACCGCGATAACTACGTTATCAGCGGTGAAACCGTCAGCCTTAAGTTGGTAGCAGCTCGTCTGCGCGGTGAGACTGCTTCCTTTGATCTGAAAGATGAAAAGGGCAATGTGGTCGTAGAGGAAGGGCGTCGAATTACTGCACGTCATATCCGCAGCCTGGAAAAAGCCAACATCACCGAGCTTGAAGTGCCTCGCGATTACCTGGTAGGTAAGACCTTGGGTCAGGATCTGGTGCACAGCGCTACCGGTGAAGTGTTGGTTGAGACCAACACCGAAATCACTGAAGAAGTGTTGAATCAGATTTTGGAATCTGGTGCTGAAACTCTGGAAACTCTCTACGTGAACGATCTGGACTGTGGTCCTTTCATGTCCGAGACCCTGCGTATCGACCCCACAGTTAACCAGCTGGAAGCGCTGGTTGAGATCTACCGTATGATGCGTCCTGGTGAGCCACCTACCAAGGAATCTGCTGAGGCGCTATTTAATAATCTGTTCTTTGCCATGGAGCGCTACGACCTCTCTGAAGTGGGTCGGATGAAGTTCAACCGTCGTCTGGGTCGTGAAGAGATCCTTGGCGAAGGTACGCTGGACACCGAAGACATTATCGAGGTGTTGAAGACCTTGATCGGTATCCGTAACGGTAATGGTATCGTCGATGATATCGATCACCTGGGTAACCGTCGTGTTCGTTCTGTTGGTGAAATGGCCGAGAACCAGTTCCGTGTTGGTCTGGTGCGTGTAGAGCGTGCAGTTCGTGAGCGTCTTTCAATGGCTGAGTCTGATGGCTTGATGCCTCAAGACCTGATCAATGCCAAGCCAGTGGCTGCAGCGATTAAAGAGTTCTTCGGCTCCAGCCAGCTGTCCCAGTTTATGGATCAGAACAACCCGCTGTCTGAGGTTACTCACAAGCGCCGTGTTTCCGCGTTAGGCCCAGGTGGTCTGACCCGTGAACGTGCCGGTTTCGAAGTTCGAGACGTTCACCCGACTCACTATGGTCGTGTATGTCCAATCGAGACCCCTGAAGGCCCGAACATCGGTCTTATTAACTCTCTTGCAACTTACGCTCGTACTAACAACTATGGCTTCCTGGAAAGTCCATACCGTAAAGTTGTTGACGGTGTAGTGACCGAAGAGATCGAATACCTGTCCGCTATCGATGAGGCTGAGCGTGTAATCGCCCAGGCCAACTCTACGCTGGACGACAAAAATGCTTTGGTCGAAGACCTGGTTGCAGTGCGTTACCTTAACGAATTCACTGTTATGGCGGCAGATCGCGTTGAGTATATGGACGTATCGCCCCGTCAGGTAGTATCGGTTGCAGCTTCGCTGATTCCGTTCCTGGAGCACGATGATGCTAACCGTGCATTGATGGGATCGAACATGCAGCGTCAGGCAGTTCCGACGTTGAAATCTCAGAAGCCACTGGTTGGTACCGGTATGGAGCGTAACGTAGCGCGCGACTCCGGTGTTTGTGTGGTTGCCCGTCGTGGCGGTGAGATCGAGTCTGTTGATGCGGGCCGTATCGTAGTTCGTGTTCGTGACGATGAGCTGCAGGCGGGTGAAGCTGGTGTAGATATCTACAACCTGATCAAGTATGTCCGTTCTAACCAGAACACCTGCATCAACCAGCGTCCGCTGGTGAAAGTCGGTGACCAGGTTCAGCGTAACGACATCATGGCTGATGGTCCTTCTGTTGACATGGGTGAGCTGGCGCTGGGTCAGAACATGCGTATCGCCTTTATGCCTTGGCATGGTTACAACTTCGAGGATTCCATTCTTATCTCCGAGCGTGTGGTTGAAGAAGATCGTTTCACCACCATCCACATTCAGGAACTGACCTGTGTCGCTCGTGATACCAAGCTGGGTTCTGAGGAAGTGACTTCAGATATTCCCAATGTTGGCGAAAGCGCGCTGTCCAAGCTGGACGAGTCCGGTGTGGTTTACATTGGTGCTGAAGTTGGCCCTGGTGACATCCTGGTAGGTAAGGTGACGCCTAAGGGCGAAACTCAGCTGACACCAGAAGAGAAGCTGTTGCGTGCCATCTTCGGTGAGAAAGCGTCTGATGTTAAAGATACCTCACTGCGTGTTAAGACCGGTACTACAGGAACAGTTATCGATGTTCAGGTCTTTACTCGCGACGGCGTAGAGAAAGACAAGCGTGCCCTTCAGATCGAAGAGGAACAGTTGTCTTCTATCCGTAAGGATCTTAACGACGAATTCCGTATTGTCGAAGGCGCTACCTTCGAGCGTTTGCAGCAAGCATTGGTTGGTGCCAAGGTTAACGGTGGTCCTGATCTGAAGAAGGGCGACACCATTTCCGAGGAATACCTGCAAGGTCTGCCTCATTCCGATTGGTTCAAGATCCGTGTAGACGATGAAGCTCTGGTTGAGCAGCTTGAACGTGCTCAGGAGCAGTTGGCCGAGCGTCGTCAGCAGTTGGACGACAAGTACGAAGATAAGAAACGCAAGCTTCAGCAGGGCGATGACCTCGCTCCTGGCGTACTGAAGATCGTTAAGGTTTATGTTGCTATCAGACGTCGTGTCCAACCTGGTGACAAGATGGCCGGTCGTCACGGTAACAAGGGTGTAATCTCTGCGATTATGCCGGTTGAAGACATGCCTTACGACGAGAAAGGCCGTCCGGTGGACATCGTACTGAACCCACTGGGTGTACCTTCCCGTATGAACGTTGGTCAGGTACTGGAAACTCACTTCGGTATGGCAGCTAAGGGATTGGGTGATCGTATCAACGATATGCTCGAAGCTCAGGCTAAAGTCGTCAAGATACGTGAGTTGCTGCATGAGATTTACAATGAAGTCGGCGGTGGCAGAAAAGAGCAGCTAGACGAGATGTCCGATGCTGAAATTCTCGAGCTCGCTGGAAACCTTCGTGCCGGTGTGCCTATGGCAACTCCCGCGTTCGATGGTGCTTCTGAAACAGAGATCAAGAAATTGCTGGCCATGGCTGGTATCGATGACAGCGGGCAAGTAACCCTCTTTGACGGTCGTACAGGTGATTCTTTTGATCGCCCAGTTACCGTGGGCTACATGTACATGCTGAAACTGAACCACCTGGTCGACGACAAGATGCACGCTCGTTCCACCGGTTCTTACAGCCTGGTTACTCAGCAGCCGCTGGGTGGTAAGGCGCAGTTCGGTGGCCAGCGCTTCGGTGAGATGGAAGTATGGGCGTTGGAGGCATACGGTGCCGCCTACACCCTGCAGGAAATGCTCACTGTTAAGTCGGATGACGTGAACGGCCGTACCAAGATGTATAAGAACATCGTTGACGGTGACCATCGGATGGAGCCAGGCATGCCTGAGTCCTTCAACGTATTGGTCAAAGAGATCCGTTCACTCGGCATCGATATCGAACTGGAAAACGAATAAGCGTCATAGTTATCCAAGATTGGGGGGCCTGTTGCCCCTCAACTGATAACTCCGAAAGGAGCACCAGCCAATGAAAGATTTGCTGAACCTGTTGAAGTCACAAGGCCAGACCAAAGAGTTTGACTCAATCCGTATCGGTCTTGCTTCACCAGAAATGATCCGTTCTTGGTCCTATGGCGAAGTAAAAAAGCCTGAGACCATTAACTACCGTACCTTCAAGCCTGAGCGTGAAGGTCTGTTCTGTGCCAAGATTTTTGGCCCAGTCAAAGATTACGAATGCCTGTGTGGCAAGTACAAGCGCCTTAAGCACCGCGGTGTTATCTGTGAAAAGTGTGGTGTAGAAGTTGCGCTAGCTAAAGTACGTCGTGAGCGTATGGGGCACATCGAACTGGCGAGCCCTGTGGCTCACATCTGGTTCCTGAAGTCCCTGCCATCCCGCATCGGTTTGCTGCTGGATATGACCCTGCGTGATATCGAGCGTGTACTTTACTTCGAATCTTTTGTCGTTGTAGAGCCTGGCATGACCACCCTGGAAAAGGGCCAGTTGCTGAACGACGAAGAGTACTTCGAAGCACTGGAAGAGTTCGGTGATGAATTCGACGCCAAGATGGGCGCCGAAGCTGTTCAGGGCCTGCTGATGGCACTGGATATGGATGGTGAGATCGCCCGCATGCGCGAGGAGATCCCCAACACTAATTCTGAAACTAAGATCAAGAAGATTTCCAAGCGTCTGAAGCTGATGGAAGCCTTCGATAGCTCCGGCAACAAGCCTGAGTGGATGATCATGGAAGTGCTGCCGGTTCTACCGCCTGATCTGCGTCCTTTGGTTCCTCTGGACGGTGGTCGTTTCGCGACTTCCGACCTGAACGATCTGTACCGTCGTGTAATCAACCGTAACAACCGTTTGAAGCGTCTGTTAGAGCTGAGCGCTCCGGACATCATCGTTCGTAACGAGAAGCGGATGCTTCAGGAAGCGGTCGATGCCTTGCTGGATAACGGTCGTCGTGGTCGCGCTATCACCGGCTCCAACAAGCGTCCTCTGAAATCTTTGGCCGATATGATCAAAGGTAAGCAAGGTCGTTTCCGTCAGAACCTGCTGGGTAAGCGTGTTGATTACTCCGGTCGTTCCGTAATCGTAGTAGGTCCTTATCTGCGTCTGCACCAGTGTGGTCTGCCTAAGAAGATGGCACTGGAACTGTTCAAGCCGTTTATTTTCTCCAAGCTTGAGCTGCGTGGTCTGGCAACAACGATTAAAGCCGCCAAGAAGATGGTTGAGCGTGAAACTGCCGAGGTCTGGGATATCCTGGCCGAAGTTATTCGCGAGCATCCCGTCATGCTTAACCGTGCACCAACACTTCACCGTCTCGGTATCCAGGCATTTGAGCCGGTACTGATTGAAGGTAAAGCGATCCAGCTGCACCCGCTGGTGTGTGCGGCCTATAACGCTGACTTTGATGGTGACCAGATGGCGGTACACGTACCGCTGACCCTGGAAGCCCAGCTTGAAGCCCGTGCATTGATGATGTCTACCAACAACATCCTATCACCGGCTAACGGCGAGCCTATTATCGTACCTTCCCAGGATGTTGTATTGGGTCTGTACTTTATGACCCGTGAGCGTATCAATGGTAAGGGTCAAGGCATGGCCTTCGCTGACGTTGATGAAGCTCACCGCGCCTATGGTGCCAAGCAGGTTGACCTGCAGGCACAGGTTAAGGTTCGTATCGTTGAAAAAGTACGCGATATCAATGGTGACTTCAGCGAAAGTGTTCGCGTCGTTGAGACGACAGTTGGCCGTGCGTTGTTGTTTGAAATTGTTCCCGATGGCCTTCCCTTCGAGCTGGTTAACCAGCCTATGAAGAAGAAGTCTATCTCTCGCTTGCTGAACGAAGCTTATCGTCGCTGCGGTCTGAAAGATACCGTTATCTTTGCTGACCAACTGATGTACATGGGCTTCGCTTTCGCTACTCGTTCCGGCTCCTCTGTGGGTGTGAACGACTTCGTTATCCCTGATGCCAAGAAGGCGATCATCGATGACGCGGATGCTGAAGTTAAAGAGATCGAATCGCAGTATGCGGAAGGTCTGGTAACCCAAGGCGAAAAATACAACAAGGTTATCGACCTCTGGTCTCGTGCTAACGAGAAAGTTACCGAAGCGATGATGGCCGACCTGAAGGTCGATAATGTTGTCGATGCAGACGGTAACGCTGTATTGGACGAAGAAGGCAACCAGGTCACTCAGGAATCCTTCAATTCCGTTTACATGATGGCCGACTCCGGCGCTCGAGGCAGTGTTGCCCAGATGCGTCAGTTGGGTGGAATGCGTGGTCTGATGGCCAAGCCTGATGGATCCATCATCGAAACGCCGATCGTTGCAAACTTCCGTGAAGGTCTGAACGTACTGCAGTACTTCATCTCTACTCACGGTGCTCGTAAAGGTCTGGCCGATACTGCTCTGAAGACCGCTAACTCCGGTTATCTAACCCGTCGACTAGTAGACGTTGCTCAGGATCTGGTTATTACCCAGGTGGATTGTGGTACCGATCGCGGTATTAAAATGGCTCCTCTGATCGAAGGTGGCGACGTTGTTGTTCCTCTAGGTCAGCGCCTGTTGGGTCGTGTAGTTGCGCAGGATGTGGTTGACCCCTCAAGCGCTGAGACCTTGATCCCAGCCGGAACGCTGATCGACGAAGCTTGGGTCATGAGTCTTGAAACCGACGAAAAGCTGTCATCTATTGATGAAGTTATCGTTCGTTCAGCTATTACCTGTGATACCCGTCACGGTGTCTGCTCTTCCTGTTATGGTCGTGACTTGGGTCGTGGTCATTTGGTTAACCAGGGTGAGGCAGTGGGTGTTATCGCTGCCCAGTCAATTGGTGAGCCAGGAACTCAGCTGACCATGCGTACCTTCCACATCGGTGGTGCCGCTTCGCGAGCTGCTGCAGTGGATAACATTCAGGTTAAGAACGGCGGTGAGATTCGCCTCCATAACCTCAAGTTTGTTGAAAAGAAAGATGGCAAGTTGGTTGCTACATCTCGCTCCGGTGAGCTGGGTGTAACCGACGAGCACGGTCGTGAGCGTGAACGTTATAAGTTGCCGTACGGTTCTGTGATCAGTGTTAAAGACGGTGATACCGTTAACGCCGGTGACGTGGTTGCCAACTGGGATCCGCATACTCACCCAATCATCGCTGAAATTAGCGGCAAGGTAGCATTTTCCGGAATGGAAGATGGTATTACCGTTAGCCGTAAGACCGATGAATTAACCGGTTTGAGTAACATTGAAGTATTGGATCCTAAGGATCGTCCTGCCGCTGGTAAGGATTTGCGTCCGATGGTTACCTTTACTGATGGTAAGGGTAAAGAGCTGACTCAAGAGAATAGTGACAGCCCAGCACAGTACCTGATGCCTGCTTCTGCATTGCTGAATATTGAAGATGGTTCCAAGGTTGAGGTTGGTGATGTTATCGCTCGTATCCCGCAGGAAAGCGCGGGTAACAAGGATATCACCGGTGGTCTGCCACGAGTGGCCGACCTGTTCGAAGCCCGTAAGCCGAAAGAGCCTGCAATCCTGGCAGAGATCTCCGGTACCGTTAGCTTCGGTAAAGAGACCAAAGGCAAGCGTCGTTTGGTTATTACCCCAGCTGAAGGCGATACCTACGAGGTGCTGATCCACAAGTGGCGCACCATGAACGTGTTCGAAGGTGAGCACGTAGAGCGCGGTGAAGTGGTATCCGATGGTCCATCCAACCCTCACGATATTCTGCGTATCCTGGGTGTGGAGGCTCTGGCTAACTACATCACTTCCGAGATTCAGGACGTTTACCGTCTGCAGGGTGTAATCATCAACGACAAGCACATCGAGGTTATTGTTCGCCAGATGCTGCGTAAGGTTGATATCACCGGCGGTGGTGATACTAATCTGATCAAGGGTGAGCAGGTGGAATACACCCAGCTGCTGGAAGAGAACGAGAAAGCCGTTTCTGAAGAGAAGATGGCTGCTCAGTTCGAACGCGTGCTGTTGGGTATCACCAAAGCATCGTTGGCAACTGAATCCTTTATCTCGGCGGCTTCCTTCCAGGAGACCACCCGAGTACTGACCGAAGGTGCGGTAACCGGTAAGAAAGATTACCTTCGCGGTCTGAAAGAAAACGTGGTTGTTGGTCGTCTAATTCCAGCCGGTACTGGTCTTGCTTATCACGCCGAGCGTAAGCGTCAGCGTCATGACGCAAAGGTGGAAGCAGGTACTGCGACCGTAAGTGCTGAGGATATCCAACAAGCATTGGCAGAAGCCCTCAATTCCGAGAGCTGATCGCCAATTTCGAGTGAATGGAAGGCAGTACCATAAAGGTGCTGCCTTTTGTTGACTATCATGGGCGAGATGATTAAAATTTCGCCCCTTCGTTGCAGGGTCTGATGGATCCTGTTTTTGTTATGAGCTTTTTTAATAAAAGCGTGGAGTAAGCTGAATGGCTACAATTAACCAATTGGTTCGTAAGCCTCGTAAGCGCGTAGTGGTTAAGAGTGACGTTCCTGCATTGCAGGCTTGTCCTCAGCGTCGCGGCGTTTGCACGCGGGTTTACACCACTACCCCCAAGAAGCCGAACTCGGCTTTGCGGAAGGTATGTCGTGTACGCCTGACGAATGGTTTTGAAGTAACTTCTTACATCGGTGGTGAAGGTCACAACCTTCAAGAGCACTCTGTTGTTCTGATCCGCGGTGGACGAGTAAAAGATTTGCCAGGTGTCCGTTACCACACAGTTCGTGGTGCACTGGATACTTCTGGTGTTAGTGATCGTAGACAAGGTCGTTCCAAATACGGTGCTAAGCGTCCTAAGGGATAAGCTAAATTTCTCTGGATTGTCTGCCAGAGAATGCACCGTATTCTGATGTAGTCATTTTTCGAATTATCGAAACAACTGCTGAAGATAAGAGTAAGGTCGGGTGACCAATTGGAATATCCTGAACTAACCTGAAGACCTATATTTAAGGGGCTTATCATGCCTAGAAGAAGAGTTGTCGCAAAACGCGAAATCCTGCCAGATCCTAAATTTGGCAACCAAACGCTGGCTAAATTCATGAACCACGTCATGATCAGCGGTAAGAAATCTGTTGCCGAGAGCATCGTCTACGGCGCACTGGACAAAGTTCAGGAGCGCACCGGCAAAGATCCTCTGGAAGTATTTACTAAAGCACTTGAGTCTGTACAGCCTATGGTTGAGGTTAAGTCTCGCCGTGTAGGTGGTGCTACCTATCAGGTGCCTGTTGAAGTTCGCCCTGCACGTCGTGGCGCTCTAGCCATGCGTTGGTTGGTAGATGCAGCTCGTCGTCGTGGTGAAAAATCCATGGCTTTGCGTCTGGCCGGCGAACTTGCTGACGCCGCAGAAGGTCGTGGCGCCGCGGTTAAGAAGCGTGAAGACGTACACCGTATGGCAGAAGCTAACAAAGCTTTCTCCCACTACCGCTTCTAAGCAGAGGGTTAACTCGTGGCTCGTAAGACACCCATTAACAGATACCGGAATATTGGTATTTGTGCTCATGTTGACGCCGGTAAGACTACAACTACCGAGCGTGTACTGTTCTACACTGGTCTTTCTCACAAGATTGGTGAGGTTCATGATGGCGCTGCCACTATGGACTGGATGGAACAGGAGCAGGAGCGTGGTATCACCATTACGTCTGCCGCAACCACCTGTTTCTGGTCTGGTATGAACCAACAGTTCGACCAGCACCGGGTTAACATCATCGATACACCGGGGCACGTAGATTTCACTATCGAAGTAGAACGTTCTCTGCGTGTATTGGATGGTGCTGTCGTTGTTCTCTGTGCCTCCTCCGGTGTTCAGCCTCAAACTGAAACCGTATGGCGTCAGGCTAACAAGTATGAAGTTCCCCGCATGGTATTCGTCAATAAGATGGACCGTGCCGGTGCTGACTTCTACATGGTGGTTGAACAACTGCAATCACGTTTGGGCGCAGTACCGGTTCCGATCAATATTCCGATCGGCGCTGAGGATGGGTTCAAAGGTGTTGTCGATCTCGTCAAAATGAAAGCGATCCTCTGGAATGAGGATGATCAGGGCATGACTTACGAAGAAACTGAGGTTCCTGCTGATTTGCAGGCCAAGGCTGAAGAACTTCGTGAGCAGATGGTTGAATCAGCCGCTGAAGGCACTGAAGAGCTGATGGAAAAGTACCTTGAAGAAGGTGAACTAACCATTGACGAGATTAAACAGGGGCTTCGCGCACGTACTCTGGCGAACGAAATTGTTCTGATGCAGGCAGGTTCTGCCTTTAAGAACAAGGGTGTTCAAGCTGTTCTCGATGCCGTAATCGAGTACATGCCCTCTCCAGTTGATGTTAAAGCGATCGAAGGAACGCTGGATGACGGTAAAGACACCGTTGAAAGCCGCCCAGCCGATGATAAAGCGCCGTTTGCTTCATTGGCCTTTAAGATCGCGACTGATCCCTTCGTTGGAACGCTGACCTTTATCCGTGTGTATTCCGGAACGCTTAACTCTGGTGACGCAGTTTATAACTCCGTCAAGCAGAAGAAAGAGCGGGTTGGTCGTATGGTGCAGATGCACTCCAACAACCGTGAAGAGATTAAAGAAGTTCTGGCTGGCGATATCGCCGCGACTATCGGTTTGAAGGATGTGACCACCGGTGACACCCTCTGTGATCCAAGCAATGTTATTGTTTTGGAGCGTATGGAGTTTCCCGAGCCTGTAATCTCTGTAGCAGTTGAGCCTAGATCTCAGCCAGACCAGGAGAAAATGGGTGTGGCGCTGGGCAAACTTGCTCAGGAAGATCCATCATTCCGCGTCGAAACCGACGAAGAAACCGGCCAAACCATTATTTCAGGTATGGGTGAACTGCACCTGGATATACTGGTTGATCGGATGAAGCGTGAGTTCAAGGTTGAAGCCAACGTTGGTAAGCCTCGCGTTTCCTACCGTGAAAAGATCAAAAAATCTGTCGATGCCAACCACAAGTTTGCTCGTCAATCGGGTGGTCGTGGTCAGTACGGTCATGTAGTGATCGAATTCTCACCGTCTGAAGAGGATGGCCTGGAATTCATCAATGAAATCGTCGGTGGTGTGATTCCCAAAGAATTCATCCCCGCCATCGAAAAAGGTATCGAAGAACAGATGCAGAACGGTGTAATCGGCGGCTATCCGTTGTTGGGGCTAAGAGCTCGTCTTTATGACGGCTCCTTCCACGAAGTGGACTCCAACGAGATGGCTTTTAAGATCGCTGCTTCACAAGCATTGAAGAAATACGCTCAACAAGCTGATCCCTGTCTTCTTGAACCAACAATGAAGGTTGAGGTGGTAACACCTGAGGACTATATGGGTGATGTGATGGGCGACCTGAACCGCCGTCGCGGCCTGGTGCAGGGAATGGAAGATAGCCCCTCCGGCAAGATTATTCGCGCCGAGGTCCCGCTTGGAGAGATGTTCGGTTATGCGACCGATCTGCGCTCTGCAAGTCAGGGGCGTGCTACTTTCACCATGGAGTTCGAAAAGTATTCAGAAGCTCCTCAAAATATCGCTGATGCTGTTATTAACGCTGAAGGTTAATTTTACAACGCCTAATTAAGAGGTTTATAGCCGTGGCTAAGGAAACATTTGAACGCACAAAACCCCATGTAAACGTCGGTACTATCGGCCACGTTGACCATGGTAAAACTACTCTGACTGCTGCACTGACTCGCGTATGCGCGGAAGTTTGGGGCGGTGAGATAAAAGATTTCTCCCAGATCGATAATGCTCCTGAAGAGCGTGAGCGTGGTATCACTATCGCGACTTCTCACGTTGAGTATGATTCTCCAGATCGTCACTAT
>JAPHRD010000098.1 GCA_026196225.1 Motiliproteus sp.
GGGTAATAAAAAGGGCGGAATGACGATCCAGCGAGGTATTTCTGCGTTGAAAATAGAAACTGGACAGTTTGAAGCTACTTGTTCAGACCATCCTTAGCTTTTATAGTTTGAAAAATAAGGTAATTTTTTGGTTGATTATCACTAAAACTTTCTAAGAAGATAGTGAGCAATTAACTGAATACTATAAATTAGCAATTAGGTTAGTGAAGATGTCTGTTAAAGATTGTGAAATTGTTGAGCTTCCCAAAATTTGTGATCCCCGTGGGAACTTGACTTTTATAGAGTCAGGTAGACATATGGGTTTTGATATCCGTAGGGTCTATTACCTTTATGATGTGCCTGGAGGTAGTGAGCGAGGAGGACATGCACATAAGGAGTTGCATCAGCTTGTTATAGCAATGTCAGGTTCATTTGACATTCATTTAGATGATGGAAAGGAAAAAAAGACTATTAGTTTAAATCGTAGTTATCAAGGTTTATATATTTGTCCAATGATATGGCGGGATATAGATAATTTTTCTTCTGGTGCTGTTTGCATGGTGCTTGCTTCTGAATATTATGATGAAAGGGACTATTATCGGGATTATAGTCAGTTTTTTGCTAATGTTAATAAGGCCGTAGAATGAATACTGTTCCGTTTTTAGACCTCGGACGATTGCATGAAAAAATTCGGGAACCTTTAAATGAGGCTTACCATAGAGTAATGGACTCCGCTTGGTATTGTTTAGGTCCAGAGTTAGAAGCTTTTGAAAGTGAGTTCGCAAATTATAGTGATGTTAAGTTCTGTGTAGGTGTTGGAAACGGATTAGAAGCATTGAGTCTGCTTCTAAAAGTCTATGGAATTGGCCCGGGTGATGAGGTAATTGTCCCGTCCAATACCTTTATCGCTACTTGGTTGGCAGTGTCGGGTTGCGGTGCGAAACCAGTTCCAGTAGAGCCTGATGTTTCAACACACAACATCTCTCCAGATCTAATATCAGCGGCAATTACTGAGCGAACTAAGGCAATTATTCCTGTTCATCTTTATGGAATGACAGCGGATATGGATCTAATTAATGGTATTGCCAAAAAACACAATATTTTGGTTATCGAAGATGCGGCACAGTCGCAGGGGGCTCGATATAAAAACCGGCGAGCGGGCTCGCTTGGTGATGCTGCAGCAACCAGCTTTTATCCAGGTAAGAACTTGGGTGCCTTAGGTGATGGTGGTGCAATCCTTACCAATGATGAAGAGGTGGCTAATAAAGCTAGGAAGTTAAGAAATTATGGATCTGTCGTAAAATATGAGCATGAACTAGCTGGAGTAAATAGCCGGCTAGATGAGATGCAAGCTGCTTTTTTAAGGGTGAAATTGTCTGTTTTAGATGAATGGAACCAATCTAGAAGAGATGTTGCAGATTTTTACAGTAGAAGACTAGATAAGGCTTCTGTAATAGTACCTAATGTACCAAATTACGCTGAACCGGTTTGGCACCTTTACGTAATTCGTAGTAATGAACGTAATAAACTAATGGCTTATTTAAAAAATAGGGGGGTTGAGACTGTGGTCCATTATCCCAAACCTCCCCATTTTCAAAGATGCTATAAGAAGTTTGAGGATTTAAATTTGCCTATTGCTGAAAATTTGGCTAAAGAAGTTATTAGTTTACCTATCTTTCCCGGAATGAAAAGTGAAGAGATAAATACAATTATTAATGCTGTCCGCTCATTCCAAGATGAAAAGTAATCTTGATAGTAATGGGGGCGGTGTTTCTGGTCTTGTATCATTTATTATTCCTGCTTATAACCATGAAAAATTTATAGAGATTTGTCTTAATAAATTACTTTCTGATTCGTACCCTCTTAAAGAAATAATAATTATAGATGATGGATCAAGTGACACGACTAAGGAGGTCATAGAAAAATGGTTAAACCAAATCACAACAGACGTAAAAATATTTTTCTTAAGTCGCGAAAATAGAGGCGTTTCAAAAACACTAAATGAGCTGATAGGACTTTCAAATGGTGAATTTATTGTCCCTGTAGCTAGCGATGACTATATTATTCCAGGTGGAGTGAAAAATAGAATAGAATATTTAAAAGCCAATAAAGATAAGTATGCTGTTTTTGGTGACGCGATTGTAATAGATGAATTTGATAGCGTTATTCATGAAAGTGCTTTATGTGGATTATATGATGCCAATATAGATAATTATTTTTCAGATGAAAGTCTTTCAAAGGAGATTATTTATAATTGGGCTGTTCCAGGGCCTGTTTTAATGATGAAGAGGGATGTTTTTTCAATAATAGGTTTTTACAATGAGAGTTTGAATGTTGAAGATTGGGATTTTTATTTGAGAATGTGTTCCCAAGGAATGCTTGGGTATATAGATGAAAAAGTTGCAGCTTATCGTGTTCATAGTAAAAATACATATTCTGATAGAGAGAAAGCCTTAAATAATGAAATATCGCTTTTAATTACAATTTTTAATAATTTTTTAAAATTCAGAGGATTTAATCGGATTCTGGCGGCAGCTCGTTGCATACACTATATGGTTGCCGTGTTATATCGTTGGGTTAGAGCTTTGTGAATTATGAATGAATATAAGAGTGAAGCCTACGAAAATTCTTTTTCGGGGTTTAAAGTTTTTGTAAGAGAATTGTATTCTTCTCGTCGTATATTTTTTATTCTTGTTAAGAATTTTGTTTTTAAAAGATATAAAGGTTCTTATTTGGGCGTTCTATGGACTTTGATGAATCCTGTTTTGTCAATGGTCGGTTTAGCTCTTGTGTTTCCCTTGTTATTAAAATTTAAAGTAAATGATTATGTTATTTTCTTATTTTCTGGTGTTTTGGCATGGGGGTTGATATTTGGGTCCGTAGTATATGGTAGCGACTCAATATATGATAATCAGGGATTAATAGAGAAAATATATATACCCAAAATTATATTCCCCTTGGTTACTGTAACTGGTGAACTCGTTAATTTATTGTTTGCCGCTGCAGGGCTTCATTTTGTTATGCTTGTGTTTGGTTATGATATAAACACCAGTTTTTTATATCTTTTCTTTGCGATAGTTGTTCTATATCTATTTTGTGTAGGTGTTGCTTCGATAGTTAGTGTGGCTGTGATCTATTTTAGAGATCTAAAGCATATGATGTCGATATTGATGCAAACATTTTTTTATTTGAGTGTAATTATTTTCCCCATAATTTTAATTCCAGAGCAGTACAGATTCTATTTTGATTTTAATCCCTTTTACCAATATATAAGGCTTTTTCATCAAGCTATATATGTTGGGGTTAATCCAGATTGGGGGCTTTTTATTCTTCCGGTGCTTTTGTCAATTCTAACTGTCTTCGTTGGTGTTCTGATTCAGTATAGACAAGATAGAATTATAATTTATCGTTTTTAGGAGAAGAAGATGAATTCATTTGTTAATGTCTCTGATTTAAGCGTAAAATTTTCTGTTTTTGAAGATAGGGCTCCTTCGTTTAAAGATGCAATGGTTAACTATCTCTCGCGGAAAAGAAGGAGCTCCGTGACTCAATTTTATGCATTGGAAAAAGTTAATTTGAGCCTTAAGGAAGGAGACCGTGTTGCTATCATTGGTGCGAACGGTGCTGGAAAATCAACTCTTATGAAGGCGATTTCCGGTGTATATGCGCCTTCTAGTGGCTCTGTTCATACAGTGGGAACCGTTATTCCGATATTGGAATTGGGAGCAGGATTTGATCAGCAACTGACAGTTAGGCAGAATATTCATTTAAATGGCTCAATAATCGGTATCGATTCAAAAAAAATACGTGATATAGAAAACTCCATATTAACCTTTGCTGGTCTTTCTGGAATGGAGAATAGGCCACTACATACACTTTCCTCAGGAATGTGCAGTCGGCTATCTTTTAGTATAGCAACTTCTATCAATCCCGATATTCTAATTTTAGATGAGGTTTTTGCTGCTGGGGATGCAGGATTTGTTAAACAAGCAACGCGTAGAATGCACGACCTGATAGAAACAAGTAAAATACTAATTTTTTCTTCTCATTCTGATCAAATACTTAGGGACGTTTGTACTACCGGGGTAGTGCTTTGTAAAGGTAGGATTGTGATGCAGGGCGAAATAGATGATGCCTGTAACTATTATAGAGATGAGGTTTTAAATCTAACGGCTATCTAAGTTGTTTCTTTTTTATTAGCATAGATCTAAGAGACTTTTAATTGAATTTCGGGTGTGTGAGCATATCGTGGAGAATAGGGCTGAAGTATTATCATTGACTGGGCTAAGATTTATTGCAGCGTTTTATGTTTTCTTATTTCATATACATATTCGCTATCCATTATCAGATAATTTTTTTGTAAAAAACATTCTTGATCAAGGGGCCGTAGGGATGAGCCTCTTCTTTATTCTTTCTGGATTTATTCTTTCATACAGGTACTCAAATGAAGGAATCGACACTAGGAAGTATTTGTTGAACCGGTTTGCTAGAATATATCCAATATATGTTTTTGCTGCGATAGTTACTCTCCCTTGGATAGGTGTTTCTATCTCAGCTGAGAATATTGTTGAACAGATATCAAGAATAGTTTTGTTAGTTTTTTCTAACGTTTTTTTAATTCAGGCATGGTTCCCTCAGTTTTTCAATTACTGGAATGATGGTGCAAGCTGGTCTATATCTGTTGAGGCTTTCTTTTATATTCTATTTCCATTGATGATGCCAGTTCTTAAATGTTTTTCTAACAGAAGTTTGATTTTGATGTTGGCTTTCCTCTTGTTGTTTTCTTCTTTACCGGGTTTTGTTGCTGAGCTATATAGTGATTCTGTTTCTAGGATATATTATTCGTTGCCTATCTATAGATTGTCTGAATTTGTAATAGGGATATGTATTTTTTTTGCTTCAAAAAATATTCGTTTTACAGGATCTGCTTTTCTTTCTATACAATTTGTTATTTTAATTGTATTTTTTTCTTATCTTGGTTTTTTTGGCGCTACTCTGCCCCTCTATATAGGGCATAATTGGATAGTAGTACCTGTGATATCGCTTCTTATTGTTTCTTTGTACAAAAATAAAGGGGGGGATGGTTTTTTGTCCGGCCGCACAATGGTATGGCTTGGTAAAATTAGTTATTGCTTTTACTCCTTGCAAGCATTGGTTATTCTGTTACTTATTGATAAGCGTGATCAGTTGATATCCGTGATTCCAGCATTAAATAATTCGTTTTTACTGTTTTCTTTTCTACTATTGTTGTTAATATTTTTATCTGCTTTAGCATACTACTTCGTAGAAGAACCTTGTAGGAAATGGATTAAATATCGATATTCTAGATTTTAAAAACAGATAGGAAGTGGGTCTCTGAAAGTTCTTTTTGTTCGATGAATTACGAGAAGTTTACTAGATGCTAAGTATTTCTGTTGTCATAGTAACCTACAATAGCTCTGCAGTTTTATTCAAATGCTTGTCTTGTTTAGATAAACAAACGGTTCCTCCAAGAAGAGTAGTTGTGGTAGATAATTGTTCTGATGATGTCGAGTATCTAACCGGAAACAATATTTCTGGTTTAAGGGTTATTCGCCTGGACTCAAATTATGGCTTTAGTCGAGCTAATAATATCGGCTATGAGCAAGTGAGATATGATAGTGATTGGGTTCTATTTCTTAACCCTGATGCGTTTCTACCTTCATCCTGGATTGAGCAAGCGATTAATACTTTAAATTCTCCGGATTTAAAGTCCACCGGTTGCATAACAGGTCCTTTACTTGGATATTCATTAGAAAAAGATTCACCGGATGGCCGAATAGATAGTTTAGGTATTTATCGTTCTATGATAGGGCGCTGGTTCGATCGGCATCAAGGGAAACTAAAAACGGATATAGAATATCCTCACTGTAGTTATGAGCCTAGAGCAATATGCGGTGCTCTGATGTTATGTCGAACTAATGTATTGAATAGCTTGTTTAGAGGTTGTTGTCGGCCCTTTGATGAAAGTTTTTTTATGTATAAAGAAGATATCGATTTATCTCTACGAATCAAAAACGCTGGGTGGGGGTTGCTGTTATCGCCCGCTTTAGAAGCATACCATTGCCGAGGATGGAACAAAAAGCGAAGTGAAATGGCAAGGTGGGCGAGACTCATGTCTGCTCGCAATGAAATTTATCTCTCTTGGAAACATTGTTCGCCTTATATTTTTATAGCCCTTCTTAAGCTAGCTTGGGTAAAGGTAATAGAAAAATGAGAGTTGGTGTAGTGGTTCCGACTTTCAATGCTGGGCAAGATTGGGCGCAGTGGCTTTCCTGCATTGGGAAGCAAACATACCCTATTGCTAAAAAGGTTGTTGTAGATTCCAGTTCTACTGATAGCACTGTATTGCTAGCTTCTCAATCTGGTTTTGAGGTTGAAATAATAGACAAAGAAGACTTCAATCATGGAGGTACACGGCAATACGCATTATCTTTTATCTCTAGTGTTGATATAGTTATTTTTATGACACAGGACGCGATACTATCCACTCCAAGCTCTATTCTAGCTATATTGAGACCTTTCTCAAATGAAAATGTGGGGGCTGTATGTGGACGGCAGTTGCCACGGAAAGGTGCAACACCTTTTGCTGCACATGCTCGTTTTTATAATTATCCAGAAAATGATTACCTGAAAGGAATCGAAGATGCTAAACATTTTGGCCTAAAAACGGCGTTTCTCTCTAATTCCTTCGCTGCTTATCGAGTTACGGCTCTTGATGAAGTGGGTGGTTTCCCAAATGATGTGATTATGGCAGAAGACATGTACGTAGCCGCGCGTATGCTTTCTAAAGGGTGGAAAATAGCTTACGCTGGTGGTGCAACTTGTTATCATTCTCACAACTATAGTCTTATCAAAGAATTTCAAAGGTATTTCGATATTGGTGTTTTTCATGCAAGAGAGCGCTGGATAAATCAAATGCTTGGTGGAGTTGGAGGAGAAGGCCTTGACTATGTGGTATCAGAATTAAAATACCTTGGTCTTAAGCATATTCATTTATGGCCAAAATCTATTTTAAGCAATTTTATAAAGTTGCTAGGTTATAAAACAGGGATGATTGAGGAATTTATCCCTGTTGGCCTAAAAAGAAAGTTAAGTATGCACAAGGGGTATTGGGGGTAGCTTTGTTTTTTGCTGACCATAAAGATGGATCATAAGGCTATAGCAATCGATTTTTCTATAGAATCAAAGCTTTGAGATGCCGTTTTTATAGATAAGTTTCTAACTCAAAAATCTTATGATGTGGTCCAGAGCTAGAAATCAGGATAAGTGCTTTTCGCATATGAAATTCAAATAAGTGTTTTGCATATTTTCGTCGGCTGACTGAAATGTTTTTTATTTAAGGGATAAATATTTCGGATTCTCCATCAATCATTACTTTATTTTTTACGAAGCAGCGAGTTTTAAACCTTACTACTTTTTTATCAATATTAATGTCTGTTACTTCTATTCGAGCCAAAACAGTATCTCCAATATATATGGGTCGCTTAAATCTTATATTTTGAGATTTGTAAACACAGCCTTCGCCTGGTATTTTCATTCCAAATAATCCGCTGAATAAGGAACTAGCCATCATTCCGTGAATTATTTGTTTTTTGTAGCGTGATGTTTTGGCATAAGACGCATCAAGATGCACGGGGTTCCGGTCTTCAGAGAGTTCCGAGAATAATTTTACCGATTCAAGAGTCATTTCCTTTTCTATTTCTGCAGAATCGCCTAATTTGATCCTTTCTAAGGAGAGTTTGTTCACTATAATACCACTCTGTTTTATTGTAAGTTAGGTTGGGAACTCTGCTTTCCATTCATCAACGATATCAAGCGGGTAGCCTCGGTGAAAATGTCTACGCCACGGATATGCCGGTTGTCGCGATCCATCTTTTAATTTCATTTTTGAGGTTGAGCATATCTCTGTTGCAGGATTTCCTGCTACTAGAACGTCTTCATTGGTGTCTTTTGATACAAGGCTATGTGCGCCGATAAGAGTCCCTCTTCTTATCTTTACTCCAGGTAGAATAACCGACATGGTAGATAACGCTACATAATCTTCAATAGTGACTCCTTTCATAACGTTTGATGGAGGGTGCGGATCATTTGTTAGGACAACATAAGGAAAAATCCATACAAAATTTCCTATTACAGAATGTTTTCCTATGTGTACATTACTATGCATCCTAACATAGTTACCTATTATGCAATCTCCCTGTATATCGCATAATGTTCCAATCTGTAAATTTTCTCCTGCAGTGACACCCTCGCGGACGGTGACTCTATGTCCAGTATTTAGCATCGAGCCAAATGTGGAGCCAGAATAAAAAATACTGGATGAACGGATAAGGCTCTTGTTCCCAATGATTAAAGGGGCGGAGTTATCTTCAATGCTATGAACGCCTAATTCGCAATTGTTTTGTATAATTGTGTCATCTCCGACAATAACGTTTTTTCCAATTATCGTGTAAGCTCCAATTGTTACATTTGATCCTATTTTTGCACCGTTTTCGATAATTGCAGTTGAGTGTATCATATTAGATCCATTCTTTTTTTTCATGATTATTCTTAATAGTAAGAGAGTAAAAATATTTAATGCGAGATAGATGGATGTGGAAGTTATGTCGTTTCCATTGGTGTAGTATTTATACTCAAAGGGTGCGGGAAAAAAATTTGTATAAAAGAGGGAGGAAATTATGCTGATAGATGTTATTGAGGCAGCATAGGTGTGAGGAAGTTTTAAGTAATGAAAAGATAATAAGCAGAATAACAAGATGAATAAATTTCCGTTAAAAATAATTCTACTCATGTCTGATCCGGCTAATAATCCTAGGGCGACATAACCTGCAGATCCTAATCCAAGAAAAGTTAATGTTCTTATTTCTATTGGATCCCTTTCCCTCATTATATTTATTGTTAAAAATGCAGAGTATAAGCCTGTAGCGCAAAAAAAAGAACCGGCCCAAACGATAATGCGTTCAGGTGAATTGTAGGCTTCTCTTGCCCACCATGAGATAGTGTCGATTGTACTTATTTCCCACTCTTGGGTTTGTGGAAAAAAATCCGTCCCTATAATGGTTTTAATATGGCTGTACAGGGTTATTACCATAAAGCCTA
The DNA here is from genome assembly GCA_026196225.1 of Motiliproteus sp. Lineage (GTDB taxonomy): Bacteria > Pseudomonadota > Gammaproteobacteria > Pseudomonadales > Balneatricaceae > Motiliproteus. Next base: position 9,100 of record JAPHRD010000098.1, read on the forward strand.
AGAATACGGATGTGATGGATGATAAAGATCTCCTGTCTCGAATTACACATATATATGCTAGTTCGGCCGCAATTACTAGAAGAGATATAAATATAAAAGATTCTTTTGCAAGTAAGGATATGAATATAGTTGCCCACATTAAAACTCGCAGTTTTGATAGAAAAAGTAATGTGGTTAGTGCTAGAAGCGCGTAAGTAAAAGGATCTACTGATGCTGGGCTAGCTAAATAAAACTGAAATCCAAGAGGGTGGATAAAGAACCATGAGCTCAGGCCTAAAAATACCAAATTGTTTAACTGTAGTTTTCTTGTTATGTGAAAGCAAAAATAAATAAATAGTATCGTAGAGAATGCATTAATCCAGCTAAATCCCTTTATTATGTCTTCGGATAAAAAAGATGCGAGCCAAGGGGTTAGAATTCTTGAATTAAAAGGATATTCTATACTGGTGAAGTTGTTTGTAGAGAAGGACTCAGCCATTTTGATATACTTGACGCAGTCGCCATGGCCGCCACATTCGAGCACGTTTGTGGAATGGCTCCAGTATAGAATGCAAATAAAAGACAGTGATAATCCAAAAGCCAGAGACCAATTTCCTGGCTTCTCTAGTAAGGTTTTTGATATTGAGTTGATGGAAATGTAGTTTGTCATTTTTGATGTGGTTAAATTCTGATTTTGTTAAAAATAAACGAAGGAATATGGCGGATAATCAGCATTATATAAAACCACTTTGAAGGGGTATATACACATTTCTTTCTCGATGCTACAGCGTTAACGATATTTTCTGCAACTAGTTCTGAAGAAGCTAAGCTGGCCCCATCGGCTTTTAGATGAGAGGTCATAGGAGTGTCTGTAGGTCCAGGCTTTATCAATAGAATATTGACATTGCTAGAGGCCAAGCGATGTTGAAGGCCTTGTGTGTACCGAGATACTAAACCTTTAGCGGCTCCGTACACGTAGTTAGACTGGCGTCCCCTGTCTCCAGCTACTGAGCTAATCAGGGCAATAGTTCCATGGTTTGCCTTTTCCATGTTTTTTGCAAAGGCTTCTGCGAACAATACCGGGGATACTCCATTAATATCAAGAGCGGCGCGACAGGTGTGCAGGTCATCTTGGCAGACATGCTGTTCTGGTAAGGAGCCATGTGCAATCAAGACAATATCTATTGGTTTCTTCTTAAATAATTCTTCTACAGTAAAGCTAATTGCATCTGGAGCTGAGAAATCTGGTTGTTCTATGATTTGAATATTGCTCTCTTGACTTCTTATATAGAGATCAGTTGCAACCCTTTCCATTCGCTTGGAATTACGGCCAACTAGTATCAAATCAGAAGGTTCTTTTAGTAACCACAGTCGAGCACAATGCTCAGCTATCGCGGAAGTGGCACCGATGATTGCGATTCTTTTTCTGTCCTGCATTTAACTACCTATCAATCTGCGTGAGAGACTGGAACTGATGCCTAAATCTCGATATTTAATAAATTCTGAAAGGCGTGGATAGCCCGCTTCAAAAAGCTCTCTTGGCATTCGGGCATCTTTAGCTGGGTATAGACGTCCATTGGCTTCAGTAACGATTGCGTCTAGTCGACTAAATAGGTTCTCTGTGTCTTTCCCTTTGTTTGGGAAATCTAATGCTAGTGTAACTCCTGGCTGTGGAAAGCTAAGCATTCCTAATGGTTGTCGGTCGCCGAAGGTTTTGAGAACGGCGAGAAAAGAGCCATTTCCCGATGCGGAAATCTCTTTCAACATTGATTGAATGGCGTCTTGCCCATACTGGCGAGGAACGACACATTGGTATTGGAAAAATCCTTTAGGACCGTACATTCGATTCCATTCGTGTAGATTGTCTAAGGGGTAGAAGAAAGGTTCGTAATGAATTAACTCTCGTGTGCTTCTGCACTTTTTAAGATGATAATAAGCCATGTTGAAGGCCCGAAGTGACAATTTGTTTACCAGTGAAAAAGGGGGGGTAATAGGCATTGTTAACTGACTAGTTTTTGGTTCTAATTTGTCGCTTTTCGGTGTGTGCTTACCTCGTATAAAAAGGCCACGACCACCTCCTGATATGCAATCTACCCAAGAAACAGAATGGTCCCAGTCCGCTTCCGAGCTATCAGATAGCTCAAAAAATTCATCTAGATTTGTATATGGTATTGTCTCTGAATCAATCCATGGGCTGGAAACAGGACTTAGCTGAATTTCCGCTTTAGTGATAACGCCCGTTAGGCCTAGACCTCCTACGGTTGCCGCAAACCAGTCTGGATTGTCTTCTGGACCGCATTCTATTACTTCACCATTAGTGCGGATAATTGAAAGCTGCTTGATGTGATCACCAAAAGAACCATGAATATGATGGTTTTTACCGTGGACATCATTTGCGATGGCTCCGCCTACAGTTATCAACTGGGTTCCTGGAGTGACAGGTAGAATCCAGCCTTTGGGGATAACTAAGCGTTGGATATCTTTCAGTAGCACGCCCGCCTCACACACAAGGCGGCCGGAATTGTGATCGAAAGCAATAAAGTGATCTAAGCCTGTCGTCATCCAGAGTGTGCCTTGTGGATTCAAACAGACGTCACCATAACTCCGTCCCATGCCGTAAGGGATTCCCGTGGTAGGGGTGTCATGAATGATTTGTTCTGCTTGGACTGGTGAGTTTAGGTGCATTACATGGTGTGGGTGGGCATTTAAGCGCCCCCATGAGGATACTTTTCTCATACTGCCTCCCTGCGAAACACGTAGCGTTTATCTAGTTGGTACTTTGTTATATATCCGATAGCTAAACCAATTATACCGCCCAGATATCGCATCTCTTTTGTTTCAAAAAGATAATGAAAAGTGAACTCAAATCCCCAAAATATAAAGGTCGTTACAACCCCCATCAGCGAGTAAAGCGCAAAAATTTGAGTGTCTTGAGCCAAGTTTTCAGCGCGGAATCGAAATATATAGCGCTTATCTAACACATACTTGACAACAAGTCCCACTCCGGTGCCCACAGCAATCGATATAAGTACGTGAAATGTGTCTTGATAGAGTCGAATGACAACATCTTGTGCGCCGATGTTTGCTGCGGTCGCGATAACTGCGAAAATGCTGTAACTTACGGCCAGTTTTCCCAAAACGTTCCCTGCTGAGAATTAAAATGCCGAATGATACGCTAATTACCAATGCCCCACTAGCCCCGTTAAAAGGTCTTGTTAGGCTTATGCGACCTAGACAGTGGGTTAAAAATGGTTTTGTTTTAGCGCCGCTTCTGTTTTCAGGGCTGTTTCTTGATTCCACTTTCGTAGTTAATGCTCTCATCGCTGTATTGCTGTTTTGTGTCGGGTCTTCGGCAACCTACATTATCAACGATATTCGTGATATCGAGCACGACCGCCGACATCCGAAAAAATCGGTTACTCGGCCGTTGGCTTCGGGGGTAGTTACAGTTCCCGCTGCTTTGATATTGTTGGTTGTGCTCTATGTACTACTGATATTGAGTTGGTTCATTGCTTCTGATGTAGTGTTAGTGATTATCGCCTATATGTTGCTCAACTTAGCGTATACGTTTTTTCTCAAGCATCAGCCTGTTGTGGATATCTTCGTAATTGCTTCTGGCTTTATGCTTCGAGTTTATGCTGGTGCGATGGCTTTAGCTGTCCCTGTGTCTTCTTGGATGTTCATTACCACTCTATGTTTGGCGTTGTATCTGGCTTCTGTTAAGCGGCGACAAGAGCTAGCCCAGAGTGGCAAAAAAGGGAGAAAAGTTCTTGAGCATTACTCAGTCTCTTTAGTGGATCGATATGCAGAAATGTCTGCAACAGGTGCGCTGCTTTTCTACAGTATGTTTGTGATGTCTGCTCATCCCGATTTGGTAGTTACTGTACCTTTGGTTCTTTTTGGATTGTTTCGCTATTGGTTTGTTGTTGAGGCGTTAGAGGGTGGTGAATCACCTACAGATGCATTGCTAGGTGATTGGCAGTTACTACTCACAATAATAGTTTGGGCGATGGCCTGTGGCTGGGCGCTATGGCCAGCGTAGGAGGGGATATAGTGGATTATTCATATGTAATAACGCCGTTTTTGGCCTGGTTTATTGCCGGGGTGTTGAAATTTTCAATCAATAGTATTAAGGCTAAACAGCTGGCCTTTGGATTGATTGGTTATGGCGGGTTGCCTAGTAATCATAGTGCTATCGTAAGTAGTATTGCAGCTCTTATCGCATTGAAAGAAGGCGTGGGTAATCCTGCATTTGGGGTGGCGATCACATTGGCTTTTATAGTCATGCTGGATGCAAACAGTTTGCGTCGCCAAGTTGGTAAGCATGCAGAAGCGATAAATAGTCTGAGCATACAAAACGAGAAGAAGGCTCTGCGTGAGCGTATGGGGCATACTCGACTTGAAATAGCGGCTGGGGTGGTAGTTGGCATTGCAGCTGCTGCTATTGCAAGAGTTCTTTTTAGCTAATGTCTTTGTTGCAACAGAGATTGCTTCCTGCATCATTCCGCAAAGGAGGTTTGTGGTTGAGAGGAAGATCGCTAGCAATAACGATTGCTGCTGGAATGTCTATATATTTGGTGATTGTGGGCTGGGCAGATTTTGATTCTCTTGCTACAAAAATTGTAGAACTACCGGAAGCATTGATTTGGAGTGTGCTCGGGCTATCATTTCTGAGCTATTTCCTGAGATTTGCCCGTTGGCATTGTTTTGTCGAGTCTCAGGGTTTTTCTATACCGCTAGTCCGAAATTTAGAAATTTATATAGCCGGCTTTGCCTTAACATTAACACCGGGGAAAGCTGGAGAAGCGGTCCGATCTATTTATCTTCTACCCTATGGCGTGGACTTGCCAAGGGAAGGTCTGATTAAGTTCCGTTAGATTCCGTGGCACAATGGCACACTACTATTTCAACAATCGAGACCAGCCGTGGATCAGCTTAGCTTTTCGGAC
>JAPHRD010000097.1 GCA_026196225.1 Motiliproteus sp.
CCGAAAAGCTAAGCTGATCCACGGCTGGTCTCGATTGTTGAAATAGTAGTGTGCCATTGTGCCACGGAATCTAACGGAACTTAATCAGACCTTCCCTAGTATGGAAGAGAAAGGCAGAGAGGCTCTGCCTATTCGGTTAGGCGCGGAACAGCGTCTGTTGCAGCAGCGGCCACTGGTCTTCCCAGGCTGTAGTGGGGTGGCGTTGATAGTCGCTACGTACGAACTGACGGATACGTCCTTCAGCTGTTGCCATCAATAGGTTGGCAGTGGCGGAGGCGCTGCTTTGGGTGCGCAGGCCTTCGCGAATTTCCGCTTCTCTGAGGATAGTTTTCAGCTGTGTTTCCAGTCGCTCAAACAGCTGATTGACACGATGACGAAGACGCTCGGTTTCCCCCGCCAGTGCATCACCGGCGAGAATGCGACCCATGCCGGGATTCTTCTCTACAAAAGCCAGCAGCAGTAGCAGTATCTGTTCGCACTGTTTATTGCTCTCGATGTTGCTTTGAGTAATCAGCTTCACGCGACTAAACAGGGTGTCTTCGATAAAGCCGATTAAACCCTCAAACATCTTTGCCTTACTGGGAAAATGACGGTAGAGGGCTGCTTCAGATACCCCAACCTCTTTTGCCAATGCGGCGGTGGTGATTCTGTTGCCAGGAGCCACTTCCAGCATGTGCGCCAGTGATTGTAGAATCTGTTCGCGACGAGAAAGTTTGGGCTCTGCGTAGCTATCGGTTTCAGACATCCTGGCCCTATGCCTCCTGATTGGTAATCAAGGTGCCTACGCCTTCGTCGGTGAAGATCTCCAGCAGAGTTGCATGGGAAACGCGGCCATCAATGATGTGGGCGCTGGTGACACCGGAGTTAACCGCGCTCAGAGCGCAGCCAATTTTAGGCAGCATGCCGCCGTGAATGGTGCCATCTTCGATCAGATCATCAACCTGTTCAGTGCTAAGGCCTGTGAGAACCTCGCCCTCTTTATCCATAAGACCAGCGATATTGGTCAACAGGATCAGTTTTTCAGCCTTCAGAACTTCGGCGATCTTACCGGCCACCAGGTCGGCATTGATATTGTAGGATTTGCCGCTGTTGCGACCTACCCCGATAGGGGCGATGACCGGAATAAAGTTACTGTTTACCAGCATATCCAGCACTTCTGTGTTGACGCTTTCCACCTCGCCCACATGGCCGATATCGATAATTTCTGGAGCCTGCATCTCCGGTGCCTTATGTTTCACCTTCAACTTTCGGGCTTTGATCAGCTTACCGTCCTTACCCGTCAGGCCGATCGCCTTGCCACCGTTGCTGTTGATCAGGCCAACAATGTCTTTGTTGACCAGTCCACCAAGTACCATCTCAACCACATCCATGGTGGCGCTGTCGGTGACGCGCATACCATTCACAAAGTTGGATTCGATATTCAGTTTGTTGAGTAGATCGCCGATCTGAGGCCCACCGCCATGGACAACGATGGGGTTGATGCCCACCGTTTTCATAAGCACGATATCGCGGGCAAAGCTGTTTTTCAGGTTCTCGTCGGTCATGGCGTTGCCGCCATATTTGATCACCAGAGTTTTGCCGGCAAAGCGTTGGATATAAGGCAGTGCTTCAGACAGTACTTGCGCCACGTTCATGGCAGACTCTCGGTTCAGGGGCATAGTGTAACCTTGCTTCTAAATTCTTTTTACAATACTCGTTAGGTGACTACTCGGCTGGAATATCCAGCGCTGCGTCTACCCCGTGCAGATTGCTTTGGAACTGATTGCGGATACGCTCAAGGGCAGACTGATTCTCTGCCTCAAAACGCAGTACCAACATGGGGGTGGTATTGGACGCCCGCACCAGTCCCCAGCCATCGGGGTAATCGACGCGAATACCGTCGATCGTTGAGGCATCCCCACCGGGATATTGTGCCTTTTGCAGTTGCTCTACGATGGTGAATTTGTTTTCTTCGGTCACCTCGATATTGATCTCGGGGGTGCTGACATCTTCAGGGAAGGCGTCGAAGATCTGGTCGGCGGTACGCTCTTCGGCGGCCAGGATCTCCAGCAGTCGTGCAGCACCGTATAGGCCGTCATCAAAGCCGTACCAGCGTTCTTTGAAGAAGATGTGTCCACTCATTTCGCCAGCCAATAGTGCGCCAGTTTCTTTCATGCGAGCTTTAATCAGCGAATGACCGGTCTTCCACATGCAGGGGTTGCCGCCGGCCTGCTCAAGTTGCTGATGCAGTAATCGGCTACATTTGACGTCGTAGATGATTTCGGCGCCTGGATTGCGCTTCAGCACATCCAGGGCAAACAGGGTTAGCAGACGATCAGGGTAGATCATCTTTCCTGTACTGGTCACTACGCCGACGCGATCACCGTCGCCATCGAAGGCCAGACCAAGGTCAGCCTTTTGGGATTTAACTTCTGCGATCAGATCGACCAGATTCGCAGGCTTGCCTGGATCGGGATGATGGTTAGGGAAGGTGCCATCGATTTCGCAGTACATCTCGGTTACTTCGCAGCCGAGTGCCTTCATCAAAGTTGGAGCGAGATTACCGGCAACGCCATTGCCGCAGTCGACCACGACTTTTAATGGACGCTGTAGCTTAACGTCGGAAACGATGCGTTCGATATAGTCGCTGGAGACGCTTACTTTGCGGAGATTGCCGTTGCCTTCGCTGTAATCCTGATTCTGGATACGAGTCAGTAACGCCTGGATATCATCACCGTACAGAGTCTTTCCATTGATGACGATTTTGAAACCGTTGTAGTCAGCGGGATTGTGACTGCCAGTGATCATAACGCCAGTCTGGCTGTCGAGAATATGGGTGGCGTAGTACAGCACTGGGGTCGGAACCATACCGATATCCAGTACGTCGCGACCGCTATCACGAAGACCGGCGACTAGGGCTTCATTCATAGCGGGGCTGGAGATGCGACCGTCGGCTCCGACAATCACATTCGGTTGGCCTTCGGCGGCTGCCGCTGCGCCAATTGCACGGCCAATATGGTAGACAATGGTGGAGTCTAGGGTGTCACCCACGATGCCGCGAATGTCATAGGCCCGAAAGATGGACTCGGGCAGTGTCTCGGGTAAAGATTTGTTCAAGGTGTCCATTTATTTCTCTCTTCCTGTGTTCGTAACGCCAGTGCCGGTTGGCTTAATGTCTGCCGGAATGTCCAAAGCCGCCTTCACCTCGATGGCTGTCGGAAAATTCTTCAACAATGTCAAATTCTGCCTGTACAACCGGCACCAGTACCATCTGGGAGATCCGCTCACCCGGTGTGACAGTAAATGTCTGATGACCACGGTTCCAGCAGGAAACCATTAATTGGCCCTGGTAGTCGGAATCGATCAAGCCTACCAGGTTGCCTAGTACTACGCCGTGTTTGTGACCCAGGCCGGAGCGGGGTAGCAGCATGGCGCAGAGGTTTGGATCTTCGATGTGAATCGATAGTCCGGTGGGGATCAGCACGGTCTGTCCAGGCTCCAGAACCAGATCTTCATCCAGGCAGGCGCGCAGGTCCAGACCAGCGGATCCGGGTGTCGCATAGGAGGGTAGCGGAAATTCATTACCGATTCGTTTATCCAGAATTTTGACTTGTAGCTTTTTCATCAATTTTTGGTCTCATAGGCCTTGGCAACCAAGCTGATTAGCTGGCGGGCCAGTTGGGATTTGGATGTCTGTGGAATACGCTGTTCGCTGTCCTTTTGGATCACCGTGACAGCGTTATCGTCACTGTTAAAGCCGATGCCGGGCTGGGATACATCGTTGGCGATAATCAGATCGAGTCCCTTGCGGTTCATTTTATCCCGGGCGTGTTCGATAACATGCTCGGTCTCGGCGGCGAAGCCGACAGTGAAGGGTCGGTTGTTGCTATTGGCCACAGTGGTGACAATGTCGGGGTTTTTCACCAGGGTGATCTGCATCTGATCAGTTTTCTTTTTTATTTTCTGATCCGCTACCTCGATGGGGCGGTAATCAGCCACTGCGGCTGCAGCGATAAAAATATCGCAGCTCTCTAGCTGGTTTAGGCTGGCGTTGAGCATCTCTTCGGCGCTGTTCACTGAATGCAGGGTGACCCGCGCAGGGCTGTCGATATTAACGGGGCCAGAGATCAGAGTAACCCGAGCTCCGGATTCTACCGCTGCTTCTGCAAGGGCGTAACCCATTTTGCCGGAGCTGTGGTTGCTGATATAGCGCACCGGATCAATAGCTTCCCGGGTGGGACCAGCGGTAATGACGAGGTGGCGACCAGTCAGTGATTCATTAGCAAATTGCTCGGCGCAGAATTCGGCTAGTTCCTGGGGTTCCAACATGCGGCCGGGGCCGGTGTCGCCACAAGCTTGGTCGCCAATCCCTGGTCCCAATATCGCCATCCCGAGGTCTTTCAACGCACCGATATTGTCTTGGGTGCGTTGATCTCGCCACATCGCTTGATTCATCGCGGGCGCGATCAATAGCGGGGCGTCACTGGCCAGGCATAGCGTGGTCAGCAGGTCGTTGCCCATACCAGCGGCCATTCTGGCAATAAAGTCAGCGCTGGCGGGGGCAATGAGTATCAGGTCCGCCCACTTGGCAAGTTCGATATGCCCCATGCCTGCTTCGGCTTCAGGATCCAGAATATGTTGATGCACCGGATTGCCAGACAGTGCCTGCAGTGTCAGCGGGGTAATAAACTCTGCGCCGGCCGGTGTTAATACAACGCGTACCTCAGCCCCGGCGGTTTTAAACAACCGGGTTAGTTCGGCACTTTTATAGGCGGCAATACCACCGGTAATGCCTAGAAGGATGCGCTTATTGGCAAGGCGTTGCATAATGGATCCGTAGTTTGTCTCTGGTTGGGGGTGAGTGAAAGCTCACTAATATATCTCAGACGCCTCTTTTTGCGTAGCAAAATTTTATAAGGGTGCGTAGCAACAATTGTGTGGAAACGTAGTAACATTTTGTAAACACAGGTTGCTAGATTTACCGCCAGAGATATCTGTAGAAGTAGCTGTTATATCCAATCTTTATTAGCCCGACTCAAGGAGTGAGAAATGGCGATATGTGATTGGCCGCAAGGAGAGCGGCCGCGAGAAAAACTGCTTCAGCAAGGAGCCCAGGCATTGTCTGATGCTGAGCTCTTGGCTATTTTTCTTCGAACAGGTGTGGCGGGAAAGACGGCTGTCGACCTGTCGCGAGAGTTGTTGAATCGGTTTGGTACCATTCGAGCGTTGTTGAAGGCTCCCGAAAAGCAGTTTTGTGATGCGCCTGGCTTAGGTCGAGCTAAGTTCGCTCAATTGCAGGCAGTGCTGGAATTGGCGCGGCGACATCTGGCCGAGCAACTGCATCGTGAAAATGCATTGAACTCACCAGAAGATACACGTCGATATGTCAGTTCGCGTTTGCGGGATCGGGACAGGGAGGTGTTTGCGGTACTGTTTCTGGACAATCAGCACCGAATGATCGCTTTCGAAGAGCTGTTTCAGGGTACTATTGATAGTGCCAGTGTGTATCCTCGTGAAGTGATACGTCAGGCTTTGGCTCATAATGCGGCTGCATTAATTTTTGCTCACAACCATCCATCAGGTATAGCCGAGCCCAGTGAAGCGGATCGGCAGATTACTCTGCGTCTTGTCAGGGCGGCAGAGTTAATGGATCTGCGGGTTTTGGATCATTTGGTGGTGGGTGATGGCGAGGCGGTATCCTTCGCCGAGCGCGGTTGGATCTAGGTATAGAGTAGGGGGGTGGCTAATTTTTATTCAGATAATTGTTATCCATCAGGCTTTTCTGTATAGTGTGCCGCTCGCTGATCCGTGGTACGGGATTTTGTCTTCAACGGGTGAAGACGCTCCGCCTGAGGCAAGGGTTTGGCAGACTGGGTAGTGACTGGATCCGGGCTGAATCTGAGGCCAACAAATTTGGACTGCGATAATAGGTGAATAGCTATGGCTAAAGTATGCATGGTTACTGGCAAGCGCCCAGTAACAGGGAACAATGTTTCCCACGCAATGAACAAAACACGTCGCCGTTTTCTACCCAACCTGCATTGGCACCGTTTCTGGGTTGAAAGCGAGAATCGCTTCGTACGTCTGCGCCTGACCTCTAAAGGTATGCGTATCATTGACAAAAAAGGTATCGACTCGGTTCTGGCCGACGTTCGTGCCAACGGCTACAAGGTATAAGGGAGCAGAGCGATGCGTGATAAGATTAAAATGGTTTCCAGTGCCGGCACAGGTCACTTTTACACCACTGATAAGAACAAGCGTACTAAGCCTGAAAAGCTGGAGATGAAAAAGTATGATCCAGTAGTACGCAAGCATGTGATGTATAAAGAGTCCAAAATTAAATAAATTTTGGATCTTAAAAAAGCCCGGCTTGCCGGGCTTTTTTGTGCCTGACGTTTAGGAATTGATTCGAGGAGCGGTTATGCCTGAGTTGCCAGAAGTTGAAACGACACGGCGAGGTATTGAGCCCCATATTCGGGATGCTGAGATTGCCGAAGTAGTGGTGCGCCAGCCTCGGTTGCGTTGGCCTGTGCCTGAAGAGATAAGTTCGGTCCTTCCAGGGTTGGTGGTTGAGCGTGTTGAGCGGCGGGCCAAATATCTGTTGCTGTATACCCCAGCGGGGGTGTTGATCATTCATCTGGGTATGTCGGGTAGTTTACGAATTGTTAAAACAGGTGAATCGCCGGCTAAGCATGATCATGTAGATATTCTATTTCGGGGAGGTCAGGTATTGCGTTATACCGATCCTCGAAGATTTGGGGCCGTGCTTTGGCAGCCGGAGTCTATTGTTGGGCATCCATTGTTGAAAAATCTGGGGCCTGAGCCGCTCTCTGAAGATTTTGATGGTGAGCGGCTGTTTGCTTGTTCGCGTCAGAAGAAGCAGCCGGTAAAAACCTTTATCATGGACAATCATGTCGTGGTTGGTGTGGGTAATATTTACGCCAATGAGGCGCTATTTGAAGCAGGCGTAGATCCCCGTAAAGCCGCAGGTCGAATATCCCGGCAGCGTTACCTGCGTCTGGCTGAGATTATCAAGCGGGTATTGGCGCGTGCGATTGAGCAGGGAGGTGCTACCCTCAAGGATTTTGTCGGCGGTGACGGCAAGCCGGGCTATTTTCAGCAACAGCTGCAGGTATACGGTCGTGGTGGAGAGAAATGTCGCGGCTGTCAGAAGATTTTGAAAGAGGTCAAAATTGGCCAGCGAGCTACAGTGTTCTGTAGTCAGTGTCAGCGGTAAGGGCGAATGGGAAATTGGAGTGAAGTAATGGGGGGAGGCCGCAATCCTTGCGGATTTTTCATCCGTGAGTCTTCTTCCTGAAGATAGCGTCCTAGCCAACTGAGCATCCTGTTCAGCGCTCCCCTTCCATTGATGCTCATTATTCTATGTGCGGGTGCAGCATAAAATAGGAAAAAGTCCTATTTTATATGAAGTTTTTACGACGCTTTCGGTTTAAGGTTGTCGAGTATTGCAATTTGAGGGATAAATGAGTGGCGGATCATAGCAATAGAAGTGGATGGCCCTGTGTTATGACGGTTGCCGGCTCCGATAGTGGCGCAGGTGCGGGAATTCAGGCGGATTTGAAAACATTTTCAGCCCTAAAGACCTATGGGCTTACAGCGGTTACGGCAGTAACAGCGCAAAATACTCGCCAAGTTTATGATCTATTGCCAATGCCTTCTGAGCTTGTAGTGGCCCAGATGAGCGCTCTGTTTGAAGATTTTCCAGTTAGGGCAATCAAGTTAGGAATGCTGGCTGATGAGTCAATTGTCGCCGGAGTCGCTGAGAAACTTGCCGACTATGCTTCTGTGCCGTTAGTACTTGATCCTGTCGTTATCTCTTCTTCGGGTAAAACGCTTCTGTCTGAGAAGGGGGTGGGGCTTCTAATTGAAAAGCTCATCCCTCAAACCGCATTGTTAACACCTAATGTCGACGAAGCGGCTTTGCTGATAAACAAGGAAGTTGCGTTTGTTCTTCGTCATCCAGAGCGGTCTGCAAAATGCCTTTTGGAAATGGGGGCTGAGGCGGTGTTGTTGAAAGGCGGGCACCGTGGGGGTGAAGATAGTAAAGACGTACTGATATCTGAGACAGGTGTTACTGTGTTGTCAGCAAAGCGGGTCAATACCCGCAATAATCACGGTACCGGATGCACCTTGTCTGCCGCTATCGCCGCCTTTATCGCAAAAGGGTTGGATTTGGAGTCTTCCGTCAAGGAGGCAAAAAACTATATTCAGTCCTGCTTGCTGGCAGCGGATGAGCTTGATCTGGGTGGCGGTGCAGGTCCTCTTAAGCACTTCCATTTCTGACTACTTTTTGAGCCCTTTTTTAGGCCTAAAATATTTTTGAAATTTAACTGTAAAAACTCGTTGACAGGTTTCGGCAACTCTCTATAATGCGCCTCCACGGTCAACGAGATGCCCAGCAACAACGAGGCAAATCAAGCAAACCAACGCTC
>JAPHRD010000024.1 GCA_026196225.1 Motiliproteus sp.
CTGAGCTCGGGGTGGGTCAGGTCAACGCCAGTATCGATCACCGCCACCGGAATCTTGCCGCCGTCATACTGCACAGCCAAGCGGTCCGATTGGCTCAGTGCCGGTCCATAGTTGAACGCAGCCAGAGGATCGGCCTCATCGGCCATGGTGAAGTAGGCGAACTCTTTTTGGACCTCCAGGGTGTTCTGGTCGGATTTCAGAGTAATCACCCAATCATCCAGAGAGATACCCGGCTCAACCCGCAGCATCACAGCCAATCGGTCACCCGTGGATTTCAATTGGGTTTCGCTGATTAAACGCAGGCCGTTGCGCTGTGCCAAAGCCTCTGCGGCTTCACCCTCAGCAGGTAATGACACCAACAACATATTGGCTCGCCAGTGGGGTTTCAGATACTCCGCAGGTGTTTCTTCGCTCTGACAGGGCTGCAGCTGCTGAAGGTTCCAGCAAGCCGGATCACTGCCCTGCGGGAAACTTCCGTTAAAGGGTTGTGCCTGCAGATTGCTGGGACAACTTTGCCCCTGGCCTGACAACGCCGCCTTCAGGTCCGGCGCTTTTGGAGTCAGCCAACGCTTTACCGGCTGCTGAGTCGCTGCGCGGACGCCCTGACAAGTATCGACACTGCACTGCGGGCCAAAACCCCCGCTCTGACACTGCTGACTGAGTTGTTGCCATTGTTGGTCGTCCGCACGGAAGTTAATAAACTGCTTGCCGCCCTGACCTTGTTGAATCTGCCAATCTTTTAGCTGGTGTTGCTGGGCCCACTGTTTGGCATTCCAATTACCGGGCAGCTCGATGGAACGCATCGGCTGCTGGGTTTGCTTCAGCAGGGGCGTTCCCTGCCAGCTCCATGACTGGATGGGCAAAGCAATCGTGCCGATCAGCAGTAAGATAGAAAATAACGGTTTCATGATTCTATTCCTCTGCTCACTTGGCTGCCGATTGTGGTAGTTGCAACTGCAGTCGGCTATGACGCAGGCCACCATCAAGATGCTCGACGGTCAGCCGCACCGTAACCAATCCGCCAGGCAATGTGGAGGGATCGAAGCGATACAGGGTCGACTCCACCATCCCTTGGCTCATGGGTTTCCCCAAGGGGTGCCATTGGCTTGGCTGTTCACCTTGGCCGAATTGCAGATAGGCCTGAGCAAACAGATCCGCATCGGCGCTTCCGTTCAAGCTCAGCGTGCGGTCGTCGTTGAGCACAGCACCGGTAAGCTGGGCGTTTATATAACGCTGCGGATCGCTGGCTAATGCCTGCATCGCATCGACCGCCCCATAGCCGTGATTGCTATCGCTACCTTCTGGCCCCAGATCCCGGGCCGACTGAGTCAACATATGATTCAGGTTGCGAGGTTCCATCCAAGGATCACGTCCCAGCAGTAAAGCGGCCAGACCGGTAACATAGGGGGCAGCGAAAGAGTTTCCGGTTGCCCGATAATATTCCCGATCCACAACAGCAGCTTCCGGTTGGTAATCTTTGCTGCCGTTCCGGCGCAGAAAGTCGCTGCCCCGTGCCCTTAACGAGAGGATCTCCACCCCCGGAGCTAACAGGTCCAAGTCCGCACCCCAGTTACTAAACTCTGCACGCTGACCATCGGGGCCCAGACTACCCACCACCAGCACGCCATCGAGGCTTTCGTAGCCGTTGGCATCACCACTGGCCTGATTGCCGGCAGCGGTCACCACCAGCACTTCCCGCTGCTGGGCATAAGCTAGAGCATCCTGCTCGGCAGCACCAGGAACTTGCCCGCCTAAACTGAGGTGGATAATCCGTACGCCTTTGTCGACGGCATAGCGAATGGCACGGGCAATATCGCTACCGTTACCGTGGCCACTGCCATCAAGGGCTTTCAGCACCATCAACTGTGCGTTGGGAGCAACACCGGCAATACCGATGCTGTTATTGGTATCTGCGGCAATAATTCCGGCCACGAGGGTACCGTGGCCGTGATCATCCCAGGGCGCGTTGGTATCGTTGATAAAATTCCAGCCGATCAAGTCATCGATCAGGCCATTACCATCATCATCACGCCCGTTGCTGCGTTCACCAGGATTGCGCCATAGTTGCGAGGGAGGAAGATCGGGATGGGTATAGTCGACACCGGTATCGATCACCGCCACCACCACCGGTTCCAATCTTAACGGATAACCAGAACCGTACTCCGGCGCCACCATGCCCCGGTGCATACTAACCAGATTGAGGGCGTAGAGTCCCCATTGGTCTTGGTAGTCCTGTCCCCAACTGCCATAGCTCTGAGACAACGGATCGTTAACAGCTCGTCCCCGTGGACTGGCACCGATCACCGAGATCGCTGTCACTGTTTCATCCTGCCGGCTGTTATCGATCTCCACCAGCACCTGATCGATCTGCTTGGGAGCAACCTGCAGCTCAGCACTACCGCCGGGTTGCCCTGCTGGCGGCTGGGCAAGCAACGGCATGGCTATGGCCATCGCAGTGACCGCCAAGACACTTCTGTTCATGGTTCCACTCTCTGTAGGTAGATCACGCCTTCACCGGCTTTCAGGGTAGCCAGAGCCTGATCCACATCGCTGCCCTGTGGCAGACTGATACGGTAGATACCCAAGCTATTGGGACCTGAAACGATCATCGCCTGCTGGGCTTTCAGCAGCGCCTGGAACTGGCCGATGGTTAGATCAGGTTTGACGCCAATATCCAACTGAATACCGGCATCAACCACCACCGGATCACCGCCGGACAATACTTCGTAACCCTCATCCGCCGTCGGCATAATCAACACAGCGCCCAACGCCATCACTACGGCAAATTGAGACACCACCGCTACCTTGGCAAACTGGGGTGTCATGCCCCATTGAAAAGTCTCATTAAACCAGTTCTGCAGTCGCTCCATCATGGAGGGAGCCTGATCTCGCTGCAGCTCATTGGCCGCTTGGGTTTCTTCAGTTTCAATGCGCTCTAACAGATCATCAAACAGATCTTCGCGCATCACCGCTTCCTGCTCCCCCACCTCGCTGACGGTTTCATTCAGAAACTCGATCTCAGCCAGCTGCAGTTGCGCCTCAGGATTATCCTCCAACCAGGCTTCCACCTGTTTGCGTTCGGACTCCTCTAGTGTGCCGTTTGCATACCAGGGCAGCAGTTCTTCTAAATTTCGGTCGCTCATATCACTCCTCCTGCATCTGCTACCGACACCCCCATGTTTTGCAGCCAGGGTTTTAACTTAGCCCTGGCGTGAAACATTCGGGTTTTTACCGTGTTTTCGGGACACTGCAATATCTGCGCAATCTCCGGATAAGAATGGCCGTGGAAAAAAGTCAGCTCCATCACCTCCCGATGTTCATCGGAGAGTCTGTCCAGGGCGTTGCGTAACAGCCCCTTAAGTTGCTCTTGCGATTTCACCTGACTAAGATCCTGCTGTTCGTCTACCGCTTCCGGAGCTTCATCGAGTCCTACCGTATCCAGCTTTTTACCCCGCACCGCATTGAGGGTGCGAAAACGTGCGATACCTAGAATCCAGGTGGATGGCGAAGAACGTCCTTCAAAACTGGCCGCACTTTTCCACACTTCCATCATCACATCGTTCACCACCTCTTCTGCTTTGGCTTCATCGCGCATCATACGGATGACAAAGCGAAAGATTCGGGTCGAGTAACGCGCATACAGTAGTCGCAATGCAGCCTTATCGCCTTTCCCGATACTATGGATCCAGGCAACCTCTTCGGCTGTACGCTGACTTGCTTCATCCATTCCATAGCCCTCCCGGCAATTTGGATCAATTTCAGCAACAGATGCCCACCGCATTTTCGGCGTCAATATCAATAATCCGTAACCTGCTTACCTAGATGTCTATTATGTTGTAAGCAGCACGCAAAAATGGCGGCGGTAATTTTGACTGTAGTTGGCAAGGCACTGGTTTAGGAACCAATCTCTGCGGTTATACAGTCTCTTCTCATCTTAGAAGCCCTGTCGCTGTTTGCCTACCTTATGCGCTGTTGTTTTCATTCATTTTTCGCCCTTTTTTCGATGCCTATTTAGTCGATATGGGATCAGTCCGCTTCGATGGAAAGGATCAGGCCGCAATAACTGGGTAGAGGCTTGTTCAACTTAGCCAATGCCCGACTACAGTTCATGGAGGTCAGTTCGCTATACAGTTGGCGAAAATCCGAGAGGCTCATGGGCAGAACTTCATTCATCTGACCTTGTGTACGACAACGGTGAGCTAACTCATAAATGCGTGTACTGATCATGACTTTCTCCTTGAGCGGTAATCAACTTTATTGCTGTTTCACCCAGTAGGTGGCGACCGCCAGAGAAAGGGTTCAATGTTTTTGCGAACTAAAGAGATCGGCTGGATAACTAACTGATCCGTCTTAACTTTGCTATTACTTACCCATACCGTATCTATTCTGCTTTGATAGGATTTTGCTATGGATACCAGCGTTAATCGGGACACCTTCGACCAAGTCATGGTGCCCAACTACAAGCCTCAGGCGATGATTCCAGTTCGTGGATCGGGCACCCGTGTCTGGGATCAACAGGGTCGCGAATATATCGATTTTTCCGGCGGCATCGCCGTGAATGTCCTCGGCCATGCCCATCCACAATTGGTAAAGGTGTTGCAGCAACAGTCACAGCAGCTGTGGCATCTCAGCAATGTTTTTACCAACGAACCAGCCCTGCGACTGGCACAACGACTGACCGCCAGCACCTTCGCCGACAAGGTCTACTTTGCCAACTCAGGTGCCGAAGCCAACGAAGCGGCGTTCAAACTGGCGCGCAAATACAGCTTCGATCACTTTGGCCCTGAGAAACATCAAATTATCGCCTTCGAGCAGGCTTTTCATGGCCGCACCCTGTTTACCGTCAGTGTCGGCGGCCAGGCCAAATACCGCGAAGGCTTTGAGCCGGTTCCCGCCGGAATCGATCACGTCCCCTTTAACGATTTGGAGGCGCTAGAAGCCGCTATTTCCGATAGAACCTGTGCCGTAGTGATGGAACCGATTCAGGGGGAAGGCGGTGTTGTTCCGGCAAACAAGCAGTTTGCCCAAGGGGTTCGCGAGCTATGTGATCGCCACCAGGCACTATTGGTACTGGATGAGATTCAGACGGGGGTCGGCCGAACCGGAGCACTCTATGCCTACATGGAGATGGGAATTACTCCCGACATTCTCACCACAGCCAAGGCTTTAGGAGGAGGCTTCCCAATCGCTGCCATGCTCACCACCGAAGCGATTGCAGCGAGTTTCAGCTTCGGAACCCATGGCAGCACCTACGGCGGAAATCCTTTGGCCTGTGCGGTAGCAGAGCAGGTTCTTGAGATAGTCGACGACCCTCAACTGCTGGCGGGGGTCACCCACAAGCATCAACTATTTGTGGACCAACTTAGTGCCATCAATCAACGTCACAACATCTTTTCCGACATTCGTGGCCGAGGTCTATTGATTGGTGCCGAATTGACCAAGCCCTGGCACGGACAGGCAGCCAGATTTCTAGCTGCAGCTCGCGAACAAGGCTTGATGATGCTGGTCGCCGGACCCAAGGTGTTGCGTTTTGCGCCTTCGCTGATCATCGACGATGATGAAATCAGCTTAGGTATCGAACGGCTGGAAAAGGCGATCGAAAAGGTTCTGGCGGAGGGGCCGGAGACGGACTAACCCCTCCATCAAACACCGAGCTATTACTTGATGGGAATATAGAGTCGGGTCATCCATTCATTGCTGTTTGATAGCGGGCGGGGATCGTTCTCGTAGACTTCCAGCGACGGGCGTCGGCCATCCAATGGCAACTTCAACATCTGGATATGAGCCACGGCAGAATACCAGGCCAGCTCCAAGAACTGATAGTTTCCCTGCAAAGTCACTTGATAATAGTGACCACCGTCGAAGGTTTTTAGTTGGTAGTCTCCCAATTCCATCTCCGACGCTACCGGAGCCGCCATATCGCAGACAAAATACTTTTTGTCCATATCCACACGGTGGTAGACCACCCGCGGCGGCGCGCTTAACTCCGTGCGACTCTGGACATAATCGATCAAGCGCGGAAAAGCGCTACCCATGGTCGGGACCATCGATTGCAGATCGCCTTCAAAGGGCTGACACAAGCACTGCTGCGCTG
This sequence comes from Motiliproteus sp., assembly GCA_026196225.1. Lineage (GTDB taxonomy): Bacteria > Pseudomonadota > Gammaproteobacteria > Pseudomonadales > Balneatricaceae > Motiliproteus. Next base: position 6,095 of record JAPHRD010000024.1, read on the forward strand.
ACAATTCGGTAGGGCCATCAAAGGAAAGACGGGGATGCTCAACATCGGGATTCAAGTGCCCCGCCAACATGGCTAAACCAAGATCGTAATCCTTAGTAATCATGGCTACGGTTTTGGCGGTCATAAAGCGGAACAGGAATGGCATCCGCCCCTGCATGCTCCAGGTCAATTCGGTGCCTTCATCCCGCTCGGTAAAATGAAAGCTTACCTGACACACAGATTTGAATGGGCGGGTAAACTCGATCTCCTGCTCGATTCGCTGCGGTGTCTGAAACCTCAGATGGGTGAGTTTACCTGCTCCAACATATTGGCCATCCCAGCTGTAATAGCCCCCTTCCTGATCACAATCAGCACTGTATTCCAGATGAGTACCAGGCTCATGGATCAGCCAGGGACTCCATTGTGGCCAACTACGGAAATCGCGAATTTTATCAAACAGCTGTTGAGGCGAAAGATCATAGATTCGGCTGCGACTAATCTGATACTCACCGGGCAAATTGGCCAAATAGGCTATACCGATTGCGCCGATCACCAGCACAACAATGACAATAATCCAGACCATGGTTTCTTCCCTCTCTCCTTAGCACTGCCTGTGCAGTCTAGGACAGTTTTCAGGCTAAGATAAGTCTACTCTCACCTCCCTATCCTCCTAACTCTGCTTTACTTAAGGGTATGTTGACTCTCTCTAACAACAGTGAAGTGACTGTTATGGCAGATCAATTCTCACCCTGGTTAGCCTGGATCGATAGTCAGTATCAGGAGATGCTGGATACCACCATCTCGCTAGCCAATATCAACTCAGACAGCCTTAACGCGGCAGGCGTTAACAGGGTTGGGGAAATGCTCGCAGAGTATTGTCAGCAGACCCTGGAGGTTCCAGTCGCCCCTGTAGAGCTTGCACCGCTGAAACAGGTGCTGGACAACGGTGAACAACAGCAGCTGCCTCTGGGCAAAGCGCTGCGACTCAGCCTGCGACCACAGGCACCATTGCGGATCTTCTTCTGCGCCCATCTGGATACGGTATTTGCCATCGACCACCCTTTCCAGCATTGCCGCTGGCTTGATGAAGAGACCTTGAACGGCCCCGGCGTCACCGATCTTAAGGGGGGTATTCTGGTAATGATCAAGGCGCTGCAGGCATTCGAACGAACTCCCTGGAGCGATCAGATTGGCTGGGAAATTTTATTTAACCCCGATGAGGAGATAGGTTCCCCCGGCTCCTCCGAACTGATTACCCAGGCGGCCCAAGGCTGCCAGCTGGGGATGATCTACGAACCCTGTTTTCCCGATGGCAACTTTGCCGGCGCGCGCAAGGGCAGTGGCAATTTCACCGTAGTGGTCCATGGCCGTGCAGCCCACGCAGGGCGAGAACACCATCTAGGCCGAAATGCCATTCGGGCGATGAGCGACTTTGTTGGCGCCCTGGATGATCTTAACGGCCGACGCCCTGGGCTCACGGTTAACCCCGGATTTATCCAGGGCGGTGGTGCGGTAAACAGCGTACCTGATCTATGCCTGTGCCGATTTAACGTGCGTCTGAAGCAGACCGGCGATGACCAATGGTTTCAACAACAATTAGATCGCTTGCTGGCAGACCTCAATCAGCGTGACGGCATCCAGGCCGAATTACATGGCCGCTTCAGTCGCCAACCCAAAATAATCAGTTCTTCCAATCAGCGACTGCTGGAACTGGCTATCGATTGCGGCAAACAGTTGGGAATGAAACTGGACTATCTGCCCACAGGTGGCTGCTGTGATGGCAACAATCTATCGGATCTGGGAGTTCCCAACATCGATACCCTGGGCGTCCAGGGGGGCGCCATCCACAGCAGCGAAGAGTTCCTCAAGGTATCCAGCCTGACCGAACGGGCCAAGCTTAGCGCCCTGCTATTGATGCGACTGGCTAACGAGCCAGACTTAAAGTGGCTGTAATCCAACGGAGGCTATGGCGATGACTGATTCACTGTATATCAACGGACAGTGGCAAGCCGGTCAGGCGGGGCCCTTCAGTTCATACAATCCGGCACTTCCAACACAGCAGCAATCGCCACTCTGGCAAGGCAACAGCGCTACCACCGAGCAAGTCGATCAAGCCGTGGGAGCAGCCGGTCAGGCATTTTTAGCCTGGTCAACACAGTCGCCGCAGAACCGCATTGATATCATCCACCAGTTTGGAGAACTGCTAAAAAGCCAACAGCATAAAATCGCGGAATTAATCTGCCTGGAAAACGGTAAACCTCTCTGGGAAGCCGCCACCGAAGTTGCTGCCATGTTAGGAAAAATCGATCTGTCGATCCGTTCGGCGACGGAGAGGACCGGGCAACGACAGAGTGACCTGGGCGCCGCGCAGGCAGTACTGCGCCATCGTCCTCACGGCGTAGTCGCCGTGTTTGGCCCTTTTAATTTCCCCGGCCACCTGCCAAATGGCCATATCATTCCTGCGCTGCTGGCCGGTAATTGTGTGCTGTTCAAACCCAGTGAACAGACCCCTGCTGTCGCCGCTGAAGTGATGGCGTTATGGCAGCAGACCGACCTTCCCGCTGGCGTACTTAACCTGTTGCAAGGAGAACTGGAAACCGCAAAATCACTCGCCTGCCACGACGGGATCGATGGTCTGTTTTTTACCGGCAGCTCCGCCACCGGGCACCGCTTGCACCAGCAGTTTGGCGGCCATCCGGACAAAATTCTGGCGCTTGAAATGGGAGGCAACAATCCATTGATTGTCGACCGGGTCGACAATATCGATGCCGCCGTCCACGAGATCATCCAGTCCGCCTTTATCACCTCGGGAGAACGCTGCACCTCCGCGCGCCGACTGTTATTACCGGACAATGAATTCGGCGACCAAGTACAATCCCGATTGATCGAAGCCAGCCAACAGATTGTTGTAGCCCCCGGGAACTCTGAGCCGCCGCCCTTTATGGGTGCCATGATCAGCGAGTCTGCTGCCGATGCTATTGTCGCTGCCGAGACCAACCTCAAAACTTTAGGCGGACAAGCCTTACTCTCTCCCAAAAAAATACATCTAGGTACCGCCCTGCTGTCTCCCGGCATTATCGACGTCAGCGGTATTGCCAAGCTACCGGATCAGGAGTACTTCGGACCTTTGTTGCAGCTGATTCGCTATCAGGATTTTGATCAGGCCATCGAGTTGGCCAACGCCACCCGCTACGGACTTTCAGCAGGCCTGCTCAGCGATAGTCGTGACCGTTACCAACATTTTCTGGCCCGCATCCGCGCCGGCATCGTAAACTGGAACCGGCAAATCACCGGCGCTGCTGGCAGCGCCCCATTCGGCGGTATTGGTGCCAGCGGTAACCATCGACCCAGTGCTTACTACGCAGCCGACTACTGCGCCTACCCGGTCGCCAGCGTAGAAGTAGAAGAATTGCAGCTACCGGAAACCCTGTCGCCAGGTCTCAAGTTCTGAGCCCGGGAGGGAGCGTTAATGGCCCAGGAAGTAAACTTTGATGGACTAGTAGGACCGACCCATAACTACAGCGGTTTGTCCTTCGGTAATCTGGCGTCAGCAAAGAACCGAGCCCATAGAGCCAACCCCCGCCAAGCGGCACTTCAGGGTCTGGAGAAGATGAAACTGCTCGCTGACATGGGACTCACTCAAGGCTTCCTGCCCCCCCATGAACGCCCTGATCTAAACACTCTGCGTCAACTGGGTTTTAGCGGATCTGACAATCAAGTGCTGAACAAAGCCGCGAAACAATCGCCAGAGCTACTGGCCGCCTGCTGCTCCGCTTCCAGCATGTGGGCGGCCAATGCCGCAACAGTATCTCCAAGCGCTGATTGCAGTGACGGTCGGGTACACTTTTCGGTGGCCAACCTACAGAGTAATTTCCATCGCACTTTGGAGAGCGCGACTACTGCTCGGGTTTTGACTCAGGCTTTTCCCGATCCTAACCATTTTGTTCACCATCAAGCGCTTCCCGCCAGCCCCCAGTTTGGTGATGAAGGAGCTGCAAACCACAACCGTTTTTGTCGCCACCATGGAGACAGCGGAATCGAGCTCTTTGTCTACGGACAACCTGGTTCAGGGGAATCAAGGAACAGCCAGCGCTATCCGACTCGACAAAATTTGCTGGCCAGTGAAGCGATTGCCCGACGCCACGGTCTGAATCCCAAACGCACTCTTTTCGCTCAGCAAAACCCTGCGGTGATCGATCAGGGGGTGTTTCACAACGATGTTATTGCCGTCGCCAACACCAATTTATTGTTTTGCCATCAACACGCATTTGTTCACCAAGCGGCTCTGGTTAACCAATTGAATTCGTTATTGGAAGACGGATTACAGGTAATCGAAGTTGACGATCAGCAGGTCGACGTAGCTACTGCCGTGGACAGCTACCTGTTCAATAGTCAGCTAATCAATCTGAAAAACGGTGACATGTGCCTGCTGGTACCCGCCGAATGTGACCAGAACAATAAGGTTCGCCACTATCTGAAAGAGCTGGTTGCGGGAACAAATCCCATTGCCAGTTACCGGGCCGTAGATTTACGCCAGAGCATGCGCAACGGAGGTGGGCCCGCCTGCCTAAGATTGCGCGTGGTGCTGACCGACCGAGAGCTGTCGGCAACCCATCCGACACTGCTATTAAACGATCAAAACTACATGGCACTTAAATCCTGGATTGAGCAGCACTACCGCGACCAGCTCGATGAAACCGACTTAGCCGATCCTCAACTGCTGCTGGAAAGTCGAACAGCTTTGGACCAGTTAACCGAACTGTTGGATCTGGGATCCATCTACCCCTTCCAACAAATTTATTAAGCCTCCTTGAGACTGCTCAAAAAACGTTCAATACTATAGTTAGAGCCTAGGAGCGGGCTCAGGGAACGGCTTGGAACCAAAGTCATTTCAAGTAGTCTGAATAACAGCCGATAGGCTGTAGCATACAGACCAAGATGATCGGGAGTGATCAACGATGATACCAAAGCCCATCTACGAGGCATTACCCTTCTGTTACTTCTTCGCCGGAAGCGCCCTTTGGCTTTACAGTGATTCTCCGACGCAAATAATTGCAGGGGTACTGCTGTTTTGTGCCAGCGCTTTACAATGGATTTTCAGAACCAATTATCGTCGTCGTGATCGCGTAGCTGCCAATATTATTGGTCGCACCCAGAACCAGAAGATCAATCCGAAGAATCGATTGATTCTGCCCCGATGGCTCTATGAAGTTCTGCCATTTAGCTACATTGCCTTGGGATACATCCTGTCCAATCTCACTCAACTCAGCCAGTGGCAGCTTATTTACTCCCTGGATCTGGCATTGCTGTCCTCATTTATGCTCTGCACCGCTGGCTTTTTGGTACTGCTTTTACGGGGCGTTCACCGGTTGGCAAAGATGCCGGTGGAAGTATTTAACAAACAACCTTAATCGAACAAAAAGCGCTATCCCATTGATTATCAATCGATCGCTGCAATGGCGATGGATTGCATTGCCTAAACAGCTTCAACTAGCACCAATCAGATACTGGCCAACCTCACCAACCGCTGCTTAACTTAATAGTTCCAGAGACCATTAAGATTTTGCAGGTGGTCAAGATGATAAAAAAATACGCTTACGAATCAACACCCTATGCATATTTGGCGATTAGTTCGGTTCTATTACTGACAACCCATTCGGCACTACTGCTGTTTGGTGCTTTAGCCCTGTACATCGCCGGTGCATCCATCTGGGTTAGCCGCTCGATGGCACGGAGTCGTCAGAGCCGCCACCACCCAGCCAGCGCCTATCTCAATCACGATATATACAGTGGAGAGCCCTTGGATCATTACCGCCGGGTCAATCGTATACCCAGACGTGTTTACGAATACCTGCCCTTTATTTGTCTGCTGACCGCTTTTTGGTGCTATCGCTATCAGCTGACGGTGGATGAATCAGTGCTAATCTGGCCATCCATGATACTGTTCACCATCGCCGGTCTATGGATCTGGACCATGCGAGCCTATTTTCGGGGATATCATCGATCTCATTCGGTTTCACAATTATTGAGCTGATAAAGCGGTGAGGACTGTTATCGAAAACACAGATATCTATCTTGCCTACGGCTCCAATCTACACCCACACCGATTACTTCAGCGTCTGCCTGGAAGCGAACTGATAGGAACGTTGAGCATCCCAGGATTCACCCTGCGTTTTCACAAACGGGGACAAGATGGTTCGGGCAAGTGCAATCTTATTCCTGCGGCCTGGAGTTGCAGCTACGGGGCGCTTTATCGACTCTCTGTAGAACACTGGCCGATATTGGATGAGCTGGAAGGAGGCTATAGGCGGACGGAATTGCTGTTGGAATTTCGGGGACAAACACTGCCGGCTTTTACTTATCTTGCTGAACCTGAATTGGTTGATGACGCCATCAAGCCGTTCGATTGGTACTTGCAGCTAGTACGGTGCGGCGTCGATTATCTACAACTGCCACTACCGAACGGACTGGATCTGGACCAGATACCCACAATCGAAGATGAAGACAGTAAACGCTACCAACACAACCAGCAGTTAGTTAGTGAGTTGAAGGGATATAAAGAACCGGTCGCCACCTTGACCAGAGGGTCACTGATCGGAGTTACTGGCGGCTGACCGGACAGATGGTATTAGGCAAGCGAGTGTTATTCGCCCGCTTCAACGATCTCGTAGCTATGGCTGATCTCAACACCACCACGTTCCAGCATCAACGATGCGGAGCAAAATTTCTCTGCTGATAAACGCACGGCTTTGCTGACCTGGGGTTCTTTCAGATTACGACCGGTCACCACAAATTTAACGTGGATCTTGGTAAAAACCGCTGGTACCTCATCGGCCCTTTCGGCATCGATTTCAGCAACACAGTCCACCACATCCTGACGAGACTTCTTGAGAATATTGAGCACGTCGTAACTGGTACAACCTCCCAGCCCCACCAGCAGCAGCTCCATCGGACGCGGACCAGCTTTCTGCTCGCCGTCCACCATCACTTCAAATCCGGAACCGGTTGTTGCCTTAAAACGGACGTCCCCATCCCATGCTATCTTTGCCTGCATTTTACGTTTCTACCTTGTTAACTAAATAGTTGCTGCAACTGTTGACCTGGATCTTCAGCGCGCATAAAGGCTTCACCCACCAAGAAGGCGTTGACCTGATGATCTCGCATTGCCTGAACGTCCTCACCACTAACGATACCGCTTTCGGTCACGACAATGCGATCCTCAGGAATCTGATCCAGCAATTTGAAGGTATTTTCGAGACTGACTTCAAAACTGTGTAGATCACGATTGTTGATTCCAATCAGACGGGTGTCCAGCTTAAGGGTACGCTGCAGCTCTTCCTGATTGTGAACTTCGATCAGCACATCCATACCCAACGACACCGCCAGGTCATTTAGCGCTGCCATATCAGCATCGTTAAGCGCAGCGGCGATCAACAAAATGCAATCGGCACCCATGGCCCGAGCTTCATAGACCTGATAAGGATCGATAATAAAATCTTTACGGATCACCGGTAGACTGCAAGCTGCTCGTGCCTGGCGCAGATAATCGGTGCACCCCTGGAAGAAATCCACATCGGTCAGCACCGACAGACAACAGGCGCCACCGCTCTCATAGCTACGTGCGATCTCCGCAGGATCAAAATGTTCACGGATCACCCCTTTGCTGGGAGAGGCTTTCTTCGCCTCGGCGATAACCGCTGAACGTCCTGCAGCCAAAGCACGCTCCATAGAGGCGATAAAACCCCGTGGGGCCCATTCACCACTGCGATTCGCTTCGATCTGAGCCTGAAGATCTTCCATGGATTGAACAGCAGAATTTTCTGCGATCTCTTCGCGTTTACGTTGCAGGATCTTCAATAAGATTGTTGGTGTATTCATGAAAAATAGTATTCCCGTTACGCCAGCGACTGAGTATAGGTCACCAGCTGATCCAGTTTGGCTAGCGCCTCACCGGATTGCAGCAGTTGCGCCGCTTGTTGCACGCCATCGGCAAGGCTATCTGCCAGACCACTGACATAGATCGCCGCACCGGCATTGAGTTTAATAATATCTGCCGCAGCCCCCGGCTCTCCCGCCAAAGCTTGCCGGATCAACACCAGACTGGCCTCGGAATCAGCCACCACCAGACCATCCAGCGGTGAGACATCCAGTCCGAACTGTTGCGGCTCAAGCTGGTATTCGCGGATCTCTCCATCGACCAGTTCCGCCACATAGGTCGCACCGGAAACGGTAATCTCGTCCAGTCCATCTGCCGCATGCACCACCATCACGTGATGGCTGCCTAATCGCTGCAAGACCTCAGCGATAGGACGCACCAGTTCGCGCTTAAATACCCCCAGCACCTGATTGGGAGCACCAGCAGGGTTAGTCAGGGGACCCAGCACATTGAAAACCGTGCGAACCCCCATCTCTTTGCGAGGACCGATAGCATGTTTCATAGCGCTGTGATGAGCCGGCGCAAACATAAAGCCAACGCCAATCTGCTCCACACAGCTGGCCACTTGTTCAGGTTTCAGGGCCAGATTGACGCCAGCAGATTCCAGCACGTCCGCACTACCGGTGGAACTGGAGATCGAACGGTTACCGTGTTTCGCCACGGAACCACCGGCAGCGGCAACGACAAAAGCCGAAGCGGTAGAAACATTGAAGATGCCAGCCCCATCACCACCGGTACCACAGGTATCAACCACGTGATCGCCAACAACTTTGACGCCGGAAGCCAGCTCTCGCATCACCTGTGCTGCGCCAGCAATCTCTTCAACGGTCTCACCTTTGATACGCAGCGCCACCAGAAAACCACCAATCTGTGCCGGGGTTGCTTCACCGGTCATGATTTGACGCATAATCCCTTGCATCTGCTCGCTATTAAGGTCGTGGCCATCTATCAAATGCTGAATCGCGGATTGGATGTTCATTGATGATCTCCAGTAATGAGATAACTAATTCGGCTTAACGTTGGAGGAAGTTACGCAGCATATCGTGACCGTGTTCAGTCAAAATCGACTCGGGGTGAAACTGCACCCCTTCGATATCCAGACTCTTGTGACGCACCCCCATAATTTCTTCGATCTCTCCATCCTCGGTCTGGGTCCAGGCGGTGACTTCCAAGCACTCAGGCAGAGTTGCTTGATCGATAACAAGGGAGTGGTAACGAGTGGCTTCAAAAGGGTTGTTCAGGCCTTTAAAAACACCGCTGTCACGGTGATAAACCTTGGAAATTTTACCGTGCATCACGGCACCGGCACGGACAATATCACCACCAAATGCCTGACCGATACTTTGGTGACCTAGGCAGATCCCGAGAATCGGTAACTTGCCAGCAAAATGCTCGATGGCAGCAACGGATATACCCGCTTCATTAGGAGTACAAGGGCCAGGAGAAACCACGAGATGATCGGGTTTCATATCCTCGATCTGTTGGACGGTTATTTCGTCGTTTCGAAAAACCCGAACGTCGGCACCCAGTTCACCAAAATACTGGACGACGTTATAGGTAAAAGAGTCGTAATTATCGATCATCAATAACATAACTGAATTTCCCGGAGCTGCTCTGTAACTGAAAGACAAACAAGGTTGAGGGGCGCGATAGACTATCGCCAGCAGTAACTATCCGCCGACAGCAAATGCTGGTGAAAGATGGATTCTGACCTTGTTTTCATCGCTCCAGGCTCCTGCTTCTTCCAATTGAGCACGGCAGTATATCACCGACCCGACAGATCCGGCACCTCCAAGGTTATGGCGGCGAATAATTAACGCAATCGCCTTGGTTCAGGCGTAGAACAGCTCCATATCTAGTGTCGACTCCCGGCCTACCCTCATTGCGTTGTCCTGCAACCACCTTTCAGTATGACTGCGCCCCAGCGCTTTGAGATTAAGGAGAAAATCCAGCCGGGTGTTGTACTTGCTGGCTCGAGGAAGCTGGGCCATGGTTTTATCGGATTCGATCAGGTGAAAGTTCAGTGACTTCAGGCGACGTTCCACCCCTCCCTGAAACCAGCGTCGACGGCCCTCAAGTTGGCGGCCATGGGCGATCGCCCGCATCTCACGTAAAAAAGTGCTGTTGAAGCCAAATTCGCTGATCCGTTCGGCGATAGAATGAGCAGAGGTGGGCAGCTGATCCCGTTCCAGGGGCTGCAGCATTACGATCAAAATATCCCGGTTATCGCACTCATGAACCAATGGGTAGATGGCCGGGTTGCCCGAATAACCGCCATCCCAATAGAATTCTCCATCTACCTCAATTGCCTGGTGAATCGTCGGTAGACAGGCCGAGGCCAGCATTCGAGCCTCATCGAGCTCCCACTCCCGGAACAACTTGATCTTCCCAGATCGAACCGATGTTGCTGCAATAAACAGTTTGAAGGGACTTTCACGCCGAATCTGTTCGAAATCGACCATATCACTTATCAAACGCCGCAATGGATTTATATCGAGTGGATTCAGGTTATAGGGGGATGCCTGGTTGCAAACCTGTAACAAAGTCTGTCCCATGGCATGATTGAGCCTATTACCTAGCTCGCTTGAGGTCGGTTCTATCCATTGAGTCAGAGATTTTTCTGCCACGCGGTGCCAAAATTCCGCTAGTTTGCTCTGGGCGCCCTGATGTTTATCCAGCAACCAGCCCTGAGTCAGCATCAAGGCATTCATGGCTCCAGCACTAGTACCGCTGACCGCTTCAAAACTTATTGCTGACTCTTCCAACAGACGATCCAGAACACCCCAGGTAAAGGCGCCATGGGCACCGCCACCCTGTAATGCCAGATTAAGATGCTGAACGCTCATCCTGTGCCTCCTTTCAATTTGTGCACTGCACAAACTTAGCGACAATGGAGGTAACCTGTCAACCTTTGGGGAAGATATTAACCTAGTCGTAACATAGGAAATAAGTCTTTGTATTTACTGAACTTAAGTGAGAACCGAATAAATACTCGTAACTTAACCAACTGAAAGCAAAGCACAATTTTTGATCAAAACAATTATCCGCTAAGAAGGAGGCTGAGAAAGCGGTAATAGATCGTCGTCCTCCTCACCAGCCCCTTTGATCGCCTCCAAAATCCACTCCCTAAACACCGTCATACCGTGGCTCATGGGGCGAGATTCAGGCAACACCAGATAAAAGGCGCTGTGGGTATCCAAAGAGATATCAAAGGGCACAGTCAGGGCGCCGGAGCGAAGCTCCTTCGACACCAGGTGCTTGTCGGCCAGGGCGATCCCGAGCCCTTCTACAGCGGCGGCTGTGGCCAGAGAGGTGCTGGAGAAACGCAGCTCCTTACCAAATCCGACTTCGTCAATGCCCGCCGAACGCAGCAGAACCCGCCACTCATCAAGACGGGTATTCACCTGGATCAGCGTATGGTGGCGAAGATCATCAATCGCTTTTAGTGGGTGCTTCCCCTGCAACAGTGCCGGACTGCACACCGGTACAACGGTCATCCCCAACAAGAAATCAAATTTAACCCCTAACCAATCTCCGGTACCGAAACGCACTGCCATATCAATATCCGTGTGCTCGAAATCAACCGCATCCATGGAGGCACTGAGTCTCAGCTCGACTTCAGGAAACTGTTCCTGGAACTGGGAAAGGCGCGGCATCAGCCAACGGGTTAGAAACGCAGGAGCGACACTCAGGGTGACAGCACCAGAATTGGGATTGGCTACCAGGCGGCGGGTGGCGGCATCGATTTCATCCAGAGCATGCTGGATCGATGGCAAATATTTTTCACCTGCATTAGTCAGATCGACCCGCCGTTTGTTACGCCGAAACAGCTTGAGATCAAGAAACTCTTCCAGTGACTTAATCTGATGACTGATAGCCGAAGGAGTCACGTACAACTCCTCAGCCGCTTTGTTAAAGCTACCGTGGCGAGCAGCAGCCTCGAATGCTCTAAGGGCGTTAAGTGGGGGAAGACGTCTCATGACACAAAAACCTAAGATGAATTAATCTCACCATTTTGCTGAAAAAGCGTCGTTTGTGCAATACACCATCGATCCCTAGTATGGCATCCCGAAAGGCACAGAAATCTCAGCAACCATCAGACATATTGCGATTTATCATAAAAGTACCGATATTCGCTGAGATATATGAAAGCCCTATGACGAAATATGAAACATTTAGTTTCAGCAAGATTATCTCAACTGTTTAATGAATTTATTTGGTGAATAAGATGTACGACAACAGCAACTTGGTAGAGCAAACTGATCTGGACGTTAAATTTAAAGCTGACGGCAGCATCGATGTAGATTATTACCTCACCAAGGCAAAGGCAGAGCGTTCCGCCTTTATCGTCGATGCCATTCGCTCCCTGTTCGTTTCTAAGGACAAGCAGGAAGAAAAAGTAACTCTCGGTTCCTTTGCACGTGAGCGCATTCAGGTTCTGGGTTACCAGAAGATGACTCTGGAGTTCTAATAGAACCCCAGTGCGACAACGCCAGCCTCTATCGACATCTGCGCCACCGAGGCTGGCACCATTATCCAACACAGATTTCCCTAACATCCCACGTTTTCTAGCTCCTCTGACGTTTTCCAATCCCCGTGCCATACTCTAGTAAGTCACAAGCGACTTCGGAGAGAGCTAATGAAACGGCTTTACTACCTGACCCAGGATCTGCAACTCACCCGCAAGATTTCCGATGATATCCATCAGGCCGGCATCACTGACTGGCACTTCCGGGTCGTCTGCAAAGACCCCAGCGGTCTTTACCAACAGCAGATTCATTCTGCTAGCCCCTTTATTCGACTCGATATTATCCACACCGCTGAACGTGGAGGGATGATAGGCACCCTGTTTGGAGGTGTCCTGGCAGGCTCCTTACTACTGCTCAATCCACCGGGATTCCCAATGGATCTGAAGATGTTCTCACTGATTATTGCAATTTGCTGCCTGGGTGGGTTTTGGATGGGCGCCAGCGCTGGAACTTCCCGCGAAAACTATAAGATCGCGCCTTTTCACGATCAGATAGAAGCGGGCCAGTATTTGATTATTATCGATGTCAGCAAGTCTCAGGAAAGCGCCGTTCGAAATGCCATAAGTCATTACCCGGAAGCCAAGCTCGAAGCCGAAGGCACCAGTACGAGCAACCCCTTTCGCAACCAGGAGCCGACCCAGCAAACTTAAAACCTGCAGAAAACAACCTTCACGACACAACGCTACCGGCCTACAAACAGATTCGGGTTATAATCCTGTGTTCCTTTTGCAAACCTGCAGCAAACGTCTGTTAACCGGTAAGCCATGTCAGAATCACAACCTATTGCCCAGGCCAACATCCGCTGGGATGAAACGGGACTACCTCTTTCCGAACACTTCCAGGATTTTTACTTCTCCAAGCTTAATGGCCTAGAGGAAACCCACTATGTGTTTTTGGAGAACAACAAAATCCCGCAACGTTGGAAATCTCTGGCACCAAACGCGAGTTTCACCATTGCCGAAACCGGATTCGGTACCGGCCTTAACTTTCTCGCCACCTGGCAATCCTGGCAGCAGCAGGCCCCCGCAGACGCACGTTTGCACTATCTTTCGGTGGAAAAGTATCCTCTCGCACTCCAGGATCTACAAAAAGCGCTAGCACTATGGCCTCAGCTCGCCCCTCTAGCTGACCAATTGACAGCATCCTACCCCATCTCTTGCGACGGTTTTCATCGCCTTCACTTCGATCAAGGGCGTGTCACCCTCACTCTGATGCTGGGAGACGCTGACAGACTTTTTGATCAACTCGAAGGACAGGTCGATGCCTGGTATCTGGACGGATTCTCGCCGGCAAAAAACCCTGACATGTGGACCGAATCCCTTTTTTCTGCCATGGCGGAGCACAGCCATGGGGAATCGACCTATAGCACCTTTACCGCCGCTAGCATTGTCAGCCGGGGATTAACTCAGCACGGATTCTCAGTGGAAAAGCGTCCTGGTTTCGGGCGTAAACGGGAGATGCTGCGGGGACAGTATCAAGCCGACGAACAGCCCGCTAAAATGATTGATAAACCCTGGTTTACGCCACCCCAGCCGATCCTCGCCAGCAAACGCGAAGCGATGGTTATCGGCGCAGGCATTGCCGGTTGCTCAGCTGCACGATCCTTGGCCAATCGAGGCTGGAAGGTCAGTTTAATCGACCGGCACTCCCAGGTTGCCGAAGAAGCCTCCGGCAACGATCAGGGTATCCTCTACGCGAAACTGCCTGCAAAACCGACCCTTGCCAGCCGGATCCACCTAGCTGGGTATCTCTATAGCCAACAACTTTTACAGCAACTACTACCCGGCGCCGATAGTTGGTCAGACTGCGGCTTATTGCAACTGGCACTGTCACCTAAAGAACATCAAAAACAGTTAAAACTGTTGGATCTTCAGAACTACCCACCCGAGCTGGTTACCGGCGTCGATACTGAAGAAGCTAGCAGAATTGCAGGTTGTCAGTTGCAGCACCCCGCGCTTTACTTCCCTAGCTCTGGCTGGATTAACCCACCCAGCCTCTGTCGTGAATTGGTTTCGCATCCCAATATCCGACTTGTGAATAATCAAGAGGTCGATCGTCTACAACAATCCCCCTCGGGGACATGGTCTGCCCTTGATCAAAATGGCGAGATCATCAGCCAAGCCTCGGTTGCCGTGATCGCTACTGCCCACCACACCACCCAGTTTTCGCAACTACAGTGGTTGCCGCTAAAATCGATTCGCGGCCAGGTAAGCAGCTTGCCACAACCATCTGGCAGCAACCTAAACACCGTCATTTGCGGAAACAGCTACATCTCACCACCTTGGCGTGGGCGCTTCTGCTTTGGTGCCACTTTTAATCTAAGAGACGATGAACAATCGGTCCGGATTGAAGATCATCATCACAATCTGGAAAACACCCAACAACTGGTCGCTGAACTTACAGAACAATTGAAAAGCAGCGATCCAGCACAGTGGCGTGGACGGGTGGGATTTCGCTGTACGACTCCAGACTACCTGCCGATAGTGGGTGCGATCCCCGATCAACAGCAGTTTATCGATGCGTATGCCGAACTAAGCTTTGATGCAAAAGCCAAAATTGATCATCCACCGCAGCATTTAAGCGGCCTCTATTGCAGCTTAGGGCACGGTTCCAAAGGGATGATTACCGCACCATTGGCCGGCGAAACCATTGCCAGCATGGTAGATGGGGATCCCTTGCCACTACAACGCCCACTGCTGCATGCACTCAATCCCGCACGTTTTATCATCAAGGATTTAATCCGTCGGGCGATATAATAAGGAACGACAACAGCAGAGAATCTGCAAACAATTCCAACACATTCTCTGATTTTCTCCGCTTTTAGGGCACAATTGGATAAATTACCGGTCAGACAGGTAGATACCCACCCGTTAGGGTAAGCAACCTAGACCAGGAGTATGGTAATGGCTTTGGTGATATACGATCACGGATATCGTATTCAAACCCCTGTCAGCTCGGTGCTGCCAAACCGCACCGTTGAGCAGATGACAGAGATGCACAGTGGCCGCGGCATTCCCTCCAGCGAACACCAGGTCACCCCACCAGAAAGTGAAATCCCGGCGCAGCAACGTAAACGATCTCAGGGTAACAAAGCCAAGCAAGCCTATGCCGACACCGCCCAATTAAACCGTCGCCAGACCGATAGACCCAACTTTGCCGTCAATCGAATCATGACCCGACCGGTGATTACAGTCACCATGGATGCAAGCCTAAATGACGCCTGGAACCAGATGACGAGGTATCAGATTAAGCATTTGGCAGTAATCGCTGCAGCAGGCAGGTTGATGGGCGTACTAACCGAGCGGGATCTATTGCGCAGAAGCGCTAATCGTCCCCACCAGGGACCGGTGATCGACCGCAACGATATCCGTGGAGGCTATTCCACCCAAATGGTGGTTGCCAGCCCAGACACCCCTGTACGGCAGATCGCCTTAGTGATGTTTGATCATAAAGTCAGTTGCATCCCCATCGTAGAGGACAACGGCCACCTTGTTGGCATGGTCACCCGCAGCGATATGCTGCCATTAATTGCCAATGATCGTAGATTTGAACAGTGGATTTAATGCTGCTGCTTATTCAGATCAGCATTACTGTTGGACGGTAAGGGTTGAGGTTTCGGCGGAGGAATAGATTCATCCGAGCCGCCGGTAATTAATCGGGCCAGAAAACCAAATACCTTTTTCACTCCGCGCCAAATCTTCGGCAACAACCAGATCAGCAGTAAGATAAACACCACCAACATACCCAGGAACACATATGGCTGCTGTAGCGCCGCCCAAATACCGGCGATTACCGCAACGTCCTCACCAATTGAGGCAATCCAGTTACTCACCGGTTCCGGCGAGGTATTGATCATCACCCGCCCCCCAGCTTTGGCGGCATGTGAGCCCGCAGCCAAACCACCACCAACAATGGCAGCAGCTAACTCCACAGCAATATTCATATCGCCTACCGCACCGGCAGCGAGAGCAGCACCTGCGGGTATTCGAATAAAGGTATGCAAGGTATCCCAGCCGGTATCCACACCCGGCACCTTGTCTGCAAAGAACTCCACCGCATACATAAATCCAGCGGCGGCTATAACTAAGGGATTAGCCAGTACTTCAAGATCAGGGGGTAGATCGATATTGCCGGTATTTGCCATAAAGCCCAGCATCAACAGGGTAGCGTAGAGATTGATACCACTGGCCCAACCCACACCCATAGTCAGAGCAATCATCGCAACGACTGAATCTAGCTGTTCCATAAAATAGTCTCATATAGTGGCCAAGCTTGATTATGAACCCCGCAACCTTAACCCCAGCTTAACTTAACGCTGTCACTGAATTGGCCACTAATTCTTTTTAATTCATATCGTTAAGCTGATCTTTGGGAATAATATTGCAGGTATTCATGTAGCTATCAAAATGAATAATAGCCTCGCCGCGCTGTAATTGCCGTAAAACTGCGGCCACTTTATCTGCCAAACTGTAGTTGGCGTGACCATAATCGGTGCCTTCACGGGTGACATACTCTTCGATCAGGCCCTGAAGCGCCTCTTCACTGAGCTGTTGGTAGGGTATTTCCATCAGGAGGGTTCCAGATCGGCTAACAGGGCCAATAGACCGGCTTCGTCGATCACGGGAATTTCAAGAGTCTGCGCTTTGGCTAGCTTGGAACCGGCACCAGGACCGGCGACCACACAATCTGTTTTCTTGGATACACTACCGCTCACCTTTGCTCCCAATGCCTCCAAACGCTCTTTGGCTTCGCTTCGGCCGAGGGATTCCAAAGTGCCTGTTAGCACATAGGTTTTTCCTAGCAGGGGCTGGGCTGCGGCCTCTTTTGGCTGTTCCTCCGGCCATCGAACACCAGCAGCGATTAAGGCATCAACGGATTCGAGGTTGTGAGGCTGTTGAAAAAACACCGAAATATGGCGCGCAACAATTGGCCCAACATCAGGAACCTGCTGCAATAACTCTTCGTCGGCTTCCCGGACAGCTTCTAATGTGCCGAAAAAGCGTACCAAACTCTTGGCCGTCGCCTCACCCACTTCACGAATTCCCAAACCGTAGATAAAACGTGGCAAAACGGTCTCTTTACTGGCTTCAATGGCCTGCAGAAGATTCTCGGCAGATTTATCCCCCATACGCTCCAAGCCAGCCACGCGAGCGTGCTCCAGCTTGTAAAGATCGGCTATCTGCTGAATTTGACCGTTATCTACCAGCATCTCTACTAGCTTGTCGCCAAGACCATCGATATCCATCGCCTTGCGGGATGCGTAGTGTTTGATCGCCTCTTTACGCTGGGCATCACAGCTCAGTCCGCCGCTGCATCGTGCTGCTGCTTCATCCTCATCGCGCTCAACCTGAGCACCGCAAACAGGACAGTGTTTGGGCAAGACCACAGCTCGGGCACCCTCAGGGCGCTTATCCATAACCACCCGCACAACCTGAGGAATAACGTCACCGGCACGACGGACAATCACCCAGTCTCCAACTCGCACATCCAGGCGCTCAACCTCGTCCATATTGTGCAAAGTTGCATTACTAACGGTGACGCCACCAACAAACACCGGCCTTAGACGGGCCACAGGGGTTACTGCACCCGTTCGTCCCACCTGAAACTCAACATCCAGTAACTCGGTCAACTCTTCCTGTGCGGGAAATTTGTGAGCGATGGCCCAGCGTGGGGCTCTAGAAACAAAACCCAGCTGCTGTTGCTGTGACAAATCGTTGACCTTGAAGACGATACCATCGATCTCATAAGGCAAACTATTACGCTTCTCAGCAAGACGCTGGTAATACTCGAGGCAATGGGGCATACCGCTAACTGCCGCCATCTCCGGATTTATTTTCAATCCCCAATGATTTAGCCGGCGCAAGATATCAACGTGATTACCTGGCAATTCACCGCCATCAACCACACCAACGCTGTAGGCACACATCTCCAATGGTCGTTGAGCCGTGATTCGAGGATCCAACTGACGCAAGCTACCAGCAGCAGCATTGCGTGGATTGACGAATGCTTTTTCATCCGCCTCCAACGCCCGTTGATTTAGCTGCTCAAAACCGGCTTTGGTCATGTAGATCTCGCCCCGCACTTCCAACAGCGATGGCCAATCGTCGCCCAACAGCTTTAGCGGAATACTGGGGATGGTACGGACATTGAGGGAAATATCTTCACCGGTTGTTCCATCTCCACGGGTAGCCCCCCGCTCCAGAACACCATCTCGATAAAGCAGGCTGACGGCGATACCATCCAGTTTCGGTTCGCAGGCGTATTCAATCTCAGCGGTTTCAGACAATCCCAAACGATCACGGACCCTTCGATCAAACTCGCCCATATCGGTTTCGTTAAACGCATTGTCCAACGACAGCATCGGCATTTGGTGACTAATCTGGGTAAAACCCTGCAACGGTTCTCCACCTACCCGCTGGGTAGGTGAATCGGCCGTAATCAGTTCAGGATTCTGCGTCTCCAGTTGCTTAAGGCGCTGAAACAGACGGTCGTACTCAGCATCAGGGATACTGGGTTCATCCAATACATAGTAGCGGTGATTATGCTGTTGCAGCACAGCTCGGAGCTTCTGCACCTCATGCTGGGGAGCGAGATTTTCAGTCATCGTTAATCTATCGAAACGGATTATGTAGGGATCAGGGGGCGAACAATTTCAGCCCGCTGAATCAGGCGCGCTTGGCCAGTCGACGGCGCTCGAAGTCTCGGATCTGTTGCCGATAGTGCTCAATTGTCTGAGTCCGCATCACGCTGCGGCCCTCGTCCTTCATGACACCGCCCAAATTATCAGCGACTGCTTGTGCGGTACCCAACATGCAATCAAAGGCGTTCATCAGATCTTTCGGCTGAGTCATCTCCAGGAAAAAAGTAACCGCTGGCGTGTTGAATTGCTCTTTCCCTTCCATTTCGAAATAGCCGGGTTTCATAGCATTGGCCATACTGAACTGAACCGCACCAGCTTGAGGGCCATCTTCATAGCGATGAAAGATCTTCATATCACCATATTCCATGCCACAGGCTTCCACCAACTTAAACAGCGTACCGCCATTGAAGGGTTGCCGCCCAGCGACACTAATCACCAAAACTGGGCTCTGTTCCGGCTCTTCGACGACGGGTTCTAGAGCTTTGGCTGATTTCAGTGGAGCCGTTTCTGTTTTGGCAGCGTTCTTTTTGGCAAGACGCTTGGACTTACGTTTCTTAAGCTTTGGCGCCGGTTTCTCTTCGGGTTCAGGAGCGAGCTCAGGATCAAGGTCAAAAAAGCTGGTCTGAATCTCTTCTCGCAAGCGCCGCATGCGCGACTTTTTCTTAGCTGGTGGTTTTTCAGCAACTGGCTTTTCGGCTTGGATCTGGTGTTGCTCCAGTTCCTCTGCCTGAACACCACCCAGAGATTCTAAGGCAGCTTCCAAGGCATCTGCATCTTTATCGATTTGGTTATCCGAAGACAAAGGCGCTTCAGTTGCCGATTCAGGAGATATGAGCTTTTCCGGCTCAGTCAGCACAGATTCCACTTGCACAGACTCTGCCTGCTTTTCACTGGCCACCTGACTTTGTTCTGGTTCAGGCTGGGAACGTCCGTACATCTGATCCATCAGTACGGTGACCGGCTTGCTCAGGTCGAGTTCCTCTTCACTCTCCTCTACAAGAGCAACCTGGGGACGGGAATGATCTTGCTGCGGAGCGGATGACGCAACGGGGTCAGCGACGAAGGTTGATGGGTCCAGTTCAGAAATATCTGGCTCGAACGATTCAGTCGGAACAGAAACGGGTTGCTCGACTTTCTTAACCCGCACCGGGCTAATAATACCTTCACCGGAGAAATCACTCTCCCATGAGTTCGAAGATGCTTCAGGGCTGCCATTTTTTTCGGCCAAGACCGATTCAGCATCAGCCTGAAGTAGATCGAGATCAGCAAAATCAGGCTCTCGACGGCCCGACTCTTGTGCAGACTGCTGCTGGTATG
Organism: Motiliproteus sp.; assembly: GCA_026196225.1. Classification (GTDB taxonomy): domain Bacteria; phylum Pseudomonadota; class Gammaproteobacteria; order Pseudomonadales; family Balneatricaceae; genus Motiliproteus. Next base: position 26,496 of record JAPHRD010000024.1, read on the forward strand.
GTTTTGGCTGTTTTGCGGCGGGAATGTCCAGGTAATTTTCAGATAAGCGGTTGGTCCCGGCGACAGCAGATTGCACAAAAGCTTCTTCACTGAGAGGCTCATCAACCTGGCGCTTTTCAACCAGATTATCTTCTGCTGGAGCTACCCGTTGCCGACCATCTGAATCTTTCAGCCATTCATGGGCACCTTCACCCACGCCCTTGAAATCACCCTGAAGTAACAGGTCAACGTCATCGTTTGCTGTTTGATCCAGTTTGGCTTGCGGCTCCGACTCGCCCTGCTGGTCGGGAGAGAGCGTGGTTGCGACTCTGGCACCACCATTCGGTAGTTCGCTACTCAGATCAACTTCCGGAAAGTCTTTAAACTGATTATCGATATCGAGGCTCAATTTACCTCGTTTTTTCACCCGCCGAATTCCGTCGGCGATGATGATCACCAGAGCCAACACGCCTCCAATGATCAACCAATCACGTAAGTCCATAACTCAACCATTTGTGCTTCGGTCCGAATGAGTGCTGACGACGTCTACCAGGCATAAAGCCTAACCAAACTATTGGTCGCCCTTATCTTTATCTCCAAGCAGGCGCTTCAGCCGTTCTTGCTCGTTATCGGCAAGCCCCTGCTCAGGTTTATGTTCTTTTGTCTTTCGCTTTTTCGCAACAACAAACACCACCAAGGCGCCAAAAGCCAACAATGCAATGGGACCGTACCAGAGCAGAGCCGTCGTTGAATCACGCTTGGGGCGGTAACGAACGAAATCACCGTATCGAGCAACCATAAAATCAACCACCTGCTGATTAGATTGCCCCTCCTCAACCATTCGATGGATTTCGCGGCGCATATCCGACGCGATAGGAGAATTTGAATCCGATAGGTTCTGATTTTGACACTTTGGACAGCGCAATTCCTCAGTCAATAACTTAAATTGACCGCGGTTCTCATCATCGGTAAACAGATACGTATCGATGGCAGCATGGGAAACGGCAGATAGCAGCATGCCGAACATGCATCCACAAATAAATTGCCAAGGTTTTCTAAACATATGAGCCTCCTTAGCTTTTACTGTTGGAGATGCGTTGTTCACGCTTTAAGCGACGCGTCTGTTCATCAAAGAACTGTTTCTTCGACAGCAGCGGGCTAACAATATTATAAATCAGGATCGTGGCGGCGATAGCATAACAGGTCCATACATAGGGGCCGTGGCCACCCATCTCGATCAAATCGCTGAATGATTCAAAATGCACCTTACTTTCCCTCCACCAACTGCTGTACCCAACTACTGCGTTTTTCACGTTGCAGAATCTCAGTGCGGGTACGCAGCATCAAAGCTACCGCAAAGAAACAGTAGAAGCCGATCACCATCACCAATAACGGCACCCACATTTCCGGCACCATCTTGGGCTTCTCGGTAATCGTAAAGGTGGCAGGCTGATGCAGCGTGTTCCACCACTCGACGGAATACTTGATGATAGGAATATTGACCAAGCCCACCAGCGACAATACCGCGCCCGCCTGGCCTGCATTGACCTCATTATCAATGGCACTGTGCAGGGTATAGACGCCGATATAGAGGAACAATAGGATCAACATCGAGGTCAACCGCGCATCCCAGACCCACCAGGCACCCCAGGTTGGCTTACCCCAGATTGCACCAGTAGCCAGAGCCAAAATAGCGATAGTCGCACCGATAGGGGCACAGCTTTTGGCCACCATATCGGCCACTTTCATCTTCCAGATCAAGCTGATGGCCCCAGCAACCGCCATCAACATATAACAAGACTGCGCCAATACAGCGGCGGGAACATGAATATAGATAATCCTGAAGCTATTACCCTGCTGATAATCGGGTGGCGCAAACGCCAGCCCCCAGGCAGCGCCCAGCACCAGTAATAATACCGCTGCGACAGCAAACCAGGGAAGTAAACGGCTACTGATATCATAAAACCAACGGGGGGATCCCAATTGATAAAACCACTTTGGCATTTTCCAGCTTTTTGCCATATTCCTGCTCGTTATCGATAACTCAATTAATTGCTGACACTAATCCGCAGAGCCGCTGCCACGGCGATTGGTGCCAATACGACCCCTAACGCCAGAATAGCACCCAATATTGCCAGATATCCATTGATTGGCAATCCCGATGCGGCGGCCTGTACGGCGCCGGTTCCAAAGATAAGCACGGGAATATAGAGGGGAAGCACCAGCAGCGTAATCAACACTCCGCCTTTACGTAAACCTACAGTTAAACCTGCACCAATAGCACCAATCAGACTCAGGGTCGGAGTACCGATCAACAAGGTCACAACTAATGCCCCCATGGCACCATCGGGCAAAAACAGCATCACAGCCAGCAGTGGCGACATGATAGTCAGCGGTAATCCGCTAATCATCCAGTGGGCACAAATTTTTGCGACAACCAATAACGCCAATGGCTGCGGGCTTAATAACATCTGCTCTAGAGAACCATCATCGAAGTCGGTTCGAAACAGACCATCCATCGACAACAGGGTCGACAGCAAAGCAGCCACCCAGACAACACCCGCCGCCACTTCGGATAAAAACTTAGGTTCCGGACTAACACCTAGTGGGAAAAGCGTCGCCACCATCAGGAAAAACACCAATGGACTGACCAGATCATTTCGACGCCGAAAGGCCAATAACAGATCCCGCTTCAGGGTGATCCAAAATACCGCGCCCAAACCCAGATCAGATGTCGTGGAGTTAGTCATTGGGCTGCTCCCTAAGTTCCGCGGTTTCAATGCGCCCCAAGTTAACCTGACGGAGATTTTTGATGGCCAATTCGTGATGGGTAGTCAGGATAACACTGCCCCCGGCAGCAGCATGCTTTTCAATCAGTGCTTCTTTGGCGGCGACACCCTTTTTGTCGATGGCAGTAAAGGGTTCATCCAAAATCCAAAGCGGTGCATGACTCAGATACAGCCGAGCCAGACTGACGCGTCGGTTCTGACCGGCAGACAGCGAATGACAAGGCACATCTTCGTAACCAAACAGGCCGACATTTTCCAGCGCTTCTAGAATTCGTTCACGCATGGTATCGGTTTCAGGATGCAGCGCCGCGTACCAGCGCAGATTTTCTTCAGGAGTGAGAGTTGCTTTGACGCCCGGTAGGTGGCCAAAGTAGAGCAGAGATTGCAGAAAATTATCCCTCACCTCAGAAACCGGTTCACCCTGAAAAAAGATATCTCCTTCAAAAGCACTGGAGAGCCCGCTGAGGATGCGCAGCAAAGTGGTTTTACCGCTTCCATTAGGACCTTCAACCTGCAGCACCTCGCCAGCATTGAGGGCGAAATCCAGACCTTCAAACAGAACCCGTTCGTCGCGTTCGCAAAAAAGTTGTTTTGCCTCTAACAGGGGGGTCGACAAGTTCCAGCTCCCATTGCACTACAGAAAATCAAAAATATGGCGTTAACAAGATAGATCAGCCACGCTTTCTATACATCCGAAATCAGCGCATTATATACGAATAATCTGGGACTGGGGCGAATTCTTAGGCGTTTGCAGGGGCTATTATTCACCCTGATCAAGAAATGGATCAGGTCGTTTCCCAGGGGATGAATTCAGCACTCCCTATTGCTGATCAACCCAAACGAATTCACTCCCAGAGGAGCCACCGTGATTGACCAATTAAACAGTGCGGGCATCCAAAAACTACAGGCGGAACTGGCATCCGGTCGACTGGAGTCGCTACTGCGCATCGGTCAGACCCAAACGGCTAAAGTGATCGAAGTTACCACTCAACCCGTTCGCAGCAATACCGGAACCCAAACCTCTAAACCCAGCTCCAGCCCATCAACGCCAACAACATCCACAGCCACCGCGACCAAAGCCGTGGGGGCTAACAGCGCGACCTCCAGCAATACCAGTACAATTCGAACCTCAGAGGCGCTACCCACACAGCGCCCCACTGCTAGTAGCTCTGGAGCCAAACCTGCCACCACCAACCCTGCAACTACCAGCACCACTTCTTCAACGCCAAGTACAATAAATAACAACCCGGTACGGGCTTCCAGATCAGATACGATTCAAAGTAGCCAGCAACAATTACCAACGCGGGCAGAACGCCCATCAACACCGAACACACCCACTCAGTCCGCAACCGCTTCAACATCGCAAAGCACCAACTCCTCCACAAATGCAGCCACCAGCGATCAGGTATATCGTGCGAAACTAAATCTACAGGGCCGACTGGTCGAAGTAGTCACTCCTCGTCCCCTGACGGTGGGCAGCGAAGTACAGATCAGCCGTGACGCCAACAACCAGATATCCTTAAGAGTGCCGTCGGAAAGAACACCGTCCGAAAGGGTACCATCGGCCACGACGAGGGAATCCTCCTCCCAGGCAACCACAGGCTCCGACAACCGCCCTGCTAACACAACAGCCCCGGGGCCACAAACAGCAGCCTCCAGAGCCAATAGCGGCGGAAATGAACTACCGATCCGCCCAGGACAGCAGCTAACGGCCACGGTCGTAAAAGTGGTACCAGATAGACCCGCACCAGCTTCCACCACAGCCACTGTGGCCCAAACAGGAACGTCACCAATAGCGAGTAGCGCTCAGGGGAATAGCGGACAAACCCAAGCGACGCCTCCTCAAACCTATGCCCCTGCCAGCCAGACCGGAAATACCCCGTCATCAACAGCCGCTCAAATACAGCCTCCTATAGCAGGAACATCTAGCCCCGCAGCAACACAAGGCCAAGCCCTGCTACAAGGCGGCACCCGAGCTCCGGCCACCGAACTGACCACCCGCACCGCTACGCAAACAGCTACGCCTGCAGCCGGTACTCGAGGCGACACGCTAACACCACAGCCCACCGCCAACACCACAGCAGCTCAATACCGTGTCACCCTGGACTTACAGGGCCGCAGTGTCGATGTGCTAATTCCTCGCCCATTGCCTGTTGGCAGTGAAGTACAGCTACGCCAAAGCTCCCAGGGCCAACTCTCTCTCAATGTACCCAGCGGCCAACCCCAGACATTGGAAAACGCCCTTCGTCAGCATCTCCCGCAGCAGCAACCACCGGTCCAGCTGCTTAATTTTCTAGCAGAGCCTCAAACCCTGGCTCAGCTTGCCAAAGGCGAACCTCTAGTACAGGGTTTAATTCAGCTACTATTAGGTCGCTCATTGGCCAACCCTCAAAAAACTGATGCAGGCAGCGTTCAACAGCAACTCCAGAACAGTGGAACTTTGCTGGAGAACCGCCTCGCCCGTGGTGACACACAAGCCCTGCAGAGCGATCAAAAATCACTGCTACTTAAACTGGAACAACAGCTGACAAACACACCCCGCACTATCCCCCAACCCTTAGGCCAGCGGATCACCCAGATGACTCAGCAGGCGATCAGTCGAGTGCTGGTCAATCAACTAGCCAGCCTACCGCAGCAGACCCAGGAACTAGGCACCGAGAGTAACCGTCAACTGCAACTGGATATTCCGGTACTGTGGCAGGGCCGTAACGAAAACCTACAGCTAAAAATCAGCGCTGAAGAACGCAGCGGCGGCTTCGATCCAGACGACTATCAGCGCCGCTGGCAGGTTCAACTACGGTTTGAAATGGAGCAGATACCTCCAATGGCGGCCAGTGTAGCCCTGGAAGGGGATCAGATCAGCGTACTCTGGTACGGGGATCAACAGATCCGAGAGATGCTGGAACCTAAGCTCCACGAACTTCAACAACTACTGGAAGGCGTCGGATTGGAAGTGGATACCCTGGCCGTGCGAGAAAAAGAACCACCTGAACAGACCATACAGCCGCTTCGGCAGCGACTGATCGATGTGAAAACATGATGACAGATGACACTCAAAAACCAGCCCTTGCGGTGGCTCTGACCTACGACGAGCAAAGCCCACCCCATGTTGCTGCCAGCGGACGAGGCCTGATTGCCGAGGAAATCCTACGTATCGCCCGCGAACACGGCGTCATGATCCACGAAGATCCAGCCTTGGTGGAGTCTTTAATTCAGTTGGAGTTAGGACAGGAGATCCCTGAAAATCTATACAAAGCGATCGCTGAAGTAATCAGTTTTGCTTACAGCCTGAGGGATGGGGAGCTGCAACGCTCCGATGACTAAGTGTTTTCCAGTGCCGGCACCGATTTGATTTCACGATGTAGCAACGCCATCAATTCGGCTTCCGGTCGGGCAATGCCACAGCTGCTGACCAGGTCATCAACTTCCGCGCCCATCTCCATGAGTTTCGCTGCCTGATTGTAAGCCAGCGTGCCGGGATCGCGATTCTCCAGCTCCTGCTGCTTCTCAGCAGTGATATTCAGCTTCGATTCCACCTGCTTAAGACGGCGCCCTACGCCGAAAGAACCGCTATTCATCACCCGAATTTCATTGCGCAGTACATTGACCAAGGCCTGGTAGCGCTGTTCGCTCTGCTGCAGCTGTCGATTGACCTTCAGCGCCAGCAACAGCGCGGCGATCGCCACCAAAGCGATGCCAAATAAACAGATCCAATAGAGCAACGGGGTCATGGTCATAGGAAGGTCGACAACGCTTAAAGCATAGCGATGTCAGACCACTCCTCATCAGTAAGCATTTTATCCAGTTCCACCAAAATCAGCAGACGATCATCTTTGTGGCAGACACCCTGGATAAACTTGGCGCTCTCTTCAGTACCAATATTTGGCGCCGACTCGATCTCTGACTGATTTAGATAAACCACCTCAGAAACCGCATCAACCAATATACCCAGCACCTGTTTCTCGACTTCGATAATCACGATACGGGTATTGTCGGTCACATCAGCAGTCGGTAGACCAAAGCGGGCGCGGGTATCGATAACCGTCACCACATTTCCGCGGAGATTAATGATACCCAGCACATAGCTCGGAGCACCAGGAACAGGAGCGATCTCGGTGTAGCGCAGAACTTCCTGCACCTGCATCACATTGACACCATAGGTTTCATCTTCAAGACGAAACGTTACCCACTGAATAACAGGATCTTCGCTACCGCCAGCGGTTTTGATATCCATGAACTTTCCTCTGTATGAAACGTTGTCTAGGTCGCGCTAGGATAGTGCCGGGTCCATTGTGGCGCTTTAATCTTCAGGCTGTCTTCACTAAGCAGATCCACCAGCGCAGATACATCCATTATGGCACACATGTGTTCGATCACGGTCCCCGCCAACCAAGGGCGCTGACTACGCTCGCCCCGCCAACGTACCTGGTCCGGTTGCAGGGTGATCGCTTCTGCCACCTCGTGGCAGGCCATGCCCCAATCAGTGCCTTCCATCAGGATCACGTATTTGAGCCCCTGACGGGTCTCTTCAGTGTACTTTTCCGGCATTACCCAACGGGCAGTATCAATAGTCTTGACTGTACCTGCGGTTTTTGAAGGCAGCAAGCCCAAAAACCATTCTGGCTGTCCAAACAAGGGGTTAAGGTCATCTTCCATGGTCAGCACGCCACCCAACTCCACCAAAGGCACAGCCAAGGTCAACCCGGCAACTTTAAACAGCAGACACTCGAAAGCCTCCTGCGCCCATCCGGGGCGCCCCTCTTTCCAGGCACGCAGTTGCTCAGTTTCCGCCTGGTCGAGGGCGATTTCCTGAACTTCAGCCGATTTAACCAGTGGCTGGGCAGGTTCTGCAACCGGAGCCTCAACAACTTCTTCTATTGGTGCAACCACCGGAGTTACGACCGGAGAGGCTTCAGCCATCTCGACTTTGTCTTCAACTTCGGGAACAGTCTCAACCACAGTAGTGGTTGACACCGGCTCAGCTATCGCCTGTGCAGTCGCATCCTGCAACAGTGCATCCAGATATTCCTGCACCGCACGCTGCGGAGCCGGAGTCTGGGTCGCTACCAGTTGCGGCTGGGAGGATTCTTTTCTGCGCTGACTAGACAAGCTCCATTAACCTCGTGTTATTGCGGCTGCGGCTGCTTTTGCTTTTGCTTTTGCTTTTGCTCATGCTTCTCGATAGCCAACAGAGAACGCATCAGCATTGCGTAAGCCCTGACACCATGGGTGCTGGGATCCAAGGCAGACGGCACGACACCTTTGGTACTTGCGTTCCTGAATTTGGTGTCGATGGGAATAACTGCCTGGGCAATCTCGTTGGGATAGTTACGTTTGATCAAGCGCAGACTCTGCAGTGAAGCCTGAGTCCGGCGATCAAAAAACGTCGGCAGTATATAGTAGTTAAGCTTTCGGGTCCTGGCTTTGTTGATCATCGCCAAGGTGCGGACCATTCGCTCTAGTCCTTTGATCGCCAAAAACTCGGTCTGAACCGGCACGATAAGACGTTCACAGGCTGCTAAGGCGTTCACCATCAATACCCCTAATACCGGAGGGCTATCGATCAGCACGTAGTCAAAACGATCCCATAAATGGGCCAGAGAACGGGAAATAACCAACCCCATGCCATCGCTACCCACAGCCCGACGCTCAAGCGTCGCCATAGCGGTTGAGGCGGGAATCAGATTGATGCGGTCGTGACTGGTGTTCTTCAGCAACCTGGCTGGCAGGTTTTCATCAACCTGGCCATTGCTCTGGAATAGGTCGTAGCCGCTTTGCTCGAGACTATCCGGATCGTAGCCGAAATAACTGGTTAGCGAACCGTGCGGATCCAGATCTAACAGCAATACGTCAAATCCCTGGTCCGCCAACAAACCAGCCAGGGAAACCACCGTGGTGGTCTTACCTACCCCGCCTTTCTGATTTGCTACCGTCCAAATATGCACCGTCCAATACTCCTAGAGCCTGTTAACTATCAACCGTCTGGGTCCTGAGTAAACAGCACTCCCTGCTCCGTTTCAATCTCTTTTACTTCGCCAGACGTACTAGGCTTGATCTTCTCTTTAAGAATAGTTTCTACAACGTCATCACTGACGTAGTCGCTGCCATAGCTAGTCAACGCCTTCCGCACTCGTTCATCGCGCGCAACAATAATCTTAACCCGTCGATTAATGCTACGACCGCGAGCGGATACATTGCTAACCTTGGGCTGATACTGCCCAAACCCAACAGCCGCCATACGCTCGGGAGCAACCCCAAAATGGGCCAGTACGCGGACGATTCCAGCAGCCCGTGCTGCCGAGAGTTCCCAGTTTGAGGGGAAGATTCCCTGCTGAATGGGACGATCATCGGTAAAGCCTTCAACGTGCAGCGGGTTTTCGTAATTTTTCAGAATCGTTGCCAGCGCTTCAAGTATGGGATCCGCATCGATTCCCGGCTGGGCACTACCGCTGGCAAACAGCAGACCAGACTGGATCTCAATCTCCATCCACAGTCGATTGGAGGAAACCGACAATTCACCATCGGCGATCAATTCCTGGAAACGCTTGGTGGCATCCCGTTCTATCTCTTTGAGTTCTTTTGCTTCTTCGTCCGCCAGTGTTTTCGGCACCGTGCTGGCATCGACAGAAGGAGTCTGATCAATCAGACCAATATCTCTGCGGTCCCGGCGGGCTCGGATATCGCCCAGTTGAATCGGATCGAAAGAGTGGTCAACGCCGCGAAAGATCCCTTCCAAAGACTGAGAAAGCACCCGGAACTTGCCGTCATTGACCGAAGAGATGGAGTACATGACGACGAAGAACGCCAGCAGCAAGGTGATGAAATCAGCGTATGAGACGACCCAGCGGTCTGAATGCTGCTCGTCGCGGGTCCTACGACGCCTGGTCATCGGTCTCTCCGCTTATCACTTGAGATATCCTTCCAGCTTGACCCGAATGGCAACCGGATTGTGCCCTTGAGCGATGGATAACATCCCCTCCAGCATCATCTCCCGATACTGATAGCCGGAAAACACGATGGCTCTTAATTTGCTGGCGATTGGCAATAACAACAAGTTGGCGATCGCCACCCCGTAGATGGTAGCAACAAAGGCGGTGGCAATACCTGACCCCAGAGAAGAAGGATTGGCCAGGTTAGTCATCACATGAATCAACCCCATGACCGCACCGATAATACCGATAGTCGGTGCGTAGCCACCCATACTTTCAAAGAATTTGGCCGCCTGAAGATCACGCTGCTCCCGTACATGCAGCTCGACCTCCATAATATCTCGAATCGCTTCAAGCTCACTGCCATCAGCAATTAACTGCAGGCCTTTCTTGAGGAACTCGTCATCTTCCACTTCGGCCTGCTTTTCCAAACCCAGCAGACCGTAGCGTCGAGCGTGCATGCTCCAGCCGACCACTTTTTCGATACCTTGATTGAAATCCAAGTCGGGCGGTCTGAACACCCAGGGAGCAATACTCAATGCGCGTCGCATATCAACGGCGGGAGTTTGCAGCAAACCTGCGCCTAACGTACCGCCAAAGACAATGACCGCTGCTGCACCATTGATGAGGGTGTCAACTGCGCCACCCTCAATGTAATTTCCTCCAAAGATCGCCACCAGCGCAAACAGAGCTCCAAATAGGCTGAGGCGATCCATTTAACACCCCAGCGCCGATGTGAGCGTTGCACTGACTTCGCTGAGATCAAGCACCTGGTCGGCTAACCGAGCTTGAACAATCGCTTGCGGCATCCCATAGATAACACAGCTGGCCTCGTTCTGTGCCCAAACAGTCGATCCACTGTTTTTCAACATTCGGGCACCTTCTCGACCATCCGCACCCATTCCAGTCAGGACAATACCCAATACCTTGCCGGGATAGTGTTTGGAAGCAGAACCAAAGGTTATATCCACGCTAGGTTTATAATTCAGGCGTTCGTCACCGGCAATAATACGCACCTGACCACCGTTACGATTCTCTACCATCATCTGTTCACCACCGGGAGCCAGTAACGCCAAACCCGGCCGCAGACGGTCACCATCCTTGGCCTCTCGAACCTCTATTTTGCACTGCTGATTAAGGCGCTCGGCAAAGGCACCGGTAAACGCCTTCGGCATATGTTGAACGATCAAAATGGGCACCGGAAAATTAGCCGGTAAAGTAGTTAGTATCTTCTGTATAGCAACCGGCCCACCGGTAGAAGTACCGAAAACCACCAGAGAGCATTTACCGCCCAGCTGAGGCACTTTCCGAGGTCGACCGGTAGCTGCGGGAGTAGATCTTGGCGCAGTAGTTCTTAGCTCTGAACGGGCACCGATCGGAGTTCGCGCTGGTGCCGTTTCCTGTCTGGCTTTAGACGCAGGACCGGTCACCGCCCCATCGGATGAGCGGTTTTTAGTTTTTGCGACAGCCAGAATCCGCTCGATCAAGACCTGTTCCAAACGACCTTTGCCCGGCGTCATCTGCTCATAGCTTTTTGGCAGAAAATCCACCGCACCGGCTTCCAGCGCTTCCAGTGTGACGCGGGCACCTTCATAGGTCAGGGACGAAAACATCAACACAGGGGTGGGACAGCTACGCATAATTTCAGACAGCGCTGCGATACCGTTCATGACCGGCATCTCATAGTCCATGGTGACAACATCAGGCTTCAGCTGCATGGCTTTTTCAACAGCCACCTGCCCGTTTTCGGCAGTACCCACCACAGTGACGCGAGGGTCTGAATTGATAATGCTGCTGACACGCTGTCGGAAAAACGCGGAATCGTCGACAACCAGTACGGTCACCGCCATATAAAAACTCCTGCTACCACTCCCGGTCTGTGGCCGACCCGGGTATTTTAGCCGATACCGGCCTTACGAGGTGTAGTTCTTTAACAAGTTCGGTATGTCCAGAATCAATGCAATACGACCATCACCGGTAATGGTTGCGCCCGACATTCCTGGCGTACCCAACAACATTTTACCCAACGGTTTAATCACCACTTCTTCCTGGCCGACCAGTTGATCAACAATAAAGCCAACGCGTTTGGTACCGATGGTGACAATGACCACGTGACCATTCTCGGGCAGAGGTTCATGGCTGCAGCCTTCAACCAACCATCGCTTGAGATGAAACAGTGATAGCGCCTTCTCCCGGACAACCACGACTTCTTGTCCGTCGACCACGTTGGTCTGGGTTAGATCCAGGTGGAATATCTCGTTGACGTTCACCAGAGGTAGAGCGAATGCCTGATCTCCAAGCATCACCATCAAGGTTGGCATAATGGCCAACGTCAGCGGCACTTTGATTTCGATTCGTGAACCCTGCCCTGGCACTGAATCAATGTTCAAAGAGCCATTTAGCTGGGTAATTTTGGTCTTCACCACATCCATGCCGACGCCACGGCCAGACACATCAGAAATCTCTTTCTTGGTGGAGAAACCAGGGGCAAAAATCAGATTGAAGCACTCGTTGTCGGTTAGACGCTCGGCAGCATCTTCATCAAGAAGCCCCTTCTCCACAGCGATGCCACGCAACTTATCCGCATCCATTCCGGCACCATCATCATCGATGGACAAGAGGATATGATCGCCTTCCTGTTCTGCGGCCAGAATCACATGACCCATTCGGGACTTGCCGGCTGCTTCGCGCTCCTCAGGACTCTCAACACCATGGTCTACCGCGTTGCGCACCAAGTGAACCAGCGGATCTGCCAGTGCTTCTACCAAGTTTTTATCCAGATCGGTGTCTTCACCGCGCAGCTCCAGATTAACTTCTTTCTTAAGCGCCCGCGCCAGGTCTCTTACAACACGAGGGAAACGACCAAACACTTTTTTGATTGGCTGCATGCGGGTTTTCATCACCGACATCTGCAGATCAGCGGTAACCATATCCAAGCTGCCAACAGCTTTGCTGACCTCTTCATCACCAACTTTGTGCCCCAGACGCACCATCCGATTACGCACCAACACCAGCTCACCGACCATATTCATGATCTCGTCCAGGCGCTGAGTATCCACTCGCACCGTAGTCTCAGCGGTACTGGCTTTTTCAGCTCTAGGCTTTTTCGGTGCTTTGGGCTTGGCTGCTGATTTTTTCGGCTCTATTGCAGCTGCAGGCGCCGCCGCTGGCGCAGCAGGTTTTATAGCAGGCTGAGGTTCAGGCTTCGGTGCTGGAGCAGCCGGAGGTTCGGGTGGCGTTACCTCCGCCGCTGGGGGGGGAGCGGTTGAAGGGGCTGATTGCTCAGCAGTATCTTCGGAAAATGCGCCTTTACCCTGCTGTTGCAACTCGTCCAACAGCTTCTCAAATTCATCTTCGGTAATCAGATCTTCGTCTGTGGCCGCCGCTGGCTCTGCGTCTGCAACTCGAGCTGTCGGCGTAGCAGGCGGTGTTTCAGCGGCAAGACCACCACCGTGCTTTCCTTCACCATGGAGCTGATCCAGTAGCGCTTCAAACTCTTCCGGGGTTATCTCATCATCGTCGACCGGTGCTGTGGCTGTATCGACTGCCTCGCTGGGCACATCTGCGACAGGGGGTTGAACCTCTGCTTCAGTGCCTAGGGAACTGAGCATCTCTTCAAATTCAGCGTCTGCCCGATCATTAGACGATACGGAGGGCTCCTCTGGAACGGGTTCCGGCTCCGCGACTGCTTCTGCAGGTGCTTCAGCCGCAGGAACTTCTCCGCGAGCTATAGCTGACAAAGCTTCCAACAATTCTGGATCAGCGGGTTCAGGTTCTTCACCAGCACGCACTGCGTCAAACATCTCGTTGACCGCATCCAGGGACTGCAACACCACATCCATCAGATGAGTACCGACCTGAAGCTCGTTATTGCGTAACTTATCAAATACGTTTTCGGCAATGTGGCAGCAGTCTACCAACGGCGTCAACTGCAGGAACCCAGCACCACCCTTAACGGTATGAAAACCGCGAAAGATCGCATTCAGTAGGTCGGTGTCTTCTGGACTGTGCTCAAGATCGACTAACTGCTCCGACAATTGCTCTAGAATTTCACCAGCTTCTACCAGAAAGTCCTGTAGTATCTCTTCATCTACATCCAGACTCATGCATCTAGCTCCCTAAAACCCTAGACTAGAAAGAAGATCATCAACATCGTCCTGCCCGGACACTACATCAGAAACCTCTTCTGCGTGTACCTGCGGACCATGCCCTTTAACCAGTTTTTCTTCGGCCTCCTCGGCCTTCTCTTCAGAGCTGGGTTCCACCAACTCCTCTTGGCTCCGTCCAGTAATACTGTCCACTTTACCGGCGACCTTAACCAAATTGACTAAGTTCGACTCTACATCGTTGACCAGACCAATCACTCGTGTAATCAGCTGCCCGGTAAGATCCTGAAACCCCTGCGCCAGCAGTATTTCAGTAAAATTTTTGTGAAGAATATTGGTACCGTTTTCAATTTCCTGCAAAAACGCTTCGGTACTGCGACCCAGGTCCTTAATCTCTGCCAGAGTACTCTTGGAATCAGACATCTTTTTCCAATCTTCTCTGAGCAATCGTGCCTGCTCGCCAATTTCCTCAGCCACCGGCATGCTGGCATCGACCATATCCATGGTGGTATTGGCAGCACCTTCGGTCAGCTCCAATACGTAGTTCAATCGCTCGTTGGCATTGGCCACTTCGCTAATTTCTGTATCGCTCGCAGATGTCTGAAATGCGGTGCTGTTCTCAACGTCAATATTGAACGCTTTGATCGCCTCATGGAGACCACGGGTGAGTCGACCAACTTCCTGATAAAGTAGCTGGTTACGAGCCTCGCTCAGCTCGGCCAATCGTGCCATTGCACCACTGAGGTCGCCGTTTTCCAAGGAGGTGGAAAGTTCTTTGACCCGGCCCTGCAACTGGTCTTCAAAACTATTCAGGTCGGTAAATTCTTCCAGACCAGCCATATGCGCCCCTTATCCGATTCGCTCGAAGATCTTCTCAATCTTCTCTTTAAGGACGGCTGCAGTGAATGGCTTGACCACGTAACCGTTTACACCAGCCTGGGCAGCACGAATAATCTGCTCCCGTTTTGCCTCGGCGGTAACCATCAAAACTGGCAACTTATTTAGCGCCGGATCTGCCCGGACCTGCTCCAAAAGCTCCAGTCCCGACATACCAGGCATATTCCAGTCGGTCACCAGGAAATCGATGCCGCCGTTTTTCAACACCGGCAATGCCGTTGAACCATCGTCTGCCTCGACCGTATTGTTAAATCCGAGGTCTCGAAGTAGGTTTTTGATAATCCGACGCATCGTTGAGAAGTCATCAACGATCAGGATCTTCATGTTTTTATCCAAGGCGACCTCCGTCTAGCCTGATTTTACTACTAGTGATAATACCTAACGTCTTCTTTTCCACCAATTTAATCGGCAGATCTAGATCAATAAACAGTGTCAATATACTACGCAGCCCGCCAACTTGCTAAACGAGAACGTAACCGCAGAGCTGCCTGGCTGTGAATCTGACTAATTCGGGATTCACTCACTCCCAACACCTGGCCAATCTCCTTTAAATTTAGCTCTTCATCGTAATAAAGCGAGAGCACGAGTTGCTCACGCTCAGGAAGAGTCTTTATCGCTGCCGCCAATGCCTTCTTGAAGGAGTGGTACTCATGCTCATCATCGGGAGCAGGACCATCATGGGAAACCTCTTCGCCCATGGCGTCATCTCGACCTTCGAGCATCTCATCAAAGCTGAAAAGTCGACTGCTGGCAGCATCTTTAGCCAGCACATAGTATTCATCTAGAGTGACACCCATATCACGTGCCACTTCTATATCTTGCGCATCGCGCCCCGTGCGCGCCTCAACAGCCTGTATACTGCTGGAGATACGTCTACAGTTTCGATGCACCGATCGAGGAGTCCAATCCCCCTTGCGCACTTCATCGATGATTGCGCCGCGGATCCGAATACCAGCATAGGTTTCAAAGCTGGCGCCTTTACTGGCGTCATATTTACGCGCAGCCTCGAGCAAACCGATCATCCCTGACTGAACCAGATCTTCAAGAATCACGCTTGAAGGCAAGCGCGCCAGCATATGATGGGCGATACGCTTTACCAGCGGCGCGTGACGCTCAACCATCTCTGTCTGCGAATCTGTCTCTAAAAGGTTGTACATAAATGCATTAGTTACTAACGTTGATTGGATGCCCGAACTAAACGTTCAACAAAAAATTCCAAATGCCCTCGAGGCGATGACAGTACCGGCCAGGCCATCACTTTCTTTGCCAACTGCGAAAACGCAATTGCAGACTTACTCCGCGGAAACGCCTTAAAAACAGGCAGTTGCTTCTGCACAGCTTTACGTACCGATTCATCATAAGGTATCGATCCGACATATTGAAGAGCTACATCCAAGAAGCGATCGGTTACTGTAGTCAGTTTAGTAAACATATTGCGCCCTTCATGCTCTGAACGCACCATATTAGCCAGAACACGGAATCGATTCATCCCGTAATCCCTGTTCAGCAACTTGATTAATGCATAGGCATCGGTGATTGATGTCGGCTCGTCACAAACTACAACCAACACCTCTTGAGCCGCCCGAACGAAATGCACCACCGATTCCGATATACCCGCAGCAGTGTCGATCACCAGCACATCTAACTGTTCTTCAATATCAGAAAAGGCATGCACCAGTTCCGCATGCTCATGGGCACTGAGTGAAACCAGGGACTGGGTTCCCGAGGAAGCTGGCACCACCTTTAAACCACCAGGACACTCCACCAGAATATCTTCAAGCGAACACTCGCCCGCCAATAGATCCGCGATTGTTTGCCGCGGCCTTACACCCAGCAGGACATCAACATTGGCAAGCCCCAGGTCCGCGTCCATCAACACCACTCGCTGACCGGCTTCTGCCAATGCGGTACCGAGATTGACTGATACGTTGGTCTTGCCAACACCACCTTTACCTCCGGTAACGGCGATGACTTGGACCGGATGAGTGGGTTTCATTGGCAAGATCCGAGCTCCCATTAACCCACGTTTCCAAGATCAGCCAACGAAGGCGACTGTTTCTCTACCCGCTCAGCCTGATTGCGAGCACGCTCTAACTTAGCCTGCTCCTCCGCCAACACTACAGCCCGACTAACCAAGGTATTGGCCCTCGCCACTTCGATATTATCGGGAATCTTCTGGCCATCTCCGAGATAAGCCACCGGCAGACGCTGCTCAACCACCATACTGATCGCTTCGCCGAGACTCACAGATTCGTCAATTTTGCTCAAGATCGCACCATTCAAACCTAAATCTTTAAAACTATCATAGGCCACTTGCAGGACACGCTGCTGAGCAGTGCAAGGCAGAACCAGATACTTCTTAATGCGATAGGAGCTGGCATTGAGCATATCCAGCTGTTCTTGGCGCAGATTCGGCGAAGTACTTAAGCCGGCTGTATCCACCAAAACAAGGCGCTTATCCCTAAGCGAGTGTAGCGCATCATCAAGCGCGCGCGCCTCATCCACCACCCGAACCGGGATATCCAAAATACGACCAAAGGTGCGCAACTGCTCATGAGCCGCTATTCGGTAGGCATCTGTGGTGACCAGCGCCACACTGCTGCTACCATGCTTAAGCACATACTGAGCAGCCAACTTACCGATAGTGGTGGTCTTACCAACACCGGTCGCTCCGACAAACGCCAGAATTCCGCCGCGATCAGCAATATTCTCGCCAACCGTCGGCAAGGCATCCACCAGCCGCGATAAAGCAATTTTCCAGGCTCTATCTACCTCTGCATCGGGCTCAATCGCCTGAACCAGCCGCTCAGCCAGTGACTCCACCAACCCCAACCTCAGCAGACGCTTATAGATTCGATCACGAAGAGGATTCCCCAGCCGCTGCTGTGCAACTGGCGCCTCATTGACTGCCTGGCGACGCAACAATGTTTTGAGCTCATCAATCTCGCTACGCATCTGCTGCAGGCTTTGCTGACTAACGGCATCGCTTCCAGCCACTGCATTTGCAGCAACCGACTTTTCACCGCTTGCGCCAGCTCCGTTTCCAGAAAAAGTTTCAGCCTTGGTTGCTACAGCAGAAGGCCGCTTACGATTAAGAATGCCGGCCGGCACCGCTTTATCACTACTTTTAACGGGCCGCCTTACCCCAGGCTTTCCATACAGACGAGCCTGCTGCTCTGCTACTTCCGCATTCTCGGAATAGTTTCGCTTTTTCTCCAAGGATGCCAGCACATCATCCCAAACGGCATCATCAAGACCCAATTGCCCGTCCTTTTTGGCGGACAGATAGGGCGGCTCACTAACCGCCTTCTGCTCCTGCCCGGACGCCAGAGCCGCACGAGTGCGCCCCATCTCCGTACGCAACCGCTGCGGCTTGCGAGTACCCACAAGCGCCGTAACCTGGCGATCCCTGCGACCATCAGCCCGGGCTTCAGCTTGACGCTGAGGAACGGTCTCACTGTACTCCAGCGCCACCACAACCTCGACACCGCCAGCAACGCTGCTATTGGAAAGAATTACCGCATCAGGACCGACTTCGTCACGAACCAGCCGCATCGCGCTACTCATATCTGGAGCAAAAAATCGCTTTACCTTCACAGCCCCATCCCTCCATCTGCCGCCAGAACATATCCGTTCGATTGCCAACCCATGCGCTTAATCATCCCGTCCCCGGCTTAGCTCGCCCCACCAACGGTGGCAACAATGGTTATCTGTTTATTCTCTGGAATCTCCTGGTACGACAGCACGTGTATTTGCTGACTACCATAACGTACAAACTTGGCCATCAAAGGCCGAACCGGCGCCGCCACCAGTAATACTGCCGGCTTTCCGGCAGCTTCTTGCCGCTGAGCAGCTTCAACCAAGGACTTCTGCAGCCGTTCAGCCATGCCCGGCTCAAGCATCAACCCTTCCGAACCGCCAGATTGTTGACTCTGCTGATAAGACTTAAGCAACATCTGTTCCAGCTGAGGATCCAATGTCATCACCGGCAACTCAGCTTCGCTGCCATTTATCTCTTGGATAATCATTCTAGAAAGCGAAATACGCACCGCCGCCGTCAACACTGTAATATCCTGACTGGTAACAGAGATATCCGCCAAAGTTTCGGCGATGGTACGAATATCCCTGATCGGCACCTGCTCCATCAATAGGTTCTGCAGCACTTTAAGCAGCTGACTGACCGACAGCTTCGAAGGCAACGCCTCTGCAAGCTTGGGCGAACTGCTACCCAACAGTTCCAGAAGCTGCTCCACCTCTTCATGACCCAACAACTCATTAGCATGCTGAGACATAACCTGATTCAGATGAGTAGCCACAACAGTACTGCCATCAACCACCGTATACCCCAGAGTCTGAGCTTGCTCGCGCTGCCCCATCTCAATCCACACGGCTTCCAGCCCGAAGGCCGGATCACGGGTCTCTATCCCTTTCAAGCTCCCGAAAACCTGACCCGGATTAATTGCCAACTCTCGATCTGGATAAACCTCTGACTCACCGACAGAGACACCCATTAGGGTAATGCGATACGCACTAGGCATCAGATCAAGGTTGTCGCGAATATGTACTGCCGGCACCAGAAAACCAAGATCCTGCGAGAGCTTCTTACGCACACCCCTAATGCGCCCCAGCAGCTGACCTCCCTGAGCCTTATCCACCATAGGAATCAACCGATAACCAACCTCAAGGCCGATCATATCTACCGGCGAGACATCATCCCAACCCAAGTCTTTGGATTCCACTTCCGGCGCCGGCCGCACCTCTTCTTCCTGCTCCAACTGCTGCAACTGCAGTATTTTTTTCTCGTTCTTGCGCTGAATCAGGTAAGCGCCACCGCCGCAAATCGCACCCAACCCCAAGAAAGCCACATGAGGCATTCCGGGAACCAACCCCATCACCACCAGAATGCCGGTTGCTACATACAACGCCCGCGGAGAAGCAAACAACTGAGCAAGAACCTGACCACCCATATCTTCAGAGGTGTTTACTCGCGTCACCATGATCGCCGCGGCAGTAGATAACAACAGCGAAGGTATCTGCGCCACCAAGCCGTCGCCGATAGTTAACAGTGAATAGTTGCGCACTGCCTCTTCAAAGGAGAGGTCATGCTGAGCCATACCAATACCCAGACCACCAAAGATATTGATCACTAGAATCAGAATACCAGCTACCGCATCACCACGGACAAACTTGCTGGCACCATCCATCGAACCGTAAAAATCCGCTTCGCTGGTCACTTCTTGGCGACGCTGTTTAGCCTCTTCCTGATCAACAAGACCGGCATTCAGGTCTGCATCGATAGCCATCTGCTTGCCCGGCATCGCATCCAGGGTAAAGCGAGCACTTACTTCCGAAATCCGCCCGGCACCTTTGGTAACTACCACAAAGTTGATAATAACCAAGATTGCAAACACAACCAGACCGACGACATAGTTACCACCGATAACCACCTCACCAAAAGCCTCGATCACCTTACCTGCAGCATCACCACCGGCATGACCTTCAAGCAACACCACCCGTGTTGAAGCCACGTTCAACGCCAATCGCAGCAACGTAGCGACCAGCAATATGGTGGGAAAAACCGCAAACTCCAATGGCCGCAAGGTATACACCGCTACCAACAGCACCACCAAAGACAGCGCGATATTAAAGGTAAAGAGCACATCCAGCAGAAACGGTGGCATCGGCAATGTCACCATCGCCAACACAATCAGCAGCAACAGCGGGATCCCCAGATTCCCCTGACTCAAACTGCGAAAATTACTCAACACCGCGGCTCTATCCACCAAACACCCTTACAACACTCCTTATGCGTCAAAAAAACAGCAGTAACAATAGAGAATACACTGCCACGCACTTTACTCAACAAAAACGTCAAATTATTGAACAAAAAAAGCCTTTAACTTTAGCTTCTTGCAAGATCCCTTCCAACACAAGGAAATAGAACAACAACAAGCCAGCCAAACAGCAAAGCAGGGACATTAGTGGGTTAGCTGTAAAAATGGAGTGTATTACTAGCTAGCCCGCATTTTTCATGAGCCGCTCTGATACCGATATTTTCAGTTGTGCGTTATGGATTTAGGGCCAGCAGCCTTACTGGATACCTAAAAAACCCA
>JAPHRD010000074.1 GCA_026196225.1 Motiliproteus sp.
CTCTCGCGGAACTGCTTAATCCTGTTACACCCGACAAGAAAAAAAGGAACCCTCAAATGAGGATTCCTTTTTGATCAATATTTGTGGGACAGCAGTGCCATATAGGCCCCTTATTAGTTGATGGGTTTAAAGCTCCATCCTACGCCAATTGGCCTTGTCGGAGACCGGTCCCATATCCCAGCCACTGGGTGCTCCCTTTGGACCTTCCATGGTGACAACGATCTCGGTATCCATCATATCTGGCATCCAACTGGGATCGATCTCGATCCGTTTGACCCCTTGATCAGGCAAGAAACCTAAAGATACCGGCTCTCTATCTTTGATCATCAGCCAGGCTTCGTAGAAGGTGTTTGCGGGCATCTCTACATGCCGCAGGGATTCCACCACCAGCTGCTTATCCTCAAGGGAAGTGTTCATCATCCAGCCCGGTTGCTGCTGCTCGTTTTTGATCAGGTAAACGTAGACGTTTTCCGGTTGCTGATTGAACTGGAATACCAGTCCAACCGCCATAACCAAGACCAGAGACATTGCTGCCAGAGGTTGCCAACTCCACCAGGATAAACCGCTCTTTTCTGGTTTAGTTTCAGCGCTGATCTGCTTCCACAGATCTGCAGAGGGGGCTACGGGTTCGAGGCTGGTGTTGAAAACATCCAGGTGCTCACGCCACTGCTCGACTTCCCGCTGGGCATCGGCACTAACTGCCAGCAGGGCTTCGAATTGCGCTTTCTCTTCGCGCTCCAGCGTCCCCAGCACGTACTCGGCTGCGGCCTGGTTACGCTGATCCGGATCGCTTAGATCGAATTCATACATGTTTGTAACCTCGCCAGTCCACGACGGATCCAGGTTTTAACGGTACCCAATGAGGTGTCGATCCGTTCCGACAGGCTCTGGTGGGTAAGTCCTTCAAAATAGGCCAGTTCCAGGCACAGTCGTTGCTGTTCCGGAATCTCTCCCAGGCAGCGATGCAGCTTCTGGCTGTCTTGCCAGTGGCTGATCTGTTGCTCCTGGCTTGCGCCCTGGTCCTCAACATTTTCTAGCGCTTCATCAGTATCGTGTTTCTCGCTGTGTTTGTTCCGTCTTAATATATCCAGGGACTGATTGCGGGTGATGGTGTTTAACCAGGTCCGCCCCCGTGCTTTGCTGGCATCGTAGCTACCTGCGTGGTTCCAGATCTTCATAAAGACCTGTTGCAGGCAGTCTTCCGCAAGAGCCCTGTCATTTAATATACGCAGCGAAATCGCAAATAGATTCGCCGAAGTGAGATCATAAAGTTTTTTAAGGTCCTGATGACGCCCCTGGGCGCATCCACGGAGGTAACTTTCGACCTTTTCGTGAATCTCACTGTTACTGTCTGATGAACTGATCAAGTTCGTATCCTTGTGGTAAGGCGTTGTTTTGAATGGTGTTCGGATTATTGATGTTGGATCTGCAAAATGCCGGTAACCAGTAAAATAAGCCAGCCATCTATGATAATGGCATGAAATAGATATGGGAACTGACATTCGAAACTTAGCACTTAGAAAGACAGCTTCTTTACAACGATGTGCTATCGATTGCTGATTGTGAGTCGTTTTATCGAGACTGGTTCATTCCATTTCCGTACTCTCTAACCCACCACAGCTGGTTGTTCTGAGCAGTTTTGAGGCAGCTTGATCTCTAGGGCGATCGGTCGGTGATCGGAGATAGTAATATCCAAAGCGTGGGATTCCAGCACCTGCAGATTATCTGATACCAAGATGTGATCTAAGGCATGGGATGGCCGCCAGCTGGGGAAGGTGAGATGATCACGGTGAGGTGTTTGCAGGGGCAAGTTGCTGAATTCTTGGTTATTGAGTATGACGTCATGATGGCAATTAAGGTCTCCCATAATCACTACGGATTTATGATCGCCGATCAGTTGGCGCAGGTAAGCTAATTGTTTTCCTCGGCTGCGTTTACCGAGGGAAAGGTGAAGTATCACCAATAAAAGTGTTTCTCTCCCCAGATTGACTTCGGCGCAGATGGCTCCACGCCCCGGAACAAATCCCGGTAGCTGGTGATCTTCAATGCTATTGGGTTTTAAATGAGAAAGCAGGCCGTTGCTGTGTTGAGCGAATTTTCCCAGATCTCGATTCAGTTGCTGGTACCAGTAGGGGAAACGTGCGGCTTTGGCTAAGTACTGAACCTGATTAACGTAGCTGCTGCGAAAGCTGCCACCGTCTGCTTCCTGCAGGGCCACCAGGTCATAGTCTGCGATCACTTTAGCGATCTGATCAAGAGTCAGATAACGTTCAGAATGTGGTAATAGATGTTGCCAGCCCCGGGTCACATAATGATGAGGGGCGTGAGTACGGATCCCCACCTGGATATTAAAGGTTAAAAGTTTGAGGCTGTTGCGGCTGCGGGGGTGTTCGAATGCAGGGAAGCGCTTAACTGCAGTCTGCATTGATCTAAGGTGGCCGCTATTGCGTATCATTGGATAGGTCCGGCAGCTGAATATGAAGATCTATAACCGTGTGTGAACGGTAGTTTTTAGTGTAGACAGTTTGTGGATTTTTGACCCTCCAGAGGCACGGTTGGTGGGGTTTTAGCGGTACCGTTTAGGCGCTGAACTATATAGATTCTGGCTGATTTGCCGCTACCTTAAACTAAAGAAGTTTAGATATGAGTGAATAAACTTGTACCTTTGATCGAGAGTTTGATAAATATCAACTATGTTTGAAGATAATAACTGTTAGTGGGGGATCATCTAAGGTGATCAATAGGTTTGGCCCACGCAGTTGTAGTTAATATGTAGTGGTTAAGATGTTGCAGTTAAGATGATGCAGGATGCATTTCATCGGAAAAACGATCATAGCCATCCAGGTTTGGGAGCAAAAACCTGCAGAATGGTAAGAACACCCCAGTGTTAAGCATTTATAGCGTTTGAAGCAGGGTGTTCAGAAGGTGTTGCATGAGTGATGAACTGCTGTTTCAGGATGAGCCGGATGACCTGCTTTTCCAACAGCAAGATGAGCCGGATATCGACTTGGCACCGGCTAAACCCCCTTGGACGTTGTTGGTAGTGGACGATGAAGAATCGGTCCACCAAGTTACCCGCCTGGCTTTGCGCGATCTGACCTACGATGGTCGTCCTCTTTCTATCCTCAGTGCATACAGCGCTGCTGAAGCTCGGACCATTCTGTTGGATACACCGGGTATTGCGGTGATTCTGTTGGATGTTGTGATGGAGACCGAGCACGCTGGTTTGGAGCTGGCTCGCTTTATCCGCCAAGATTTAGGCAACCAGGATGTTCGCTTGGTGCTGCGTACCGGACAACCGGGGCAGGCGCCGGAGATGAGTGTGATCTCCAGTTATGATATCAACGATTACAAAGATAAGACCGAGCTGACAGCCCAAAAGCTCTACACTTTACTGTTAGCCTGTTTGCGCTCCTACCGCGATATCGAGATCCTCCATCAGAGTCGGTTGGGTCTGCAAAATGTGATGGAGATCGCAAGACAGATCTTTCGTACCCAAAACTACCCGAGTTTTATCAAAAGTAGCCTTTCTCATCTGGTGGATCTATTAAACGTAGATCACAACATCGTCTATCTCTTTGAGGCACAGGCCTACGAAGTCAGTGACCAGGGCTACCGATTATCGCAGCTCAAACCCCAAGAGAAACTGATGGAGGAGCAGGCAGAAGACTCCATTTCAGAACCCTTGCTTGATCTGTTACAACGTTGTCGACAGCAGCGTGAGAATATCTATGACCAAGAGCGTGTGTGTATTTTTTGTCACGGTTACCACCGGGAACTGATGTTTGTGCTGAAAAGCCCCAGAGAACTGACCGATCTAGATCGTAATCTGGTGGAGCTGTTATCCGACAATCTGAATATTGCTCTGGAAAACATCGATCTCAATGAAAAGCTGCAGCAGTCTCAGCGAGATGTAATTTATCGAGTTACCGAATTGGTGGAGACCCACTCTAAAGAGGGCGGTTCTCACGTTCATCGGGTGGCCCTTTATTCTGAACTGCTGGCACGGTTGGCGGGTCTGGATGAAGACGAAGTTGATATGATCAAACGTTCGGCACCGCTTCATGATCTCGGCAAGATTGGTATTCCCGATCGGGTATTGAAAAAGCCCGGTCGCCTCGACGAGGAGGAGTGGGAAATCATGAAACGTCATTCCGAATTGGGTTATCAGATGCTGTCCGGCTCTGGTTTGCCACTATTGGACCAGGGCGCGATTATCTCACTGTCACATCACGAACACTGGGACGGTACCGGTTATCCCAAGGGCTTGAAGGGAGAGCAGATTCCCATGGTTGGGCGCATTACCTCCCTGGCGGATGTCTACGATGCGTTGGGGTCAGGGCGGTGCTATAAGGAGGTGTGGAGTAATTCTGCTATCGTTGCCTACATTGAGGCTCGCAGTGGCAGCGATTTTGATCCTACCTTGGTACGGTTGTTCCGGGACAATATCGATCAGTTTCTGGCGATCAAAGACCGCTTGGGCGACGAGGATTCAACGGACGATCACCCCATTGCGGTGTGATCGTTTCTTCCGTTCGAATATAATCTGATACCGCAGCCTTTTTGGACTACCAATCCACTCCCCGCTGGGCTTTCACCCCGGCTCTGAAAGCATGTTTGATATCACCCATTTCGGTGATGGTATCGGCGATTTCTTCTACTTCCTTGGGGCAGGTCCGACCGGTGATAACCACGTTCTGATGGCTGGGGCGTTGCTTCAAGGCATCCACAAGCTTTTCTAACGGCAGATAACCGTACTGATACATGTAGGTGATCTCATCTAAAACCACCAGGTCCCGTTGAGGATCTGCCAGCATCTGTTCAACATGCACCCAGGTGTTTTCGGCGGCTTCGATATCGGCGCTGCGATCCTGAGTGTT
This sequence comes from Motiliproteus sp., assembly GCA_026196225.1. Lineage (GTDB taxonomy): Bacteria > Pseudomonadota > Gammaproteobacteria > Pseudomonadales > Balneatricaceae > Motiliproteus. The sequence continues at coordinate 4,881 of JAPHRD010000074.1, forward strand.
CCAGGTAAAGCCGGTGCCCATAGTTTCAAAGCGGATGTTTTCATGGTCGCCCAGTAGTCGTTCTTCGCCGGTCTTCCATTTGCCCTTAATAAACTGAACCACGCCAACTTTCTGTTCGTGACCCAAAGCACGTGCCACCATCCCAAAGGCGGAGCTGCTCTTGCCTTTGCCGTTGCCTTTAAGTACCACGATGATTCCGCGTTCGATATCAGCTCCGGCAATATGTTTGTCGACGATCTCTTTTTTGCGTTGCATGCGTGCTTTGTGGCGTTGTTCTTTATCCTGTTTGCTCAAGGGAACTCCTTACAAATGGGTTGTGCCTTAGGTTTTTGGCCACAGACAAAATTATTGAAGTAGTGGTCTTATTTCGGCCAATTCCTGTTGTAGACGTAGCCACTGGCTTTCGTTGCCGGGTAAACCCAAGCGTAGCAGACCTGATTGTGGGAAACATCGGGTCAATATGCCTTGCTGGGCAAGAGCTTCGAATAATAGTTTTGGCTGGTGGATTTTCACAGTCTGAAACAGACTGGATCCTGCGCTCTTCAAAGACAGTTGTTGCAGCAGAAGTTGTTGCAACCGTTGCCCATTAGTCCGTAACTGGGCGCGATTCAATTGCTGCCAACTTTGATCCTCCAGGGCCTGACGGCATACAATGCGACTCGGACATGAGATCGACCAGGGGCCAAGGCGAATTGCCAGTTGCTCTAGCAGAGCATCTTCAGCGATCACAAATCCGCAACGGATACCGGCAAGGCCAAAAAACTTACCTGCGGAGCGCAGTAGAATCAGCCCGGGAGGTGGGCTTTCCATGGCCAGGCTGTATTCGGGGGTGGAGTCCATAAAGGCTTCGTCTACTACTAGCCAGCCTCCGCGATTGCTGAGCCGGCGGTGCCAGTCCTGTAGCTGACTGGGCTCCATCAAGCGACCGGTAGGATTGTTGGGATTGACCAATACCAACACATCGGTGTTGTTTACATAGTCATTGATTTTCTTATGGGTAATCTGTGTAACCTGGTGGCCAGACCGATGCCAAGCGAGAAAGTGTTCACTGTAGGTAGGGGATACCACCGTAACTCGGCTGTGTTCGCGCAGTTGCGGCAGCAGTTGAATCGCCGCCTGGCTACCGGGTACCGCTAGCACATGGCTCGAGCCGTAGTAGCTGGCAGCTGCAGTTTCCAATCCGTCTTCCTGCTCAGGTAGACGCTGCCAGCAATCCACTGGAGGCATGGCAGCGGGATAGGAGATCGGGTTAATGCCGGTGGATAGATCGAGCCATTGGTCACGGGGGATACCGTAATCTGCTACTGCTTGCAGCAAACGTCCGCCATGACCTAGTGCGTTGTCTTGTTGATAGTCACTCATTGGCTTAAAGGGTACCCAGTAACATCAGAATCACTATCCATAGCATAACTGCCTGGTTGACCAGAATGATGCTGCGCTCGATATCCATCGCCTGGGCCGGACGGCCTTGGCCTAAAACAGTTCGTTCTTTAACCTGGCCCTGATAGATCGCTTTGCCCCCAAGTCGAATGCCCAAAGCACCGGCTCCGGTGGCCATAATGACGCCGCCATTAGGACTGTCGTATTGATGGCCCTGTGTCTTCCAACAGTGCAGCCCCCGTTGGGTTTGGCCTGCAATCGCTAAGGCCAAAGCCCCCAGGCGGGCAGGGATCCAGTTGAGCAGATCATCAAGTCTCGCCGCCGCCCAGCCAAAATGCAGATAGCGGTCGCTACGATAACCCCACATGGCATCCAGAGTGTTGGAGAAACGGTGTAGCAATGCCAGTGGCAGGCCTCCAATGGCGAACCAAAATAGAGTGGCGAAACAGGCGTCGTTGGCGTTTTCCAATAGGGTTTCAACGGTGGCATTGGTGATCTGCTGGGGCGTCATCTCTGCACTGTCACGACTGACGATCATCCCCACCTGCTCCCTGGCCTGTTGAACATCGCCCTGTGTCAGCGGAGTAGCAACGGCCCGTGCATGTTCACTCAAGCTCTGGCGGCCGATACAAAAATAGAGTCCCAGTATTTGTACTAGGTGGAACAGCAAACTCGCAGGCTGCAACCAGGAGAGCAGTTGACCGACAATCAATACAGGAATCAGAGTGAGGGCCGCCACGGAGGCGATCCCAGCTAAGCGTTTTGCCTGCATATGGCCAGGTGTATTCAGCAACCGCTCCAGTCGGATGGCTATATGGCCGAATCCAACCAGCGGGTGCCAGCGTCGAGGTTCGCCCAGCCATCGGTCAAGCAACAGAGCCAGTAGGATGATAAGTGCAGTTGTCATGGTAGCCTGGGCTGAATGATTATCTCTTGCTTGATAGCTGCGGGCTTAGGTAGAGTTCGCCCTCATGTCCCGGCGCGAGCAGGCTATCATAGTCACGTCGGTAGAAAAGGCAACCGGCGTTGTGATGGTTACAGGAGTTGTAGAGCGTTGAAAAATCGTCGTACGTTAATGGTACAGGGTACCACCTCTGATGCCGGTAAAAGTGCACTGGTAGCGGCGATCTGCCGAGTGTTGCAGCGTCGTGGCCTGTCGGTGGCTCCGTTCAAACCACAGAACATGGCGCTTAACAGTGCAGTGACTGTTGATGGTGGTGAGATCGGCCGAGCCCAGGCGGTGCAGGCTTATGCCTGTGGTCTGGAACCCCACACCGACATGAATCCGGTATTACTGAAACCCAATACCGATACCGGTGCCCAGGTCATTATTCAGGGCCATGCGGTCGAGGATATGGAAGCCTGGAGCTATCACAACTTCAAACCCAAGGCTATGGAAGCGGTGCTGGATTCCTACCACCGTCTGCAAAGTCAGTATGAGGTGATTGTGGTTGAAGGGGCTGGCAGTCCGGCCGAGATCAATCTTCGGGATCGAGATATCGCCAATATGGGCTTTGCCGAAGCGGTGGATTGCCCGGTGGTGATTGTTGCCGATATCGATCGAGGTGGAGTCTTTGCCCATCTGGTGGGCACCTTGGATCTGCTATCGGAATCGGAGCAGAAAAGGGTTGAAGGCTTTGTGATCAACAAATTCCGTGGAGATGTCAGTCTTTTGCAGCCAGGCAACGACTGGTTGGAGGAGCGAACCCAAAAGCCTGTATTGGGGGTGCTGCCGTATCTACAGGATCTACACCTGGAAGCAGAGGATGCCATCAACGCTGGAGATACCCTGGACGCCGAGCAGCGACTTTTAAAGGTGGTTGTGCCGGTGTTGCAGCGGATCTCCAACCATACCGATTTTGACCCACTGCGCTTGAATGACCAGATCGAACTCAGTTTTATCGGTCCGGGGGAACCCTTACCGCCTGCTGATTTGATTATTCTGCCGGGATCTAAGAGCGTAGGTGCTGATCTCAATTGGCTGCGCGCTCAGGGCTGGGATCAGCAGCTTCTTAGACATCTTCGTTATGGTGGCAAATTGCTAGGTATCTGTGGTGGTTTTCAGATGCTAGGGCAAAGAGTCCATGATCCAGAAGGTATTGAAGGCCCTGCTCAGTCCTACGCTGGGCTGGGGTTGTTGGATTTTGAAACAACTCTGTATCCAGGTAAGCAGCTGCATCAAGTCGAAGGTCAACTGCAGTTACCAGGGGAGCCTTTTATTAGCGGCTATGAGATCCACGCCGGGGTTAGCAAAGGGCCAGCGTTGCAACAGCCAATGGTAAAGTTGGGGCGGGGTAATGACGGGGTCATCTCCGATGATGGTCAAATCGCCGGTACCTATCTACATGGTTTGTTTGAACAGAATTCAGCTTGCGAGGCAATACTGACCTGGGCAGGGGCAGACAGTAGCCAACTGCAACTTAAAGATTATCAAAAGCTTAGAGAAGAAGGCATCGATCGTCTGGCTGATGAAGTTGAAATTCATATTGGTTTTAAAAATTTAGCTCGAATTCTCGGGCTCTAATTGGTTTGTAAAACACAGCTATAACCCCCAGAATTCACTAAATAAGGAACTTTTAATACAGTTGTTTGGATAGGCTGATCTGTATCAATGCAGAGGGCATTTTCGGTCCAAACAACCTATGGCAAGCCTATAGTGAGAGTAGGGATACCGTCTGACTGTTTTGCGAGGTCGGTGCTGTGAACGTTATTTCCCCTACTTTTAGGGGGTGTCGAAATCCATACCCAATAGCGGCTTTGATGCTATGGCTAGCGCTATTGCTTGTCAGTCCCTACAGCCACTCTCAAAACCATATCATCAGCGTTCAATTCCATTGGTACCACCAGTTTGAATACGCCGGTTACTATGCTGCCCTGGAGAAAGGTTTTTATGCCGAAGAAGGGTTGGAGGTTCAACTCGTCTCTGGCGGCCCTGGTTCTTCCTCTGTTCAGCGGGTCAGCAACAATGAAGTGCAGTTTGGTGTAGCCAGCTCAGAGCTGCTGCTGGCCTACCTCAGGGGTGAGCCGGTGGTTGCTGTAGCTCCTATTTTCCAGCATTCGGCGGCAGTTTTTTTGACCCGTGCCGATAGCGATATCCGTACCATCGATGACTTTGTTGGTAAACGGGTGGAGATGGGTAGCCTGAACACCGATGCGGAATCCCATGCCATGCTCCACGCTCGGGGCATAAATCTTGGGCAGATAGACCTAATCCCCAGTACCTTCAATCCCCAGGGGCTGATTGAAGGTAATAGCGATGTGGTATCGGCTTACCTTACCAATCAGCCTTACTATATGCTTCGCCAAGGCGTTCCCTATCGGATTATCCGGCCGCAGGATTATGGTATTGATTTCTACGGCGACACTTTGTTTATCTCTCAACAGGTGGCGACGCAACAGCCTGAGACGGTAGACGCCTTTCAACGTGCCACTATTCGTGGTTGGGAATACGCCTTTCAGCACAGCGATGAGCTGATCGATCTGATACTCACCAAGTACAACTCCAAACCGATCACCCATACCCGTGAGCATCTGGAGTACGAGCGGGATCAGATGCTCAAACTGGTGATGCCGGGTTTAGTCTCCATCGGCCATTCTAATCCGGCTCGCTGGCAATCGATGGCAGATACTTTCAGCGCCTTGGGGTTAGTGAAATCAGGCTTACCTTTGGACGGTTTTTTCTATCAACCCCAGCAACGCTTTGATTGGGGGCATATCTATGTCCGTATTGGTGTCGTTGTTGCTGCCGGATTGATTTTTTTGAGTGTTTTACTAAGTTACTACAATCGCCGTTTACAGAGCGAGATCAATCGACGTTGGCGGGCCGAAGAAAGTCTGCAGGAGAGTGAGCGACGCCTGTCTTTGGCCCTATGGGGTGGGAATTTAGGCTGTTGGGACTGGGATATTATAGGCAAGACTTTGCGTCTGGATCCACGGGCGGCTGAGCTATTGGGCTGTGATTCTGCTGACAAATCAATCGATCTGGGTGCCGGAGGCAAGATTGCGGAGCTGTTTCTCTCCATGGAAGAGGAGATGGAAGATGACCCGGAGGAGGAGATCAAGTCAGAGCGCTACATCAAGCACTCAAGTGGCGGTATTTGGCTGTTAATTCGCGGCAAGAGGCTACCCCCTGTTCTGGGTTATTCCAGTGCTTTTGGTACCCTGTTGGATGTCAGTAGCGAGCATGCTTATCAAGAAAAGCTGATCAAATTGTCCATTACCGATCCCCTGACCGGCTTGTTGAATCGGCGCTACTTTTTTGACCGCCTGATTCAGAGCTGCTCGCAATCGAAACGGGATGGAAATCTGCTGGCGCTGGCGTTGTTGGATATCGATCATTTCAAGCAGGTCAATGACAACTATGGTCATCAGACAGGTGATGAGACTCTCGTCCA
>JAPHRD010000073.1 GCA_026196225.1 Motiliproteus sp.
CCAGGTAGAGTGTTGTAGATGAAGAAGTTTAGAGAAGCTTCGCGCTCTGCATTACCCGTGTCTTTAATCTGGGCAATGATTTCAGATAGCAATTCCGCGCTATCGATTGGTTTTGGGTTTAGACCCAGGTCCGTTTTACGAACCTCAATCTCTTCTAGGTACTCAGAATAGTTGCTCATAGCGTCCAACGTCTCTCTTTAATCTGATTATGATTGCTGGCAGATTATAGAGAAAAAGCTACAAACAGCTCAATGAAAACTCTTGAAATGAAGCTTATACTCGCTATAAATATAAAAAATAGTCATAAAATCAAAGTGTTTCAGATGGTATACATTGGTTGTAAGTGAAACGTTATCGGTTGGATAAAGGCCTCTTGGCCGAATTTTACTTGCTCTTACTGCCTCAAGAAATCTACTTAATTCTCGTATTCTTTCCCTCACCAGGTAATAAACAGGTTCTGGTTTTAGTGCAGGAGATCTGATTTCAAGAAGATTGAGAATTATAATGCGGCAGCAGGGAATTCTATCGGTTCACTCATAAGTACTTTGGATGAAGCACTGAATTTTCATTATCAGTCAGCATGTACTGCTTCTTTAACTTTGGGATTGGACTGAATATGGTTATCAGTTACTCTGTTTCGCCCCTGTGATTTGGTCTGGTAGAGTGCCTCATCCGTACGTTTGAACAGGTTTTCAGATGATTCGTGATGATCATACTCAGCGAGGCCGAAGCTTGCTGTGACATTCGTATGCTGCCCGTCAACTATTTGTAGAGACTGTTCCACTTGTCGACGCATATCTTCGGCAATGATTCTGGCATGTTGAATATCACATTCAGGTAGTATTATTAGAAATTCATCACCACCCCAGCGACAGATCGTATCTGAATGGCGTAGATCATCGGTAAGGATTTCAGCGACTTTCCTGAGCACATGATCTCCGAGCAGGTGACCATAGTTGTCATTGAGCTGTTTGAACTGATCGATATCGACCAGTACTGTCGTTAAAGGGTGCTGGTTACGTTGTGAAAAGCTCAGCATCTTAGAGAATGTTGCTTCAAAAGCATGGCGGCTGGCTGTTCCTGTTAGCAGATCGGTGCTTGCCATCTGTTCTAGCCTGCGTTGGTATCGGCCCAGGCTAAAATGGACCAGCAGCAGTACAATAACTGTTACTAGCAAGCTTAGAGCAAGATTGATCCACAGCGCGTTCTGTACTTCTTGCTCAGTTTTTTGTTGATGTTCAACAATTAGATACCAGTTGAGCTCGGGTACAAAACGGGTTTTTATAAAGTATTGCTGACCGTTATTGCTGTACTCATATGAGCCACTAGGACTGGTTAATATCCGGGTGGCGATTTCTTTAAGGCCGTTAGTTTGGCGAATGTCTTCGCCTGCTGAGAAATCCTGGCCCTTTAGGGTAACTTGGCCTAAGCGGTTGATGAAATAAATCTGACGTCCATAACGTGACTGATAAGTTTCGATTAACTCAATGATGGTTTCGGATGCCAAGCCAACGCCGATAGCACCTAGGTAGTTATTGTATTTATCATGAATTTTATGATTTACAAACAGCGTAGTCATGTTGATATTTGCAGTGTCAGTGTCTAGATTGATCTCAAAATCCGATGGCAGTTTCTTTATATCGAAATACCATTGATCCTGTGGATTATCTGGCTCCACTTGTTTTAATACACCGGTTGAATGGTAGTAGTTTCTGCTGTTTTCAGAGACAAAAAAAGCGGTTACGGTTTTATATCGTTGCTGTATGGCCTGAAGATATCGGACCATTTGTGTACTATCCTGTTCTCCCTTCAGTACCCAATCCTGGACAAAAGTATCCTGGGCCATAAGTGATGCAACCAGTACTGGTTGAAGCATATCCCGCTGTATTTCTGAATAGATATTATCGCTAGTAAGGGGCAGGGTGTTGGTTCGGATGTGCTGGTTCAAAGAGTTATTCGCAACGAAATAACTCACCAATGAAGTGGCGGTGAATCCAAGCACTAGCATCATAGTAGTGATGATAAGGAAAGGTGGCTTTTTGCTCATGGCTGATGGGTACCTTGGCTCAGAATACTGCTTTAAAAAGGATAGGAATTGGCTCTTTAAAACTTAAGTAAACGACCCAACAAGCTGTTTGAAAGCAGCATCTATTACATGTCCCTGATTATAATCAGTACTCACCGTTATGCGCGTTTTGTGGCCTGTAATGCTCTGAAACAGTATCTGTAATTATTTCAGTGCTGGCAAGTTCTGTACGCATTTGCTGCGCACTATAAACAGCTTCAAGTGAGACTCTAGAAGCTTCTCTGATCGCTACATAATCTTTCTAACCACCTTGGGAGAGGTGTTCGGTTATATTGAACCACTACTTTCTGGATAGGGTGAATTCACAGCTGGCAGAGGACTCCTAACCACAATTTTCAGGGTCGCTATGTAGACCACTTATTACAGCAGATGTAGATACTGATCCAAATATCGGCATCATTGCTTTTTTAGTGCCTCATATCGAGAGAGTAAAGGGGGGGCGTTTTTTAGTGCATTTTTGACTTTTTCTCCCAGTCCTCTCCGCGCACAAGCAACCGCTTGCCTATCTTATGTTTCTGACTGGCCAGTCGATCGATATGGCTCTCTTTGTGAGGAGATAGGCTGCTTTGTGAGAAAATAGTTTTGAATTCACTGCCCCACCAAGTCCACTCGTACAAAATTCGTCACCAGGCAGGAGCTGCTGGTATAGGTGGTGCTTAACATTTGGGTTGAGCAAGTGGGTTGTCCAAGCTAATCAAGCTAGGGTTGATGCGATTAAGTCCCGCCGTATGAGACAATCCCTGCTCTGATGTGCTGAGGGCTATCCATGGACCACCAACTCTCCTTCGCTGACAGCGAGTTCAACAGCAAGCGCCGCCAGACCCGCAAAGAGAAGTTCCTCGGCCGTATGGAAAAACTGGTTCCTTGGCCTCGTTTGATAGCGGTGATTGAGCCCCATTACCCCAAGGCAGGTAACGGTCGCCGTCCCTATCCGCTGATGACAATGTTACGTATTCATTGCATGCAACACTGGTACAACCTGAGCGACCCAGCGATGGAGGATGCGCTTTACGAGATTGCCTCCATGCGTCTTTTCTCAAGGCTGTCGCTGGATAAAGCTATTCCCGATCACACCACTATTATGAACTTCCGACACCTGCTGGAGCGTCATGGTCTGGCACGCCAGCTGTTTGATGAAGTTAATGCCTGGCTGACTGATGCGGGCGTGCTGGTCAAAGAAGGCACATTGATGGACGCCACCATTATCGAAGCGCCCAGTTCGACCAAGAACAAAGCGGGCGAGCGCGATCCCGAGATGCACCAGACCAAGAAAGGAAACCAATGGCATTTTGGCATGAAGGCCCATATTGGTGTCGATGCACAATCTGGCCTGACGCACAGTTTCACGACCACCGCCGCCAATGAGCATGATCTCAACCAGGCCCCCAATCTGCTTCATGGCGAGGAAGAATACGTCTTTGCCGATGCGGGTTATCGAGGGGCTGAAAAACGTGATGAGTTGAAGGGGGCGGAAGTCGACTGGTATATCGCCAAATCGCCCGGTACAGTGAAATCGCTCAGGCAGCATCCAAGGATCAACAAGATGAAGCTAAATTTGGAGTACATGAAAGCCAGTATCCGCGCCAAAGTTGAGCACCCATTCCGTATCATAAAGTGCCAATTTGGATTTACCAAAGCGCGCTATCGCGGCTTGATGAAAAATGACAGCAAGCTGGCGATGCTCTTCGCATTGGCGAACGTTGCACGCGTGGATCAGATGTTGCGGGCGTAGGATAAGTCCGTCTGTATGCCGCGAAACCGGCGTGCAGACGGTGGAAAACGAGCGAAAACAGGTCGATTAAGCTGCCATAACGCCATGATCGGCAAAGTAACTCAAAAGGCGGGGCTTAATCGTAGGTTCCCTAGGGCCAACAAAAAACTATCTAGGGGTAGGCGATAGAGTAACGGACGTTGATCAAAAATCTGCGTGATCTGTGGGATGGTGGGCCCTCCGGGACTTGAACCCAGGACCTGCCGATTATGAGTCGGATGCTCTAACCAACTGAGCTAAGGGCCCCCACGGACCAGCTTTTCTTCTCTGTGGCGTTAGCCACCATTCCATCGCACAAATTCATTCAGCGATTGGGCCATTGCCGTAAAGAGGGCGAATTATAGCGACAAGTTTCCGGCAGGCCAATAGCTTCTTTAATTTCCCTGTCTTCTCTTAGGGTTATCGCCAGGAATTGTGCTCTAGCAGTGGGGGGATTTGTTGAGCGGGTAGGGGCTTGCTGAAGTAGAACCCCTGTACCTGATCACAGTTTAGGGTGGCGAGATAATCCAGCTGGCGGCTGTTTTCTACTCCTTCGGCGATAATGTTCAGGCCTAGATTGTGAGCCATCAGGATAATGGTGGAGACCAATTCGGCGTCGTTTTTGTCGTCGGGGGTGCCATCGACAAAGCTACGGTCGATCTTGAGGTTGTCCAGGGGAATCCGTTTCAGCAGGCTGAGGCTGGAGTATCCAGTGCCAAAATCATCCATGGAGATGCTGATGCCCAGATCTCTAAGCTGATGCAGGGTGGCGGTAATGGTATCGGGTTCTTCGATCAGACAGCTTTCAGTGATTTCCAGATCTAACAGTTGAGCGGGAATTTGTGTTTCATTAAGCGCATTACTGACGTCCTGATTGAGGTCGCGGCGCAATAACTGTTGGGGCGAAACGTTGATTGAAACTTGCAGATTATCGATGCCAGCCTTTAGCCATTCGCTGATCTGCTGACAGGCCTGCTGGATGACCCAGTTACCAATTTCACCAATCAAGCCAAGCTCTTCCGCCATGGATATGAATTCATCCGGAGGAATAACCCCCAGCTCCTTATCTTGCCAACGCAATAGCGCTTCAACACCGATCATTCGGTGCTGTTTGAGATCGATCTTGGGCTGATAGTGGAGAAAGAAGGCGTTCTCCGTCAGAGCGACCCGTAGACGGTTTTCCATATTCAGACGGCGCATCGATTTTTCGTTCATCTCTGCGCAATAGAGTTGGAAGCCGTTACGACCGGCCTGTTTGGCACGGTACATGGCTGTGTCGGCATTTTTCAGCAGGCTATCTCGGTCGCGACCATCCTGTGGGTAGACGCTGCAACCCATACTTGCGGTGACATAGAGTTCGCGACCATCAACTTGGATCGGTTGCTCAAGGGCCTGGAAAGCTCGCTGGGCGACGCGGCTGGGAATGTCGGGGTTTTCCAATTCGGTGAGCAGCAAGATGATCTCGTCTCCGCCGATACGGGAGACCGTATCCCCCTCTCGCACGCAGCCACTAAGCCGTTTTGATACCTCACTGAGCATCTGGTCACCGGCAGTGTGCCCCAGAGAGTCGTTGATGCGCTTAAAATGATCGAGATCGGTAAAAATCACCGCTAGGTTGGTGCCATCCCGGTGGGCCGTTGCCAGGGCTACATCGATACGATCGAACAGTAACTGTCGGTTCGGCAGCTTGGTTAGGGGGTCGTAGTAAGCCAGATTTTCGATAATGGCTTCAGACTTTTTGCGCTCGGTGATATCGCTGAAGATGCCAGCATAGAGAGTGCGCTTGCTTTGGCTGTCATGGATGGCGGTGATGGTCAGCCATTCCGGGAACAGCTCGCCACTTTTACGACGATTCCAGATTTCACCTTGCCAGGATCCGGTCTCGTGAATCTGTTTCCACATAGAGGCGTAAAACTCAGGCGGCTGCTTTCCCGAGCTGATCAGTCTGGCGTTTTGCCCGAGGGCTTCCCGCTCGGAGTAGCCGGTGAGAATAGTAAAGGCGGGGTTCACCGATTGAATAATTCCCTTCTCATCGGTCACCATGATGCCATCCATGGAGGCGTCGATCAGTGCATGGGCCATGTTCAGATTCTGTTCGCTGCGGGCCAAGTCGGCTGCTCGGCTGTCCAGCGCCTCTTTCAGGCGGTTAACGTAAGCGTGTTCGACATTGGAAAGGATATCGGAAAAGGAGATCAGGCCCCGTAGGTTGCCCCGTATATCTGTGACGCCGAGATGACGGATGTTGCGACGATCCATCAGCGATCGTGCCGATAGCAGGGTCATGTTGGCAGGTACACAGATTAACGGCTGACTCATCACTTCACTGATCTCACTACCGAGGCAATCCTCGGCGATCAGGCGGACTAAGTCACGCTCTGTCAGCAACCCCACCGGTTGCTGGTGATGGGTTACGACAATACATTCGGCCTGATTGTCCCGCATGGTGGCAACTGCACTGGCCAAGGGGTTGTTCTGGTCAATTTGCAGTGGAGAGGAGGCGGCCAAAATACTCTCCACCTCGTTCATATGCAGGAAATATTCAGCGTCTTGGTGTCTAACCACATCACTTTGGGAGAGTATACCGATCAACGTTCCCCGATCGTTGGTCACTAACAGATGGCGTATACCCTGCTGTTTAAAGGCGTGGGCGGCTTCGTCGATACTCAATTGGTGGTGGATGGTCTTGACAGGCGAACTCATCCAGTTGCGGATTGGAGTGCTGACCAGGCTGGTATTGCTAAAGTCGATTTTCAGCGCGTCCGCTTCGGTCCAGATACCGATAGGTTGTTCATTTTCGGTTACGATGATGGAGCTGCAGCTTTGGTCACGCATCAGCTGTGACACATCCTGAAGAGCCATGTCAGGCTGGCAGGTAACAACCTGCTGCTGCACAATAGCCGCGATGGCTTTAGCTGACCTAACATTCATAATGTGCCGATATCCCTTGCTGATGACGCTTTTACTGTTGCGTGATCCTGACACCAAGACGGCCTCTTAAGTTCGTTAATAGGCTGTCATCGTTCGAATTTAACCGCGAAGGCTACCTTAAATCCCATTCCGTTTAACCGTCTAAGATCAAGAAATAGCCACAATAACTTAGTAATTATGTCGGAATTGGCATAAGTCACTGTCAGGAGGTTTATCCGTTTGCGGCCCATCGACAGACTCAGATACACTGTGTGTCTGTTTTAGCGACTATCGCCAAGTTAGTTATTCGAATGACGTCAATGCAACAGCATCCATCAGTAAAATCCTACCGGTTTAATAGCCGCGGCGGTGGCTATCGACTGATGACCCGATGGTTACTGCTGACTCTGGCGATTAGTATTTGTCCTAATCTGACCGTCAACGCTGGTACCGGGCTTGGTTTTCAGCTTGAAGCTTCCTCCCATGGTAATCACCATGCTTCCGGTCAGGATGCGGTTCCCGACTCCCATCAAAGCCAATTGGATTCATGCTGTCATTTAGGCGCAGTCGCCTTTGTACCCAATCGTTCTTGGCAGAAGGACAACTTCGAATTTTTGTCAGCGGATGGCTCATTAGAAGAGCCTTCCTCGGCCACCGGACCGCCGATTCCAGCTGCTGATTTTCAACAGGCTTTGCGATCAGATTATGGAACCGGATCAGATTTTCGACCCTGTTCTAGCGTGGCTCTTCACCTGCGCTATTGTGTGTTCCTGAATTAAATCGATTCACTCGTATTTTTTAAGTAGAAAAGTCACCCTGAGTCGGTGGCAGCGAGAGAATTTTTCAGGATAAAAATCATGTATAAAATATGCTTTGTGATGCTGGCCAGTTTTATGTTGGCAGCCTGCTCGGATCAGCCAGATCCTTTTTCCAAAAATGATCAGACCGGACGCTGGTATACGCAATCTCAGGTTGGTGAAGGGCGGAAGATTTACCGAGACAACTGCAGTCAATGCCATGGAAAGCGTGGTCAGGGGGCACCTCAATGGAACAAACCCGATGCTCAGGGCTTTTATCCACCACCTCCGTTGAACGGCACGGCCCATAGTTGGCACCATCCGTTGCCAATGTTGCAGCGAACTATCAATGAAGGCTCTCGAGGGCGGATGCCCGCCTGGAAAGGAAAACTGGATGAGCAGCAAATCAATGCAGTCATCGCTTATTTTCAAAGTTGGTGGCCCGACCAGGCCTATGATCTGTGGTTAAAGCGGCATCGCCGTTGAGGCTTTCGGCGGTTTGGCTTATTCTGCCAGCCGCCGTTCACAAGCAGTTATTGTGGCCATTCCAGAGTGGCAATGACACGACGGCCATCTTCTTCAAAGTTCAGGGATGAACAGAGACTGCTTGCCAGCTTAAGCCCTCGACCGCTGAGGCCACTGTTTTCGGACTGCTCCAGCCAGGGCTGGTAATCAAAGCCCTGACCGCTGTCTTCCAAAATGATGGTTAACTCTCCCCGGTCGCTTAAATACTGGAACTCCATGGCCAAACGAATATAGCCGTTTTTCAGAGATTTCATCCGTTCTTCTTTTTCCGCAAAGTACTTGGCGAAGCCCGCAGCACTCTGTTTGAGTTCCGAAGAGAGTAGCAGCACCCCATGGTCCAAGGCGTTGACATAGAGTTCGGTTAAAACCACGAAGATCGATTGGGTATCGGTCAGAGAACCCAGTAGTTCCTGGAGTTGATTGATCGCCAGGGGGACTGGATCAACCCGGGCCAGGGTGCGATTCTCCAGGGTCATCGACCACTGCCAGCTCTGGTTATTCTCGATGGAGCCGCTGTTTAACGTGCTACTGGCAGAAGAGTTATTAGATAATGGTCGTGAGCAACTGACTTCTATCAGACTGATGTCATCGTCGAGTGGGGTGTCATCACAGAATCGTTGCAGGTACTGGGACAGGGTCGTAAAGGTATCCCGGGCCTGCAGACCTTCATTAACGGCATTGAAATAGCGATAGTCACCAAAGAGTTCGCCGTCAAAATTGCGCGCTTCCAGTACCCCATCGCTGCAGAGCAAGAGGCTTTCGTTCTCCATCCGATCAACCACTTCCAGCTGTATATCTGCGGCAGTGGGAGGGAATATACCCAGAGGCGGGTGGTTGGATCTAAATCGTTGCTTGATCCCTTTGCTCTGGTTGTTGAGCAACCAGATCTCCGGCAAACCGCCATTCCAAATGGAAACCGTATTGGCTTCGTAACTAATGCTGACATAGGCGGCAGAGAGAAACATACCGGTTGGTAGCAAATTGCAGAGTTTGCGTCCGATCTGTTGCAGAATTTCGGGGCCGGAGTAGCCCTTGGCTGTCATGGCGCGGAAGGTTTCGGACAATGGCAGGGCGCCGATAGATGCCGCCAGACCGTGGCCGGTGAAATCACCCAATAGTAGATTGAGATCGCCATTGGGGCGCAGTGCAGTGAGCATCACATCACCGCTAAAGGTGGATGCTGGTAGCAGTAGGGACTGTAGACCAGGGAAATCAATATTGCCTGATAGCACCGCCTTATTGAAAACCTGCTCGGCGATCTGCTGGTCTCGCTGCATACGGCTGTGGAGACCTTCGACCTCATCATAAATAGCGCGGTTTCGTTCAATGGCGATTAACTTGCTGCGCAGGAGTACTGCATTGAGGGGCTTGGGAATCAAATCATCGCCGCCAGCCAGAATGCATTTGGAGAGAGTGTCTTCGTTGTTGGTAGCGGTGACAAAAACAACCGGGACAAATCGATTGCCGGCGATCTCCTTGATGCGACGAACCGAACGAATGCCGCCCATAACGGGCATCTCAACATCCATCAGGATCAGATCGGGGCTGTGCTGCTGAAACTGCTCTATCGCGTGTTTGCCGTTTTCGGCTTCAATAATCTCATAGTCATGGCTTTGCAGTACTTTACTGAGGAACATCCGAAATAGGCGATCGTCGTCGACAATCAGGGCTTTTTTACGAATGGTCTCCTTACCATCCAAGAGATCATCAAGATTCATAGGCAAACTTTTAGCTGATAGGGAAGAAACGGTCGAAGTTGGCGATTTCGAGAACTTTGCGCACGGTGGGCTGAGGGTTGTGAAGGCTGACGCTACCCTGGCATTTGTCAGCGTGCTCCTTCAGCAGTAACAGCATGCCAAGGGCAGAACTGTCCATATATTCAGCCTTGCGAAGATCAACCTTAAACGCGATGCGAGAGTTAGTATGGTCGCTGTAGGCGTTACGAAACTCCTTGTGCACAGAGTAATCGAAACGACCGATGATACTGATGTTGAGGGTTTTACCGTCACTGGCAATATTACTTTGCACAGACATAAAAGCTCTCCGGTTATGGTTTAAATGAGTGATTCAAACTGGCCTAGAACAGTTCTACGTCGCCTTCGTCCATCGATTCACTGAGCACTTTTTTGCGTTGTGAGTCGGCGTAGGAGCTGCGTAGCTGTTCTAATTGCTGGCGTAAATTAGCGACTTTTTCTGCGTCCAGAGAAGACTGTCCTGCCGCCGAGGTCAGTTGGTTACCGATACCGATCAGACACTGCAGGTGCTCTCGCGCAGTGCCGATATTCTGGGTGACCATGTCATCAAACTGCAGGGAGCGCACCGCGTTGCCTACCACCTGACCGAATTGGTCGGTGGTGTTGGACATCTCCTGGACGGTGCCAGTCAGGAATTCGTTGGTTTCGCTGACCTGCTGGAAGATAGCGTCTACCCGCTCTTTGGACTGCAGGCTGGCATTCATATCGGTGGAAGCCATCTCGCCGACGGTGGTGCGGACATTGGAGACGGCGTCCTTGGCTTTGTTTATCTTTTCTCTCACCTGCTGGTTGAGCTCGGTGGAGCGGATAGAAAGGGTACGGACTTCGTCAGCTACGACGGCAAATCCGCGGCCCATATCGCCGGCTCGGGCCGCTTCGATACTGGCGTTGAGGGCCAACAGGTTGGTTTGTCCTGAAAGGTCTTCGACATTGGATATCAGATCAAAAACCCCATCCAACTGCTCCACCATGTCGTCGATATGATGGACCGCTTCCAAACTCTGTTTACTGATGTTGACCAATAGAGTGATAAATTCTTCCAGCATGCCCTCGGCTTCCTGGGCGAATGAGTTCATCTGGTTGGCCCCATGGCCTAGCTCTTCACCCTCACAATGGCCAGCCGTACGTTGGTAGATCTCTCGGGCTTGTTCTTCCTGCAGTTGCACCAGTTCAGTCATCTGGCTAAAACATCCGGACAGGGTTTGGGTGGCATCGTTGATGAGGTTAGTGGAACGTTCCAGTTCGGTATCGACTTCACCACTCTCTTCGCGAATATCGGTGGCTAGCTGCTGGAACAGTTGGTCTACCTCCGCATTGGCTGCAGCTGATTCTGCTTCAAAGGCTTCAGCGGCTTTAGTTTCTTTTTCGTTGTTCTTTTGGTTCAGGTACCACCAACCGCAGAGCAGTACTGCTACCAGTTCTACCGTCCAGCGGATGCTGGCGGAAACACCCAGCATGGCGAGAAGCTCTGCCAACACAATGATAGCAATCAATATGCCCAGGGGTACAAAGGGTCCACGAATCATTGGTTGAATTCCTCAATTGTCAATTTGTGGGCGCAAGCAAGCACTTGTCGCCAAATCTATTTGCGTTGTCCGAATGAGTAAATGGCAGAAGCAACCTTATCAAGGGGCATCACTCGTTGTGCTGCCTCCATTCTTACCGCTTCGCCCGGCATTCCCCAGACAACACTAGTTTCTTCATCCTGGGCTATGGTTGCGCCCCCAGCTTCCCGGATCTCTAATAATCCTCGGGCTCCGTCGTCACCCATGCCGGTCAGCAGAATACCCAAGCCACGGTCTTCCAAGCGCTGGGCGATGGAGCGAAATAACACATCCACTGCGGGCCGGTGCCGATTGACCAGATCGCCATCGCTGAGTTTACAGCGCAGTTTACCGTTGTCGCCGTCAACCAATAGATGTTGGTCTCCAGGAGCAATATAAACCTGGCCGGGCATCAGTGCTTGGCCATCTACTGCTTCGTGAACAGGCATCGAGCAACAGGCATCCATACGGCGGGCAAACGGGGCGCTGAACGCCGCAGGAATATGCTGGGTAATCAGGATCGGCGAATTGATGACCGGCAATACCTGAAGAATTTCTTTAATCGCTTCTGTGCCACCGGTGGAAGCGCCGATGGCAATGACACTGGCGTTACCATTAGTGGTTGATACAGCCGTATTTGCCGACAGTATTGTATCGGGTCCCAGTTTCGGTTTTACCGTTTTAGATTCTGACCGTTGCAGTTGTTTAACTTTGGAGCGGGCGGCGGCCTTAACCGTGGTGTTGATGGTTTCAGCCAGTAACTCCAGGTCTTTGGATACGCCGACCTTGGGTTTCGGAATAAAGTCTACGGCACCCAGTTCCAGCGCTCTCAGGGTTTCTTCGGCGCCTTCGGTGGTCAGTGAAGAGATCATCACCACCGGCATTGGGCGCAGTCGCATCAAGTTGCCGAGAAAGGTGATGCCATCCATCCGTGGCATCTCGATATCCAATGTCAGCACATCGGGATTGAGAAGTTTGATCTTCTCCCGGGCGTCATAGGGGTCCGTAGCGGTGCCTACCACTTCGATTGTTGGATCAGCACTAAGGATGCGAGTCAGCAGCTGGCGGATCAGTGCCGAGTCGTCAACGATTAGAACTTTTACCTTGCTCATCAACTTGAAGCTCCTTGATGATTAAAACAGCTCAATATCACCTTCCATGGGTTGTTTCTGAAGTTTGTCTCTATATATTTGTTCGCGACTTGCCAGGGTGTCGTTGCGCAGACTATTGAGTTTTTTCACCCGCAATCGTCCAGTAACTGGCTGATAAAGTACTTTTCTAGGTTGCTCTCCGCCAAGATCTTCGGCCAATGTGGGCAGACCTTCCTGTGCCAAATATTGGCGGGCAAAACGAATATTCATAAAGCCGATGTCTGTCTGGCTGTTCATGTTGGTGAGAATTTTTCCGCCGCCGGTCAGTTTTACTTCTAAACGGTCGCGGTGGCCACCAAACTTTAGTATCTCGTTAATGAGCTGCTCCATGGCGAAACTGCCGTAGCGCATAGCCGTGGTGTTGCAGTTCAGATTGCTGTCGCTGGTGGTGGGCAGCATAAAATGGTTCATCCCACCCAGGCCGAGCAGGTTGTCACGGATACAGGCTGAAATACAGGATCCCAGCACGGTTGCAATTAACTCGTCGTTTCGGGTGATATAAAATTCGCCTGGCAAAATTTTGGCAATAAAGCTGCCCCGCTTCGAGTCCCAGAAGCGGTTGATATGTTCGAACCCGGGTAGGCAGGGTTGAGGTTGCGGCTGATTGCTTATCATTCTCAGCCCCTGCGGCGATAGATGGTCTGGCCGATCGGTTCGAAACGGTCGCTGATATTGTGCAGCGATTCGGAATGACCGATAAATAGATGGCCGTTGGGTGTTAACAGTTCCGCCATTCGGGCGATCAGCTTCTTCTGGGTGGCCTTGTCGAAGTAGATCATCACATTGCGGCAGAAAATCACATCAAATGGCCCCTTGATAGACCAGTCGGCGATCAAATTGAGAGGCTGGAACTGAATCAGGGAACGGATTTCATGTTTAACTTTGACCATCCCCCGTTGTTTGCCTTTACCTCGAAGAAAGCCTCTTTTTAACTGTTCCTGACTCAGCTTCTTGACCCGCTCCTGGTCGTAAATACCTTGGCGCGCCACTTCCAGTACATTGGTGTCGATATCGGTGGCCTGGATCTGCGCGGGATGTCTGCCGGCAAGCACTTTGTTGAGCACCAGAGCCAGGGTATAAGGCTCTTCGCCGATCGAACATCCTGCGGACCAAACCCGAATAGGGTCTGATTTACTGCGCATTAACTCTGGCAACAGGGATTGTTCCAGATATTGAAAGTGATGCGGTTCACGGAAGAATGAGGTCAGGTTGGTGGTCAGGGCATTGATAAAGTGGATGAATTCCTCTTTACCGCGATTGGAGTCATCCAGCAGATTAAGATAGTCGCGAATATTTTGCAGACCCAAAGATCGCAGGCGTCGGGCCAGGCGGTTGTACACCATGTCCTTTTTGATATCGCTCAGGACAATACCGGCGTGTTGGTTCAGCCGCGTTCGAACCGACTCGAAATCCTCTGGGGTAAAACCGAATTCCCGGTCCAACCGTGTATCTACGACCATATTACCTGTCTCTTAATAGCTGCTGGTGAAAGCCTAAATAGGCTTAAAACTCCTCCCATTCGTCGTCATCATCGGCAATTTCTATCTCGTTGCTTGCCGCCGGCTGGTAGCCACCGAAACTATTGGCTGGCGCTGCTGCAACCGGAGGTGCTGGGTCAGGGGTAGGCTCATGATAAAAACTCTTTGGCTGAGAAGTTTGCATTCCAGTTTCGGCGGTTTCGAAAAACTCCATCTGCTTCATCATCTGCTGAGCTTGTTGATTCATGGAATCACTGGCAGCGGCGGTTTCTTCCACCAAGGCTGCATTCTGCTGGGTGGTTTCGTCCATCTGGGCGATCGCCTTGTTCACCTGCTCTATACCACTGGCCTGCTCTTGGCTGGCTGCTGCGATCTCGGCGACGATGTCGCTGACCTGTTTGACCGAAAGGACGATCTCTTCCAGCGATTGGCCGGACTCGTTCACCAGGCGTGAACCCTCTTCCACCTTTTCGACGCTGTCGTTGATCAGGTCTTTGATATCTTTAGCGGCGCTGGCACTGCGTTGGGCCAGGTTGCGAACTTCGGAGGCAACAACCGCGAAGCCTCGGCCCTGTTCTCCGGCGCGAGCTGCTTCTACGGCGGCGTTCAGGGCCAGTAGGTTGGTTTGGAAGGCGATCTCATCGATGACGCTGATGATCTCGGCGATCTGCTTGCTGCTCTGGTTAATGGTGGTCATCGCCTCAGCCGTATTCTTGGCGATCTGACCGCCTTGTTCCGCCTGTTCGCGGGCGTTGGCTGCCAATAGGTTGGCCTGACGGGCGTTGTCCGCGTTCTGTTTAACGGTGCTGGTCATCTCCTCCATACTGGAAGCGGTCTCTTCCAGGCTGGCGGCTTGCTCTTCAGTACGTTGACTGAGGGTGGCGTTACCCTGGGCAATCTCTGAAGCGCCGTGGCTGATGTGACGACCACTGTCGCGAATATTGCCGACGATACCGCGCAGTTGTTCCATGGTGCGCTCTAAGGCCTGGTTCAGCTCTGAGAATTCGCCTTCGAAGTTGCCGTTCATGGATTCATCCAAGCGACCCTGGGCCAGCTCAGACAGTACCCGGCGAACCTCTTTGATAGGAACGACCACTGTATCCAGCATCTGATTGACGCCGTCAGCGATACTTTTCATAAAGCCTTGGTAGTTGGTCGTATCAAGACGCTCATCCAGATCACCGGCCAGCGCTTTGCTAATCAGCGACTCTACCTGACTCTCGGCGTCCAGTTGATCGGTGATATCCAGCCACTCTACGGCGGTCCCCAGACGTACCCCACGGTCGTCAATAACGGGGTTGGCGGTTAGATTAAAATGACGCCCGCCAATGCTGACGCGGCTGCTATAGGTGTCTTGGAGCTTCTCCAGCATTTTTCTCTGATGGCTTGGCTCTTTGTGGAAACTGTCAATATTTGCCCCGATGAGTTTGTCGACTTCGAAGTCAGACAGGTCTTTTCTGATATCGTCTTGGGCTAGGCGCATCATCTCGGTGACCGAGTCATTCATATAGATGATCTGACCATCGGTATCCGCCATCATCACGTTGGCGGTAACACTATCCAGGGCCACTTTGATTCTAAGGGTTTCCTGGGCGTGAGAACGGGCTTCGTTAAAGTCGTAACCCACCTTGATCTGCATCCCTTTCACCGCACGCATCAAATCGCCGAGTTCATCGGCGCGATGGATGTCGGCATCGGTATGGTATTTACCTTCAGAGATCTTCCAAAGGTCTTCGGTTATCTTGGTTAGGGGGGCGATGGCATCTTTTTTGACAAGATTGATATTGCCGAAGGCCAGCAACAGAAACGCTAAAAATGGTCCAATCAGCAGCCAGAAATTACCGGCGCCAGCCACATAGGTGACTGCGGGGGGCAGCACGAACAACAGCAGCGCCATGATAACGAGCTGGGTCTGCTTTTGGTTGATGGTTTTCAGTTCGCTGCTGGAAGGTTGGGGCAGGCTGGCTTTCTTGGCGTTGATATCCGCATAGAGTTTTTCTGCGCTGGATACCTCTTCGCGGGAGGGAATGGTCCGTACCGACATATAACCCAGAACGCGGCCGTTATCTCTGATGGGGGTGACGTTGGCCCGAACCCAGTAGTAGTCGCCATTTTTGCAGCGGTTTTTAACTAAGCCGGTCCAGGGGCGTTCTGCTTTAACTTTTTCCCATAGATCACCGAACGCTTCCGGTGGCATATCTGGGTGACGGACGAGGTTGTGGTTTTTTCCGATCAATTCTTCTCTGGTAAAACCACTGATATCGATGAAGTCCTTGTTGATATCGGTGATGATACCTTTCAGGTCAGTTTTAGAAACGATCTCCTGACCTTCCTGCAGCATCACTTCATGATCAGTGACCGGCATATTGATCTTCATAGGGTACTCTCCTCTCGCAACCCTTGGGTTGAGTAACTTTGCCGTTCAGTCGCCTTGGGGGCAGACAGGTCGGCTATAGTATTTTTTCTTCTCTGAAAACGGCTGTTGCCGCTTTCTGGTATCTGTTTTAACCGGCCATGTCGGAGGCGCCGGATAGCACCTCCATCTCTTCGGCGCTGAGCAGGTGATCGATATCCAGAATAATCACCATCTTGTTGTCGATGGTGGCCAATCCGTTAATAAAATCGATACTGATGACGCCGCCCATGTCTGGGGCTGGCCTCAGGGTGCTGTCAGCGATGCTGTAGGTATCTGAAACCGCATCGACGACCATACCCATAATCTGCTCGCCCCGTTCGCTGACCACATTGAGGACGATAACCACGGTGGTGGGGCCATATTCCAGTGCCTCCAAACCAAACCGTTCCCGCAGGTCGATAATGGGGACGATGGTACCCCGCAGGTTAATTACCCCTTTCATAAAGGGTGGGGTGTTGGGGATTGGAGTGGCCGGAGCCCACCCCCTGATCTCATGCACTTTGAGGATGTCGACGCCATATTCCTCGTTTTCCAGAATAAAGGTCAGGTACTGGGGATCGCTGGTGTTTGGCGAACTGTCCTGAGTGTCGGATTCTAGATTGTTCATCGGTTATCCTGCGTTTAGTCGTATCACGTTGTCACCTCGGCGAGCGCGACGTTGATTAATCCGGCGGTAAAGACGGAGAATACCCACCACGTCGAGAATCAGGCCAACACGTCCATCGGCGAGGATGGTGGCACCGGCTACACCTTCTACTTTGCGGTAGTTTTCTTCCAGGCTCTTGATCACGAACTGCTGCTGTCCGAGCAGGTCGTCGACGATCAGGCCGTATTGCTGGCCGTTGGCTTCGACGATCATTATTAGTTGTTCCTGCTCCGTTGCTTCCGGTTGCCCCATCACCTTGCGCAGGCTGATAAGCGGAATGTAGTTACCACGGAAACAGTAGAGAGGGTCTTTACCAGCAATGGCGTTAACCGGTTCTTCGGGGGTTTGAATGGATTCGATAATGGAGACCAGGGGGATGATGTAAACCTGATCGTCGAGGGAAACCTGCTGGCCATCCAGAATCGCCAGGGTTAACGGCAAAGTTATCTTGAAACGAGAGCCTTTCCCCGGTTCAGAACCGATCTCGATATTGCCACCCAGTTCGTTGATGTTACGTCGAACCACATCCATGCCGACGCCGCGGCCAGATAGATCGCTAACCTCGTCAGCGGTGGAGAACCCTGGTTGCATGATGAGCTCGTAAATCTCCTGAAGCTTGGGCTCTTCGTCTTCTCCCACCAAGCCTTTTTCTCGTGCTTTCTCCAGGATCTTGTCAGCGTCTAGCCCTTTACCATCGTCATTAATTTCGATGATGATGTTGCCGCCTTGATGGTAGGCCACCAGTTCTACCCGGCCAGACTCGTTCTTGCCGGCTTCTAGACGTTGTTCTGGCATTTCGATGCCATGATCGATGGAGTTGCGAACCAGATGCACCAGCGGATCACTGATCTTCTCCATCAGGGTTTTATCCAGCTCCGTGCCTTCACCAGATATCACCAACTCCAGCTTTTTGCCCAGCTTACCTTGAAGATCACGAACCAAGCGGGGGAAGCGGTTAAAGACGAAACTGATGGGCAGCATCCGGATCTGCATCACGTCTTCTTGAATCTCGCGGGTGCTACGCTCCAGTTGCGCTAGCCCTTGCTGCAAACGCTGTAGCGTTTCCGGGCCTTCGAGGCTTTCCAGGCGGCCAATCTGGGCCAACATTGATTGGGTGATAACCAGCTCGCCAACACGATTGATCAGGGTGTCAATCTTATCGGTTCCGACGCGAATGGAAGTGGCTTCTCCACCTGAACGACGATCCATGGTGCCGCGGCGATCGGGTTTTTCGCGACGGTCACTTCTGCGGCGCTCTTCTGTGGGTGCGGATTTGTCAGGTTGAGCAGGTGTAGATGGAAGTGCAGGCTGGATAGCTGGTTGCTGTTCTGGTTCAAGCTCTGGCAGTGATTGATGTTGCTCGGTCCCAGCTTCGGCTTCAATTGGAGCAGTTTGTGATTGCTCGGTGAGCGGCTCCAGGGTTAGATCACACTCATCCTCAACCCAAGAAAAAATATCTTCAACTTCATCGCGGTCAACGTCGCTTTGTAAGCGGATCTGCCAGGACAGGTAACACAGTTCGCCGTTGATCTCGGTCCAGTCTGGCAGGAGCTCTGCGTTGCAGGTGATGTCGGTCGGCCCCAGGTCTTGCAGCGCCGCCAACATATGGAGTGGCTCGTTGCCGGTCTGCAGCATCTCTGGATGGGGGGCAAAGGTGACCAGCCAACCCTCTGGAGTGTTGTCTTGAGATTCTGTGCTGGCTTCCGAGTTTTGCTCTAAGGCCGCTAGGGATTCGCTGGACGTATCGTTACCAGAAAGGGCTTCGCCTGACGGCTCTTCACCGGGAAGCTCTTTACCTGAAAGCTCTTTACCTGAAAGCAGGGCTTGCAACTGTTGCTTGGTCGCAATGACTTGCTCAGGGGTGCTGTTATCTTCTTCCTGCGCTAGATGGAGCAATTCTTTAATGCAATCGCTCGATTGCAGCAACAAGGTGACCAGGTCAGGGGTAACCGCGCGCTTATCGCTGCGCAGTTCATCTAATAGGGTTTCCACCAAATGGGTGAAATCCACAATGGTAGTGAAGTCGAACATGCCAGCGCCACCCTTGATGGAGTGGGCGGCACGAAAAATAGCATGCAGGGCTTCGGTGTCTTCGGAGTCCAGCTCCAGCAGGTAGGACTCCATGGTCTCAACGCCTTCGAAGCTCTCTTCAAAGAAGACCTGTTGGAATTGCGAGAGGTCTATGCTCATAGAGCTATCCCAGTACGCGCTTGACCGTTGTCAGCAGTTTGTCGGGGTTAAAGGGTTTGACCAACCAGCCTGTTGCGCCAGCGGCTTTGCCTTTTTGTTTCATATCTGTTGAAGATTCGGTGGTTAGTATCAGAATCGGTGTGAAACGGTAGTTGCTTAGCTTGCGCAGTTCTTGAGTCAGGGTAATACCATCCATGATTGGCATGTTGATATCAGTGAGTACCAGGTCGACTCCCTGACGTTGTGCTGCACTTAGGCCTTCCTGACCATTCTTTGCTTCAACTACGGTATGGCCGGCGTCCTTGAGCGTCATCGAGACCATTTGGCGTAGGGTGGGAGAATCATCAACTGCAAGTATGGTTGCCATGGGAACTTCTCTTTATCAATCGGTTGTTTCAGGAAGGTGGAGTAGTTCAGATAGATTGAGCAGCTTGCCGGCGTTGTGCAGCGCCTCGTTACAGTTGCTCCAGATGATTTCTGAACCTTGATTTTGGCAGTGATTTATATAGCTTGCCAGAAGCTGCAAACCGGCAGTGTCGGCTTTAGTAACCGCGCTAGCGTCGAAGGTTAGCTGTGGGGTTACTTCCGCTTCAGCGAGCACACCCTGGATTTCATTCAGATTGCGAATAAGCAATTCTGTCGGAAGCGTGATCGTTGTAGATGGGAAATCGGTCATAAAAAACTGCTTTTTGATATATATCTAATAACAACAATATGAAATATATCGGCCGATAATATGTTGAATTTACAGCGATGTCATTATCTTGGCCGGGAAAGACACATATTGGCGTGGTGTGATTAATAATAATTGGTCAGTTTTGCAGGGAATACAAAAAAAGCCGCAATGTAATTGCGGCTTTTTAAGATCGGATAAAGCGGTTCTATTAGTCGTCCAGGAAACCACGTAGGTGATCGGAGCGGGTAGGGTGGCGTAGCTTGCGCAGCGCCTTGGCTTCGATCTGACGAATACGTTCCCGGGTTACATCGAACTGCTTACCAACCTCTTCAAGAGTGTGGTCGGTGTTCATTTCGATACCGAAACGCATCCGCAGTACCTTGGCTTCTCTGGCCGTGAGTCCAGCCAGTACTTCCTTGGTGGCTTCGCGCAGGCCTTCGCCTGTGGCTCGGTCGACTGGGGAATGGATGGTGGTATCTTCGATAAAATCACCCAAGCTGGAATCTTCATCGTCGCCGATAGGTGTTTCCATGGAGATTGGCTCTTTGGCAATTTTCAGCACCTTGCGAACCTTGTCTTCCGGCATCTCCATACGTTCAGCCAGCTCTTCCGGGGTGGCCTCGCGGCCCATCTCCTGCAGCATCTGGCGAGAGATACGGTTGAGCTTGTTGATGGTCTCGATCATGTGAACCGGGATACGGATTGTACGCGCCTGGTCAGCGATGGAGCGAGTGATCGCCTGGCGAATCCACCAGGTAGCGTAGGTAGAGAACTTGTAGCCGCGGCGATATTCAAACTTGTCTACCGCCTTCATCAGGCCGATGTTGCCTTCCTGGATCAGATCCAGGAATTGCAGACCACGGTTGGTGTATTTTTTGGCGATGGAGATAACCAAGCGCAGGTTGGCTTCGACCATCTCTTTCTTGGCGCGACGAGCACGAGCTTCACCGATCGACATGCGACGGTTGATCTCTTTGATCTCTGACAGGGTTAAGCCGGTACTCTTTTCCAGCTCAATCAGCTTGCGCTGGGCCCGCAGCAGTTCAACTTTAGAACTGAGCAGCCGGACGCCGTAGGGGCTGTCTTTGGAACAAAGCTTTTCGACCCACTCGTTATTCAGTTCGTTGCCAGGGAATTCCTTGATGAACTCTTTCCGTGACATGCGACCGCGCTGGGTGCAGATGCGCATGATGGAGCGCTCTTGGGCGCGAAGATGGTCAACGGAGTTGCGAATATCAGAGACAAGTTTGTCGAACAATCGAGGAACCAGCTTGATCGGCGCAAACAGTGTAGCCAGCTCGGCCAGAGCTTTGACGGCTTCTTTATCGTCGCGACCTTTCTCCTGAATAATGCCGGCTGCCTTGAGATATTGGGCTTCGATATTTTCAAAACGTTGACGAACTTCTTCTGGATCAGGGCCGCGATCGCCTTCTTCCTCATCGTCGTCATCGCTGTTAGAGCTTGCCGCTGGTGCTGCAGGGGCAACAGGGATGTCGTCGTCAGGATCGATAAAACCGTTCAATACGTCGGTAAGGCGGCCTTCTTCCTGTTGAGATGCTTCGTACGAGGCCAGGATCTGAGGTACGCCGGAAGGGAAGTGGGCTAAAGCAGACATGACGTCTCGCAGGCCTTCTTCGATGCGTTTGGCCAGCAGGATTTCGCCTTCGCGGGTAAGCAGTTCCACGGTTCCCATCTCACGCATGTACATGCGCACAGGGTCGGTGGTGCGACCTGCATCGGACTCAACAGATGCCAGCGCTGCGGCGGCTTCTTCGATCGCTGCTTCATCGGTAGAGCTGCTACTGTCGGCGGTGATGAGTTCATCGGCGTCAGGGGCTTGTTCTGACACGGAGATACCCATGTCATTGATCATTCGTATGATGTCTTCAACCTGATCGGGATCAGAGATGTCTTCAGGCAGGTGGTCATTCACCTCAGTGAATGTCAGGTAGCCTTGCTCCTTGCCTCGCGCGATAAGCTCTTTAAGGCGAGACTGCTGCTTTGAAGTGTCAGACATAGAGTTCCTATAGGCTGCGTGGAGTAGTCAAAAAAATAGCCGCACATTATAGACGCGGAACGGCTCAATTGCTATACGCTCAGACAATCCTTAATGCCAGGGATTCAACCGAATCGTTGCCCTGTGCTGGTTAAGGTGTTGACTGAGTTACGTGCGCAAAAGTAGTTTCTTCAAGAGCCGCTTCTCTTCGTCCGTTAATGAGGACAGATTTTTCTTTTTCAAGTAGTCTAGCTTGGCTTCTTCGGTCTTTCTTACTAATTGATGCAAACAATCGATAAATTCCGTTTCCATATGGCTGATATCAGCGATCAGTAGCTCCTGTTCGGTGAGTTGGCACAGGAGTTCGAAGTTTGGATCTTCTTGCCATTCCATCAAAATTAGCGCGGTGGGGAGTGTCGGATTAGGGCGTAGCTGTTCCACCAGCGCTCGCAGCATGCTCAGTTCCGGGTCCAGCAATGCTGACAGCGCTTCGGTGGTTTCAAAGTCGACTTTCAGGGCTAGCTTGGGGTTATGCAGTAGCCAGCGTATCGCCCGGGTTCCCAGAGAGGAGGGCTTAAGCGCTTGCCGTGGCCGATATCGCTCCGCTTGGCGACTGGGAGCGCTGGGCTGTTGCCAGTAATCGTCGCCGATTGCCGATGGCTCGTACTCGGGGGACGCTGACTCGTAGCTTGGTGCTGGTTCTGGTGCCGGAGTTATCTGCTGGAGGAAATCGCTGGTGATTCCGGCCATTTCTGACATCTGTTGTTTCATTAGCTGTTGAAATACCTGGCCGGGAATCTTCTCGATCAGCGGCATGGCGATGGCGCTTAGACGAGCGCGCCCTTCCTGGCTCTCAATATCCAGTGATTCAGACAGGCTGTCGAAGAAGAATTCTGACAGGGGTTTGGCAGTATCTATACGTTGCTTGAAGGCGTCGCTGCCTTCCTGGCGAACCAGGGTGTCGGGGTCTTCTCCTTCCGGCAGGAACAGGAAGCGCGCTTGTCGGCCGTCCTCCATCAGTGCCAGGGCGGTTTCCAGGGCTCGGGAGGCGGCTTTGCGACCGGCGTTATCGCCATCAAAGCAGAACACCACTTCATTGACCACTTTAAATAGCCGGGTCAGATGGTGTTCGCTGGTGGCGGTTCCAAGGGTGGCGACAGCATTGGAGATGTCAAATTGGGCCAGGGCGACGACATCCATATAGCCTTCGACGATGACCACCTTTTCCAGATTGCGGTTGATTTGGCGGGCCTGGTAAAGGCCGTAAAGTTCACGGTTCTTGTGAAATGTGTCGGTTTCCGGTGAGTTCAGGTATTTGGGTTTTTCGTCGGTAAGAACTCGGCCACCGAAAGCGATAACGCGTCCGCGCATATCGACGATGGGAAATATGATGCGATCACGAAAACGGTCGTAGCAGCGATTCTCCTGCTCTTTGAGAATGACCAGTCCGGCATCGTCGAGCTCTTTCTGGCTGGCTTTGTCCTTGAGTTCAGGAAGCTGCTGCAGGTGGTTGATCAGGTTGTCCCAGCCCGGCGGTGCATAGCCGATTTGAAAACGCTGGGCGATCTCGCCGCTGAGGCCGCGCTGTTTGAGGTAGTTAATTGCTTTCTGTTTTTCAGGGTGTTTCTTTAGCTGGTGTTGGTAAAAACGGGCGGTGCAGTCCAGGATCTGGTAACTGTTTTGTAATTTCTGATTTTTTTGCGGCGCGCCGGCCTCTTGAGGGACGTCGATTCCCACCCGGCGGGCGAGGGTCTCTACGGCTTGAGGGAAATCGATACGGTCGTATTCCATCACAAAGCCAATGGCGTTGCCGCCAGCGCCGCAGCCAAAGCAATAGTAAAATTGCTTTTCGGGGTTGACGCTAAAAGAGGGGGTTTTCTCCTGATGGAAGGGGCAGAGTCCGCTGTAGTTCCGGCCGGTGCGTTTTAAGGTGATGCGTTCCTCGACCACATCGGCGATATCGGTCCGATTGAGCAGATCGTCGATGAAATCCTGTGGAATGCGTCCAGCCATGAGGTATTTGCCGTGGGCGAATTAAGCCTATAGCTTAACAGGCGTGTGATGTCTGAGGTAGCTTTCCCGGGCGGGCGTTCGGTAGGCGATAGCCTGACCGTAGCGGTTGGCTTGGTGGTTTAGCCCAACCGTGCTTTGATTCGCTTGCTGATGGTTGCTATGTCAGCGCGCCCCTGTGCTTGGGGCTTGATGATGCCCATGACTTTGCCCATCGCTTGCATGGAATCGGCACCGGTTTTACTGATCGCTTGTTCGATCAGCTGGTCGATCTCTTGGTCAGTTAACTGAGCAGGAAGGAAGGTTTTAATCACCTCCAGTTCGTTCCTTTCTACCTCAGACAGGTCATCACGGCCAGCTTCATCAAACTGGGCGATCGAGTCGCGACGCTGTTTCTGCATTTTGTCCAGAATAGCGAGAATGCGGCTGTCGTCCAATTCAATGCGCTCATCGACCTCTACGCGCTTTAGCTCGGCCAGGATCAGGCGAATAGTGCCGAGGCGCTGCTTATCGCGAGCACGCATGGCATCTTTCTGGGCTGCTTTTAGACTCTGTTTAAGAGGGCTAGCTTCGCTCATGGTTGATCCTGATAATAGGTCGATTAAATGTAACCGTGGTTAGTGTCGATTAGTACAGGCGTACTTGGCGACGGTTTTCGCGGACCAGTTTCTTGGCATGGCGCTTAACCGCTGCAGCAGCCTTACGCTTACGTACGGATGTTGGCTTCTCGTAAAATTCACGGCGACGGACTTCGGCCAGAACACCAGCTTTTTCACAAGAGCGCTTGAAACGACGCAGAGCGATATCAAACGGCTCGCTATCACGAACTTTAACACTTGGCATCAGATTTACCCTGGTTACCTAACATAGTTGATTAACAGTATTGCGTTCCATCCATAGTGTATATTTTTGGAACGGGTATCTCTGCTTCATAAGAAACAGGGCGCATATTTTAATCGCGGTTGGTAGAAAAAGTAAATACCGATGATGCGTATATGGATGAAGAGTTTTTATTGGGCTGTTATGATGCGACTTTTTTATAGTTCTGGACCCTTAAAATGCGGGCCAACCAGGGGAGATTGCTGATTCATGCGGGTTTTGGGTATCGAAACATCCTGTGATGAAACCGGAGTGGCGGTTTACGACAGCGACACTGGTTTGTTGGCCGATCAACTCTATAGCCAAGTGGAGGTGCATGCCGAGTACGGTGGCGTGGTTCCCGAGCTGGCTTCGCGAGATCATATCCGCAAGTTAGTACCATTGATTCGGCAGGTACTCGTCGAGTCTGAGAGTACGAAAGAGGATATAGATGCTATCGCCTATACCGCCGGTCCAGGTTTGATCGGTGCGCTGATGGTTGGGGCTTCGGTTGCTCGCTCCTTGGGTTTTGCCTGGCAGGTGCCAGTGCTGGGCGTACATCATATGGAAGGTCACCTGCTGGCGCCGATGTTGGAAGATAACCCCCCGGCATTCCCTTTCGTCGCATTGTTGGTATCAGGCGGTCACACCCAGTTGATTCAGGTGGATGGTATTGGTCACTACCAATTATTGGGCGAATCTCTCGATGATGCTGCTGGCGAAGCCTTTGACAAGGCGGCTAAGATGCTGGGGTTGGATTATCCAGGTGGACCGCGTATAGCAGCGCTGGCCGAGCAGGGCACCGAAGGGCGTTTTCGTTTTCCTCGTCCCATGACCGATCGTCCCGGACTTGAGTTTAGTTTCAGCGGTTTAAAAACCTTTACTCTCAACACCACCGAGAAGTTGCGTCAGCAGGGTGACCTAAACGCTCAGGGAAAAGCCGATATCGCGCGAGCCTTTCAAGAGGCCGTCGTCGATACCCTGGTAATTAAATGTAAACGTGCGCTGCAACAGACAGGTATGAAACGTCTGGTGATTGCTGGTGGCGTGAGTGCCAACCGGATGCTCAGAGAGCGACTGGAAAAAATGATGACCAAGCAGCGGGCGGAATTGTTTTATGCCCGACCCGAGTTCTGTACCGATAATGGCGCCATGATCGCATATGCTGGTTGTCAGCGTTTGATGGCCGGTGAGCAGGATGATCTGCGAATTCAGGCCAAGCCGCGCTGGCCTATGGGCGAGCTACCGAAAATCGGTGGTTGAAGCCGAATTGATCATCACCTAAAGGCGATGTTCCTGTCCGTTAATAAGATTTTTCAGGTTGCGGTGGTGTCGCGCAATCATCAGTGCAGCGATGGATGTGCAGATGATTGTCTGTGAAGGAATTAGCCAGTAACTCAACAGTGGTGTCATTAACGCAGTGGCAAGAGCCGCGACAGACGATGTACGGGAAAGCGCGGCAACTGGCAGCCAAATTAGAATTTGAGATAGCCCCAACCATGGGCTAAAGGCTAAGCAAACCCCTAGTGTTGTAGCGACCCCTTTACCGCCTTTAAATTTAAAAAATAGCGGTAGTAGGTGGCCGATAACAGCGGCCAGTGCGACCAATCCCACAGCTGTATTCGATAGCTCTAGCTGAACGGCTAGATACACGGCTATATAGCCTTTGGTCAGGTCACCAAACAGCGTTAGTAGGGCCGCAGTGCGGTTTCCCGTGCGCAGCATATTAGTGGCGCCGGGATTGCCGGAGCCATGGCGGCGAGGATCTTCCAATGCAAACAGCCGGCTCACCAGTACAGCGCTGGAGATCGAGCCTAGCAGGTAGGCAAAGGTGATCGCTAGAAGATCTGTTGACGTTAAGGTGTGGAACATGGGACGCTGCCTTCTTCAGGCTTAATCTGTACCCGGTAACTTGGGTTGTAACAAAACCATGGTAGTGAGTAAAGGGCCGAAAGATCCGACATTAGGTTGAGGTCTGATGGTTAGAGTGGAAAGTGATGGACATCGTTTATATCAAGGGCCTGAAAGCGCAGGCTGTTATCGGCATCTACGATTGGGAACGTACCATTCGACAGCAGCTGGTTGTGGATCTGGAGCTTGGGACCGATATCCGCAGTGCTGCAGAGACAGAAGATGTATCCAATACCCTTGACTATAAAGCGATTTCAGATCGCTTGATCGAATTTATCGAGACCAGTGAATATCAACTGGTTGAAACCCTGGCGGAGAAATTGGCGACGTTGCTGTTGGCGGAATTTCCTGTCAAAGGGGTGCGGCTTCGATTGGGTAAGCCCGGTGCGGTTGCGGCTGCAGAGGATGTTGGTGTGGTGATATGCCGTGGAGCGTCTTTGTAATGGCGCGAGTCCATCTTAGTATCGGTAGTAATATTCGCCGCCAGCATTATATTAGCTGCTGTCTGGATGCACTCAGCCAGCAGTTTGGCGCTTTGTCGATCTCCAGCATTTTTGAGAGTGAAGCGGTGGGGTTCGATGGCTCTGCTTTCTATAACTTAGTGGTGGCATTAGACACCGAGCTGGCGCTGGATGAGTTATATAAACGGCTTCGTCGGATCGAGCATGACAATGATCGCTGCCGAAATGCGAAGAAATTCAGCTCCAGAACTTTGGATATCGATATTCTCACCTACGATGATTTTGTTGGCGAGTTCTCCGGTGGTTTGTTGCCACGGGATGAAATTACCCGCAATGCGTTCGTGCTGTGGCCGCTGGCAGAGCTGTCGCCCACCACGGAGCATCCACAAGTAGGGATCGATTACCGTACTCTGTGGCAGCGTTATGACAAGCGCAAGCAGGTGTTGTCGCCAGTTTCTTTTATCTGGCAGGACCGACAGCTATCCGATCTCAACCTGCGGCCTTAGCCGGTGGAGATTTTCCCTGACTTAAAGTTTCCAATCCTGGGGGGGGGAAGCATCTGCAGGAACTGGTTAAAGCTGCCGAAAATTTCAGTCCAAGGCCAGCGGTGATCGGTTTCAGCCGACCAGGTCAGATGAACCTTGGCGAGATTCTCTGAGCCGTCCTGTAATTGAAACAGAAATTCATCGTGTCCGTTTCTGCGGCCAAGGGCCTTAACCGGAACGCCCTTGAGCTGGTGCTCGTTGGACAACTCCCTTTCCAGCTCCAGTTCGAATGACAGCGCTTCACTTTCAGACAGGGCTGACCAATCCGCAGGCCATTCCTGGTTTTTCAATTGTTTTTTCATGGCGACCCCTTCCCTGAAATCGCGTGGGTATAGATGAATAGACTCCATCACAGGCTCATTACTCTCTTATTTTTATTTTTCGGGGACCTTAGGCAGGTTCAGTTTGTTAACCAAGGTGGATCAGCGACGTTGCTGCCACGCCTGGTTAGTTAACGGCAATATCACCGTATAAATTAGAGGTATATACATAGTATATGCAAAAATTTAGAGTCTTTCTAGTAGGGATAGATGCTTATGCTATGCAGATCTCTAGAGTCGATGGCTAGTACGCCATAAACTGAAACATCGCCTCGACCGCTGATTGAATATGCTGCTGTTGGCTGAAGCCGGAGCGTTTGCGGGGTTTAAAACTGTGGTCGCCATCTTCCAGGGTCTGCCACTGCACCTGCTCGGAAAACGAAAACGCTTCCAGCTCGCTGGCATTACCGAAGGTATCCCGTTCGCCCTGGATGATCAGGGTTGGCAGGCCAATCTGAGCTAAATGATCGCCTTTGAATTTTTCTGGTTTGCCTGGCGGGTGGAAGGGGAATCCAAGACAGATGACGCCGGCAAGAGGTGTATCAACATTTTCCTCCATGGCGAGCAGGCTGGCCATTCGGCCGCCCATGGATTTGCCGCCGATATAGACTTGTCCCTTCAGTTCTAACTGTTGAAGAATCTCCTTAAAGGCCAGGATCAACTTGTCCGCCCGATCCGGTGGTCGCTTTTTGCCATCCTCACGACGTTTTTGCATATAAGGGAATTCAAAACGGATCACCCGAACACCCTTTGCTGCCAATTGCTCGGCGACATCAGACATAAACTCATGGTCCATACCGGCACCCGCTCCATGGGCAAAAACAAAAGTCAGTTCGCTGTTATCCGGGCCGTTAGTAATCATCGTTGTTGAGGTATCTTAGCTATAGAGGGATTTGCCGCCATCCACCGCCAGAATCTGGCCGGTAATATAGGATTGGCTGAGTAAGAAGGAGACCGCTGAGGCGACATCTTGTGGCTGGCCGGGGTGTTGCAGCGGTGTCTTTTCCAGCAATTTCTGCTTGTCCGAATCCGATTGTGAGGCTTCACCTTCGGGCCACAAAATCAATCCGGGGGCGACACCATTAACGCGGATGTCGGGAGCAAGCTCCTT
Source organism: Motiliproteus sp. (assembly GCA_026196225.1). Taxonomy (GTDB): domain Bacteria; phylum Pseudomonadota; class Gammaproteobacteria; order Pseudomonadales; family Balneatricaceae; genus Motiliproteus. The sequence continues at coordinate 29,133 of JAPHRD010000073.1, forward strand.
GGCCATTGACTGGGTTAGCATCAGCAACCCGGCCTTAGCGGAGCTATAGACGGGGTAGCCCAGCAAGGGTTTGAAGGCGTGAATATCCACCAGATTGACGATGGCTCCCTGCTGTTTCGCCAAGGATGGTGCCAAGGCCTGGCAAAGAAAATAGGGTGCCCTCAGGTTTGAAGCAAACAGTTGCTGCCATTGTTCATCGGTGGTGTTGCCCACCGCGGTGGGGAAAAAATCCGAGGCGTTGTTTACCAGCGCATCAAGTCGCCCCCAGCTATCGACAGCATTCTTGGCCATCTGCTCCAGTTGAGTCAGGTTGCCCAGATCCGCTTGCAGGGTAAGGGCAGAAGCGGGGCGCATATGGTTAAGTTTTTCGGCGAGCTCATCGGCTTGCTGTTGGGCACTGCGATAGTGAATTAGTACCCGATAGCCTTGGTTATGCAGAATCTCGGCGATGCAAGCGCCGATGCGACGTCCGGCGCCGGTAATTAGTGCAACCGGCGTATCATCGGTTCTGTTAGGGGGTGTGTCAGTGCTCATGTCAGTGGATGCTCTATCAGATTCTGCAGGCGACGTTTTCGCAGCTCCAGCCCCAGGGCTTTGCCCTTAAAGCCTTCGGCTACTAATGAGGCAGGCTCAATGGCAGTGACCTGTTGATGCAGTTTTTGAAGCTGTAAAGCCAAACTTTTCGCGCGATCTTGCTGATCAACTAGTGCTTGGCAGCATTGACTCAGAAGCCTGATGCGCTCGGGGCGACGTTGTAGATCCAATCCTTCATAGAGGCTGAGTAGAGGCTCTGGCGGAAGCGTGTTGAGATTGAGTAGTTGATCGCCGAAACGGTGGAACAACAGGCTCAGGTCTTTGAATTGGCGGGGGGCTTTGAGTCGCACTAGCATCGATTCGAGCGACTCATAACTGTCCAGAAAATAACTGACTACTGCCAAGCGCACGCTGGCGTCGGTATCCAGTTCGACACAGCGCAATAGCGCTTGGTCTATTTTAGGATGCTGTTCCCGATAGCAGTGCTCAATCTCCGGAATCAATTCTCCCAAGGCTTGGCAATCCTTTAACAGTTGGAAAAACTGCTGGGGAGACTGTTCGGCCAGTGCCCGCTCCAGCTCTGACCACACCCGCTCCTTGGTGAGGTGTTGTAGCTCGCCACTGGCGCTTATCTTTGCCATCAGCTGCTGGGTTTCAGGTGCTACGTTAAACCCCAGGTGGGCTAAACGGGCGTAAAAGCGAGCAACCCGCAGTACGCGCAGGGGATCTTCACTGAAGGCTTCGGATACATGCCGCAAGCAACGGCGTTTGAGGTCTTGCTGGCCTCCGAAGGGATCGATCACTTCCCCATCGTCGGTTTCAGCCATGGCATTGATGGTCAGGTCACGACGAATAAGATCTTGTTCCAGAGTGACATCTGGACTGGTAAAAAACTCAAATCCTTTGTAACCATGCCCCGATTTCCGCTCGGTGCGAGCCAGGGCGTATTCCTCTTTGGTTTGTGGATGGAGGAATACCGGGAACTCTTTCCCCACCGGCTGGTAACCCTTCTTGACCATCGCGTCGACGCTGGCTCCCACCACGACCCAATCGCGGTCGTAGACTTCGATGTCTAACAGTCGATCCCGGACGGCACCACCTACCAAATAGATGTCCATCAGTCGTTGGTAACTGTTTCTGGGAAAAGTTGCTGCCAGACTTCGAAACCACCGTCCAGGCTGTAGACCTCTTCAAAACCTTTTTCGTAGAGGAATTGTGCCGCCGGCTGGCTACTGTTGCCGTGGTAGCAGTAAACCACTAGCGGTTGGTCGGGATCACCTTGCTCCAGAAAATCCTGAATGTTGGTGTTGGCCAGGTGCTGGGCCCCTTTGATATGGCCGCGGGAAAAACTATCAGGATCGCGAATATCGGCGAGAGCTGCACCGTCTTCGATCAGTGCTTTCGCCTGATCGGCGGCGATTCGTTTGAAACTTTCTTCAATCATAGGAATTTACTTCGAGTAATGTTGGCTCGTTAAGCATAGCCGGGGCTGTTGACGCTGAACAGACGCTGGTCCTCCAGGCGAAGGGCGGTTAACGATCCACCCCAGATGCAGCCCGTATCTAGAGCGAAGACATTGTCGCTGTCGGCGTTACCTTCCAGCGAAGCCCAGTGGCCGAAGACTATCCGTTTGTTCTTACAAGCATGCTTTGGGTGAGCGTACCAGGGTAGAAAGCCCTCGGGGGGTGTTTCAGCGCTGGTCTTGGTTTTGAGCTCCAGTTTACCTTTGGCATTGCAGAAACGCATGCGAGTCAGATAGTTGGTGATGCAACGAAGTCGGTCCCAGTCCCGTAGCTTTTCCGACCAGCAATCGGGTTGATTGCCGTACATATGGGCAAAGTAATCGCCGATCTGATCGCTAAGCAACACTTGCTCTACCTCTGCTGCGTAGGCGCTGGCCTGCTTGAGAGTCCAAACCGGTGGGATGCCGGCATGGACCATAGCGTAGGAAAGGGATTTGTCTCGATACAGCAGTGGCTGGTGTCGTAGCCAGTCCAGTAGCTCGTCGCGGTCCGGGGCCGCCAGGATCTCTTTGAGGGTATCTTTGCGCCCCATGCGAGCATCGTTGTAGGCCACTGCCAGCAGGTGCAGATCGTGATTGCCCAAAACGACTCGGGCGTTTTTTTTCAGCTCTTTGACAAAGCGAAGACATCGCAGCGATGCAGGGCCTCGATTGACCAGGTCGCCGGTAAACCAAACCTGATCAGAATCACTGAATTTAACTTTGTCCAGCAGTCGAGCAAGCTCGTCATAGCAGCCCTGGAGGTCACCGATGGCATAGGTGGACATGGAGGGTCAGCCGTTAATGCAGCGCATTGGGTGTTGCAAGGGTGAAGGCGGGAATCGGTGCTTGGAAATCATCGCCGGATTCGGTGCGCATTCCATAGTGACCGGTCATGCTGCCCACTTTGGTGGCGATGACGGTGCCACTGGTGTAGCGAAAGCTCTTGCCGGGTTCGATGGTAGGTTGTTCGCCGATGACCCCCTGTCCTTCTACTTCTTGCTCCTGCTGATCACCGTCAGTAATCATCCAGTAGCGACTGAGTAGCTGAACCGACTCGATATCTTGATTAAGAATCGTGATGGTGTAGGCAAACACGAAGCGTTTGTTCTCTGGGTCCGACTGGTCGTCCAGATATTCGGTTTCCACCGTAATGTTGACGGGGTGTTGAATCAGACTCATGGGTCCTGCCGGTCCTCGGTTGTCGCGTTATGTTTTAAATCTGTGTAGCTGTCTGCAAGTTTGACAAAATCGCTGAGAGCGACTCGTTCCGGCCGAATAGACGGATCGATACCCAATGCTTCAATGTGTTCGCAAGGTAGCATTTTTTTCAGATTGTTGCGCAAGGTTTTTCGTCGTTGACTGAAAGCGGTACGCACCAGAGTAGCCAGATCCTTTTCGTCTTTGGCCGGGTAGGGCAAGGTTTGATGGGGTGTCAGGCGGACAATGGCCGAATCCACTTTGGGCTTAGGATCAAAGGCTTCAGGGGGTACCAGAAACAGATTGTCTACCTGGCAGCGATACTGCGCCATGATGCCTAATCGCCCGTAGTGGCGGCTACCTGGCTGCGCGGCCAGACGTTCCACCACCTCTTTTTGCAGCATGAAGTGCATATCTTGGATGATACCGCTGTGGCTGAGGAGATGGAAAATCAGTGGTGTAGAGATGTTGTAGGGCAAATTGCCCACCACTCGCAGGCGCTGGTCCGATTCAGGATCAATCAGGGTGTGGAAATCAAATTTCAGTGCATCCCCTTCATGGATGCGGAACTTGTCTTCGTAGCGGAAAAACTGGGTGCGGAGTATGGGGATCAGGTCCCGGTCCAGTTCTACTACATCCAGTTCACCGATCTCTTCCAGCAGTTCTTCGGTGATAGCACCAAGGCCCGGACCGATCTCTACCAGCCGTTGGCCTGTTTTGGGGGCAATACTGCGGACGATACGACGGATAATGTTGCCGTCTTGAAGAAAGTTTTGGCCAAAGCGTTTACGGGCCTGATGTCCGAGATTTTTCTGATTCATGGCTGCTCTTTATTAACGTGAGGCCTGTTGTTTGGCGGATGCCATCTCTACGGCGGTGTCGATAGCCGTTTGCAGGCTGCCGATATCGGCACGACCGGTTCCAGCCAGGTCGAGGGCGGTACCATGGTCCACGGAGGTGCGAATAATCGGTAACCCCAAGGTGACGTTAACCGCTTTGCCAAAGCCTTTGTATTTTAGGACCGGCAATCCCTGATCATGATACATGGCCAGTACCGCATCAGCATCATTCAGCAGGTGGTCGGTAAACAGGGTGTCGGCTGGCAGTGGACCAATCAGATCCATGCCCTGTTTACGCAACAGCTTGAGGGCTGGTTCGATAACTTCGATCTCTTCTCGTCCCAGATGGCCATTCTCGCCAGCATGGGGATTGAGTCCACAGACGAGAATGCGGGGTTTGGCAATACCGAAGTGGCGTTGTAGATCCGTATAAAGAATCCGGCCAATGGTAATAACTTTGTCTTGGGTTATGGCTGCGGGAACTTCAAGCAACGGTAGGTGAGTGGTGACCAGAGCAACTCGCAGGCCTTGAGTTGCCAGCATCATCACTACTTCGTCGGTGTCGGTCTTTTCCTGAAGAAATTCGGTATGGCCGCTAAAAGCGACTCCCGCTTCGTTGATAATGCCTTTGTTGACCGGTGCGGTGACCATCGCGGCAAAATCCCCCTGCTGGCAGCCGTCAATAGCCATCTGCAGAGTATCGAGGACATACTGGCCGTTCTGCGCATCCAGGGAGCCGGCGACAACGGCGTTGGTGGTGGGCTTTGATAGTACCGTCAGCGAGCCCGCAGACGATGGCTTGACAGGGAGTTGAGAGTCAAAGGTTTTGATCGTTAGCGGCAGACCCAATATTTGGGCGCGCTGCTTGATCATCTCTTGATCGGCAATCACCACCAGTTGGTGGTTTTGTTGCTGCTGGGCTAGCTGAATGCAGAGGTCGGGGCCAATACCTGCAGGTTCTCCGGCTGTTATGGCAATGCGCTGCACCGTGGTCAAAGCTTGATCTCGATATAGGCCTCGGATTTGATCTCGCGAAGCCAGTTAATCAGCTCTTCATTAAATTTGCGCTTGCCGATAGCATCCCGGGCTTCGTTGGCAAGGATACGTTCACCCATGTCCTCTTTCTTGCGGTCAGTGACCTGAAGAATATGCCAGCCGAAACGGCTTTTAAATGCGGGGCTGACATTGCCTACAGGAGTATCGTTCATCACCTGTTCAAAAGCGGGAACCATCTGGCCTGGTAATGCCCAGCCCAGTTCGCCGCCTTGACTACCGCTGCCGGTGTCATCACTGAATTCTTTGGCCAGTTCAGAAAAATCTTCACCCTTAACAATGCGGGCTCGAAGCTGACGGATCAGTTGTTCAGTTTGTTCTTCGTTACGGATCTCGTTGGCACTTAGCAGGATGTGGCGAACTTCGGTTTGATCAATCATTCGTACACTGCCGCCACGGGTATCCAGCAGTTTGATAATCTGAAAACCACCACCCATGCGGAAAGGCTGGGTAAGTTGCCCTGACTCTAGGCCTTTGACCGCTTTAGCGATAGGGGCTGGCAGCTCAGACTGTTGGCGCCAACCCAGGTTACCACCTTCCAAGGCCCGTGGGCTCTTTGATACGGCAACGGATACTTCAGCGAAATCAGCACCGGCGAGGAGGTCACGGTAGACCTTTTCAGCCTGGCTTCTAGATTTGGAAATCTGATCAGAGCTGGGGTCGCTGGGGATGGGGATCATAATATGGGCCAGATTCAGTTCCGTCTGAGCCTGTTTTTTTCCCTCTTCAGAAGCCAGGAAGTTTTTTACCTCCTGGTCGGAAATCTTGATTCGTCGACTCACCAGGCGCTGGCGGGTCTGAGAGATCAGCATCTCTTCGCGGATCTGCTCTCGCACTTCTTTATAGTTCTGTCCTTCCAGCTCCAGCTGCTGCTTAAAGTTTTCCAAGGATAGCTTGTTACGCTTGGCCATGGTAAGCAAGGCGCGGTCGAGCATGTCATCGGATACCCGAATACCGTTCAGGCGTGCCTGAGCCATCTGCAGGCGTTCGCTGACCATCTTGTCCAGTACCTGTTTGACCAGGGTTTTGTTATCTGGCAGGCCCGTGTTTCGGGCTTTCAGTTGCTGCTTAATCACTTCGGTACGGCGCAGTAGTTCTGATTGCAGGATAATGTCCTTGTCCACTACCGCGACCACTCGGTCGAGGAATTTCTCTTCCGCTTGGACCGCCGTCATCATCAGGCAGAACAGTGTGGCAACAGCAGTTTTAAGCAGTGGTGAATGCATCGAAGTACCCTTTATTCTATGTTTTCGCGGGATTTGAATCCGGTGATATCTTCCAGAAAGTTGTTTGCTTGTGGGCCTGTGTCACCGGCGGCCTTGGTGCCGAAACCGCCAAGCCCCTTCATGGTAAATTGTAAGAAGACACCACTGTTCTCTCGATCTGTGGCATCGTCGTCGATCCACTCGCGATAAACCGTACGGATCTTCCAGCAGCAGTTTTCATATTCCAGCCCCAAAATTTTATCCAATGATTCGCTGTTTTCAATGTCATTCAACCAGCGGGCCAGCACACTCCACTGGGCATTGACGGGCCATATAAATGACAGATCGGTCTGTTCCAGATCGTCGCGGGTGAAGCGGTAGCTGATATTGAACTGGTGATCAAGGTCAGACCGGTAACTGAATTTGAGGTTCCGTTTGGTGTTGCTTAAGTTGTGATTATCCCACTGACCGTCCAGAGTTAGACGCATGTGGTCCGACATTCGCCATACCGCTTCAGCGGCGAAATCGGAGGTGCTGTCGGTAAGGATCGGATCGCTGCTGCTGAGTCGAACTTCACGATCTTGTAGATAGAAAATCTGGCCGAAACTGGCGTGCAGCAGTTCTTGTCCATTGTCTTCCAGAAGGCGAGTAGTGACACCCAGTGTGATCTGATTGGTGTCGCCGATGCGGTCTTTACCACTGAAACGGTTATCCCGGAAGAGCTGGCTGTAGCTGAAGGTCAGCTCGGAGGAATCGAAGTCCGGCAGATCGGTCTGGTCTTCTTCCGGAACATAGAGATAGAACAGGCGTGGTTCCAAGGTATGGGTGTAGGCCTTGCCGCCGATCTCGGTACCCCGATCTAGGTAGATGCCGCTATCGATGCTGAACAGGGGTAGGTTCCGGCTTGGATTGTTGTCAGTGCCCGAAGGTTCGTTATCTAATTGGTATGTGGTGTGGGTCAGGCGCAATTTTGGTCGAACATAGGCCCAAGGCCAGCTGTATTCGGTAGCCAGTGTGGCATCCAGGTGGGCGCGATTGCCGGTAATTCTATTGATGCCAGTAAAGCCCGTGATATCCCGGTCAAAGCGGACGATATCAGCGGAATAACTCAGGTCTAACTGGTCGTCGGCCAGTTCCTGTCTGCCATTAAAATAAAATTCAGGCAGCTTCTGATAAGGAGCATCGGCGGTGGTAATGGTTTGGTAGGCGTGAACCCTTACGCCGGCATTCCAGTTATTGCCGGAGTAGGCCAGCGAACCGTACTGATCAAGATGAGTTTCTTGAGAAATATTGAGGCTGGTATCCAGATCATCAAAGTAGTCGTTGTCACTGACACGGGTAAAATCGATGCTGCTGCGCCAACCTGCTGCAGGTTGGCCCGAGTGCTTGATCCCTAACACCCAGCGATCGTTGTCGTTTTCTAGGTCATCGCTAGGTAGTGCGGCCATGCTGATATCAAACTGGCCAACCTCATGCAGATAGCGGAATTCACTTTCCAGCATCAGACCACGTTTTTCCACGTAGCGGGGTGCCAGGGTGAGGTCATAATGGGGGGCCAGATTAAAGTAGTAAGGGGCGGTAATGTCGAGGCCGTTGTCTTCAGAGATGCTGATGCTTGGAATCAGGAAGCCGGATTTACGACGATCATCAATGGGGAAGCTGATCACTGGCAGGTAAAGCACCGGTAAGCCACCAATTTTAAGGGTGGCGTGCTTGGCTGTGCCAACCCCTTCTTCCTGGTCTAGCAGGATCTCACTGCCGTTGATGGACCAGCCATCGTATCCGGGTTCACAGCGAGTGTAGGATCCCTGGGTGATGTAAGTATCGCCATTCTCGTACTGGAGGACATAGTCAGCGGATCCACGGGCATGGCGTTCGTGCATCACAAATTCAGCATTCTCGACTCGGGTCTCACCACGGGCCTGATCGAAAATAGCGCTGTCGCCTAACAGTAGTGTGCCTGGCTCACGGTAGAGTACCGATCCCTGGAATTCTGCGCGCTCATCGTCATGGTAGAGTTGAGCCACCTGGCTGCGTAGCTGTTGATTGCCTTTTTGCAGGTGAACGTTGCCTTCCAGATGGGTGACGCTGCCCTCTCGGGTGCGAGTCTGGTTAGCTTTCACAAAGAGTGGTTTCTCTCCCTGTGCCAATTCTTTTTGAGTGAAGCGAGGCTGTGGCTCAATGTATTGGCCGGGGCAGTGGGTTGCTGGATCGGGACCATCGGAGAAAGCGTACCAGTCCAGGTGAGCGAAAGGATAAGGATTGGCTGGTAAACTGGCCAGTTGCGGTGACTGGGGCGCTGCTTTGGTGGCAATTGGTTGGCAGTCCCAACCCTGGGCATCGTCGGTGGGGCGGCAATCCCACTCTTTCTGTGCGCCCGGGCGTGTCTCTTTCTCGCTGTCTTGTTTGCTGATTGCGACAGTTTCTGGATAGGCGTCGGGGTATGCTGCCAGATAGTTTTTGTCGCTAGTGTCGGGCTGAATCGGTTGTGGATTGCCACTGCAATCCCAGTTGTCACCGTCCGCTTGGCATTCAAATTGTGATTGATTACGGGAGAAACTGGTCTGGGGCTGCCAGCCACGATTGCTAGGCTGACGCTTTGCCGGTGCCTCGCTGGGCTCCATGGTTAATGGGCCGGTGGTCGTGCCGTAATCTTCATCTTCAATCAGTCCTGAGGTGTCGCTCTCGGCTGAAGTTGTCGCGGTCGTTGTCGCGGTCGTTGTCGCGGTCGTTGTCGCGGTGGTTGTTGCAGTGGCTGCGTTGCCGTTTTCTCCAGCAGACTCAGTGTTGGTCTTCGAGGTAGCAGGTTGACTGTTGTCATCGATCGCGGGCAAGGATTCCGCTTGTGGCTGTTGGGCGGGTTTCTCTCGCTCTTCGTTGACCGAACACTCCCACTCCTGGCCATCATCGACGGAGACGCAGTTCCACAGCATCTCACCGGCAGCAGGTTGCTGTTCCGCCGAGGATATTTGGGGCAGAGTGAGCAAGGATGACAGCCATAGCAGCCCAAGCGACAGCCTCCAGTAACTGGATCTGCAGTGGCGGGCATGGTTATCCGGAGATGTTACTGCCATCTACGCTGTTTCGCTCCTGGAGCAGCTTCGGAAAAGGTTGGCAGGGCCATCTCAGTCCGTGGTGTTGTTGGTTAGCGTTTTCATTACTTCACTGAGGATCACAGCAAGTCCGTTAAAGTATCAGGGACTTAGTTGCAATCATGCCAAATTTCGAGGTGTCACCTGGCTGCCAGCTAGAGTAAGATGCGTCTCTGGTCGCGAATAATAAAGCAAAGGGCGCCGTGACGGCTAGCCCGAATCAAGGTCTAGGCTGATATTCTCCGACATTGTCTTAAAACCAAGTGAATTTGATCGATGGATAACCGCCAACAGGCACTCAAACAATGGATTTCCAAACGATTTGATGTTTTGGAGTATCCTCTGGCTGCAGACTGGCAATTGAGCCCGGTTTCGGGTGATGCCAGCTTTCGACGTTATTTCAGGGTCCACAGTGGCCAAAATACCTGGATTGCAGTGGATGCACCGCCCGAGAAAGAAGATAGCCACCCCTTTGTCGCTATCTCTCGGGCCTGGTTGCCACTGGATATTCACTGTCCAGAAGTGTTCAACGTTGATTTTGAACTGGGCTTTATGTTGCTCTCAGATCTTGGGGATAGCCTTTATCTGGATCAACTGAATAGCAACACCGCTGATGAGTTGTATCTAAAAGCGATGCAAGCGCTGGTGCATATCCAGCAATGCCAGGATCTCCACGGTGACCCTTTTCCCCCTTATGATCGAGCTCTCTTACTGCGCGAAATGGAGCTGTTTCGGGATTGGTTTGTCACCCAGTTATTGGCGCTGGAGTTGACGCCGCAGCAGCAACAAGTTTTGGATGATGGCTTTGAACGGTTGATCACATCGGCCCTTGAGCAGCCTCAGGTCTGCGTGCACCGAGACTACCACTCTCGCAACCTGATGATTACCGATGAGCACACGCCGGGGGTGATCGACTTCCAGGATGCGGTTTGGGGACCGGTTAGCTACGACTTGGTTTCGCTGTTGCGGGACTGCTATATCGATTGGCCCAAATCTCAGGTTCAGGAGTGGGCGCTACAGTATTTTCAAATGGTGGAGAAAGCCGACATCATCCCAACCGAGAACGATCAGCAGAAGTTGCGCTGGTTTGATCTGATGGGGATGCAGCGGCATCTGAAAGCGATCGGCATTTTTGCTCGCCTCAATATCCGTGACGGAAAATCAGATTATCTTGGCGATATTCCTCGCACCTTCAATTACCTGCTGGACGTCAGTGCCGACTATCCAGAGTTCAGTGCTTTCAGGCAATTGCTGAGCGAACAGGTGTTGCCGGCCATGGAAGTTAGCGGTTACTTTGCCCATGACCTAAAGGAACAGCTGGGATGAGGGCGATGATCCTGGCTGCCGGGTTGGGTACACGGATGCGGCCGTTAACCGATCATTGTCCCAAACCGATGCTGAGAGCTGCCGGTCAGACGTTGATAGAGCATCAAGTTAAGCGCCTAGTTGCAGCAGGATTTGATGACATTGTTATTAACCTCTCCTACCTGGGCGAGCAGATCGAAGCTTATTTGGGTGACGGTAGCCAATGGCAGGCCAGAATTCGCTATTCCAAAGAAGATAAACCGCTGGAGACCGGTGGTGGTATTTTTCAGGCACTTCCCTTGTTGTCCGACGGTAATCAGCCTTTCTTGCTGGTTAATGGCGATATCTGGAGCGATATCGATTATCGCCAACTACCCCGGCAGCTGGATGGTTTAGCCCATCTGGTGATGGTGGACAATCCCGATCACAACTGTCAGGGTGATTTCTGTTTGCGGAATGGATTGCTGGCGGAGCTTCAGGATGATTGCCAAGGGGTAACCTTTGCTGGTGTTAGCGTGCTCTCTCCGCAACTGTTTTCAGGTCAAAAGTCCGGGGTGTTTCCCTTGGCGCCGTTGTTAAGAGAAGCGATGGCAAACGAGTTGGTTAGTGGGCAACACCACGCGGGTCTGTGGTTGGATGTGGGAACCCCTCAACGTTTGCAGCAATTGGATAGGTTGTTGATACAAAAAGAGTTGATGCAACAGAAAAAGGTGAATTAAGTTGAATGGTGGATTGAAAGGGCAGGCACTGGGTGAAGCGGTCTTTAAATACCGGACCGGTGTGTTGCTGGGTGCTTTGCTTGGATTATGGACCGGCGGTTTTCCGGGATTGATCTTTGGTGGCGTCGTTGGCTTTATGCTGCAACGGGCGCTGGCCGGCAAGGTGATGCAGGCGCTCAATCCGCAAAAGTTGTTTTTCGAAGCCACCTTTGCCGTTATGGGTAAGGTGGCGAAGGCTGATGGTCGGGTTACCGAGCAGGAGATATCCTATGCGCGCCAGGTGATGGCGCGGATGAATCTGCCAGAAGAGAAACGGCTCGAAGCGATGAAGCTGTTTGGGCAGGGCAAAGAGGCGGATTTTGAGATCAGTTCGGTGGTCGCTCCGCTGGCGCGGTTGATCCGCATGCGCTCTGACGTCAAGCAGATGTTTATCGAGATTCAGCTGCAGGCGGCCTTTGCCGATGGTCAGGTTAGTCAGGCAGAGCTGCTAGTGATTCAGGAAGTATGCTCGTTGTTGCAGATTACTTATGCTGATCTGGAACAGATTCTGCGCCGTTGTCGGGCGGAACAGGCCTTTAATCAGCAGTCTTTCCATGGTCATCAACAGGGCTTTGTTGATCAGGCTGCACTATTGAAAGAAGCCTACGGTGTGCTGGGAGTAGAAGAGTCGGCGGCTGAAGCGGATCTGAAAAAAGCTTATCGCCGCTTGATGAGTCAGCATCATCCCGACAAGTTGATCGCTAAAGGATTGCCGGAAGAGATGATGCAGCTGGCCAAGGAGAAAACGCAAGAGATCCAAGCCGCCTACGACCGTATTCGGGAGCATCGCAAGGGGCGTTAATCCCTCAATGAGAATCATTTGCGGCTAGTATTGGTCAAAGGGGGGCATTGTAATTGGTGACCCGGTACGTTCTGAGCCATGAAATTTCTCGGCCGCCGATCCGTTTGTAAACCGCTGTTGCGACTGCCAGCTGCCAGTATATGTTCTGATCAGTGATGGCTATGGATGCCGGTTATTTGCCCGGCATTGCTTCTTTCCCTCCCGCTGCTCCCCCAGTCGTCGGCTGGATTCCCATCAAGTGTTTCTCGAACAATCCCTTAAAAGTGCTAAGCAGACGTTTGTCGGTCACGCTGGATAGACTGGCAGCCGGTGGCAATCGGCGCTGAATATAATATTGGCGCTGCTCTCGTCGCGCCTGATTCAGGCGTTGTTGGGCGCCTTGTTCCACCTTGCTGAACAGGGTAGAGCTGGTACGGACGCCACTGCCGTGGAACAGATCCAGAGTAGGAATCTTTAACGTAGCGGCTAGCGCAGCAAGATCGGCTTTCGGGTCAATGCTTGGTTGTTGAGCATTGATCAAAGTGAGGTGAAGTGGCCGCTGGGTTCCGGCGGATTCAGCGTATTTGGCAGCCCAATAGCCCCCGGTGCCTATGCCCATCAGCACAAAGCGTTTCGCGCCCAGGCTCTGTAGTTGATTGAGACCCGATTCAATTCGTTCGATCAATTGATCGGTGACCGGTTTCAGATCAATTTCAGGAGTGCTGGCTGCAGCGGCGGATGCGGTGTCATCGACGCGCTTGGGGATGGTTGCTTGTGGCAGGTTGGGAACCGCAATGGCCAGGCTGTGCCAGCCTTGGCGTGGCAGCCCGGAACGCAAGCCTTGTACCAGTTCTGGCCAGTCCGGGCTGGTGCGATCGTGGTGAAGAATCAGTACGCCGCCCAGAGCTTCACCGCTGATAGCCTGTTGTTGCAGGCCCAGAAATGATTCTTTTTGGGTTTCCAGCCACAGTACTTCGGTATCAGGCAGTCTGGCTTTCGCCAATGCGGCCAGTTTTTGCTGATCCGGATCGGGTAGAATTCGGTTGCCTTTGGTGCTGGCCGCTGCTGTTGGTGCTGGTGCCTGTTCGGTGGCTGCAGTGGATTCTTCTTCTGCCGCTTGAAGCATTTGGCCGGCTGTCAGAAGGCCAATCAAAGTGGTTCCCAGCAGTGGTGTGCGGGTTTTGGTTAGCAGGGTTTTTAACAGCGGAGCTTTAGGGTTAATCATCGCTGATTTATACTCGTCGGTCGGTTTGTCCCCAATGGGTGGGGCAGATATCAAAGAGTCTGCAATATTAAGCCTCGGAGGCGAAGTGATAGCAAGGATGAGGTTGAAATCTAGGCTGCGGTGGTTTGTCGTAGTGGTCTCGGCAATCGCCTTGTCGTCATTGGTGCAGGCGGCTGAAGATCAGCCCGACTCGCCTAAGCGCGGTACCCTGAGTCTCTATTTCGAAAATGACCTGTTTGCCGAAACCGATCAGAACTATACCAATGGTTTTCGGCTTTCGCTGGTGTCTCCGGATCTGGACGATTTTCAGCGCCGCTTTATTCAGAATGAGCCCCTTCAGCGTGCCTTCGGTTGGCTGAATCCAAAGCTACAACATTTTCATAGCCTGTTCTTAGAGAAGCCCAAGTCCGGTGATGCCACCAGTCGGCGAATTGTGCTTTCATTTGGACAAACTATTTATACCCCGGAATCCATCGATGCGACTCAGTTGCTTGAAGATGAGCGGCCTTACGCCGGTTGGTTGTATTGGGGGGTGGCCTATCAGGTGCGCACTAAAAACCAGCAGCGTAGTGAGGATCACCCATTAAGCACTGACGAATTACAAACTCTAGGGGTAAATCTGGGTATCGTTGGGCCCTGGGCGCTGGGGGAGGAATCGCAGGATTTTATTCATGATCTGCGAGGGTTCGATAAATTCCAGGGTTGGGATAACCAGCTGGAAAATGAACCCGGTTTTCAGTTAGTTTACGAAAAGAAACATAAGTTAATACCCACTCCCAAGAGTGGTTTCGGCTCGGACTTCATAGGCCATTACGGTGGCAGTTTAGGCAATATCGCCATTTACGCCAATGCTGGTGCTGAATATCGGATCGGTTGGAATCTTCCCGATGATTTCGGGACCTCTGCGGTGCGGCCGGGAGGGGACAACAGTGCCCCGGATACTCCAGCCACTCCAGGATTGGGTTTTCATCTGTTTTTATCTACGGATGTACGGTTGGTGGCCCACGATATATTTCTCGATGGCAACACCTTTCGCAGTAGTCATAGTGTTAGCAAAGAGCATCTGGTGGCGGACGCGGCGCTGGGTTTCAGCTTCTCCTATGATGAGTTCAAGCTATCCTTTGCGCGGATTCACCGAACTAAGGAATTCAAGAAACAGTCCGGTGCCCATAACTACGGTTCACTGTCGATTTCCTGGAATTTTAATATCTAGAAATCTCTATTTAACTCCCTAGCGCCTTTGCCAGAAATCTACGGTAGAATAGCGGCCCTGATTCCCGATCAGTAGCGCAGGCTCCTCATCGGGGCTTGCTAAGCTGTTATTTCCACGGGAACCACCATGAGCCAATTCCAAATAGCCCCTTCCATCCTGTCTGCAGATTTTGCCCGCCTCGGAGAGGAGGTAGACAATGTACTCGCAGCCGGCGCCGATATCGTTCATTTCGACGTTATGGATAACCACTATGTTCCTAATCTGACCATTGGGCCCATGGTGTGTAAGGCGCTTCGCAATCACGGTGTTACGGCACCCATCGATGTGCATCTGATGGTTAAGCCGGTGGATCGTATGATTGGAGACTTTATTGAGGCCGGGGCGACCTATATTACCTTCCACCCTGAAGCCAGCGAGCACATTGACCGTAGTCTGCAGCTGATTCGTGATGGTGGCTGTAAAGCAGGTCTGGTGTTTAATCCCGCCACGCCGTTGCACTGCCTTGAACACGTGATGGATAAGCTTGATATGGTGCTACTGATGTCGGTGAACCCCGGATTTGGTGGCCAGAAGTTTATCCCTCAAACCCTTGAGAAATTGAAGCAGGCCCGACAGCTGATCGATGCCAGCGGCTATGATATTCGCCTTGAAGTGGATGGCGGTGTTGGTGTTGGCAATATTGCCGAGATCGCTCGCGCCGGGGCAGATACTTTCGTGGCTGGTTCAGCGGTCTTTAACACCGATGATTACGCGGCTACCATCGCTGCCATGCGTGCTGAGTTGGCTGGAGTATAGAGACCGATGTCAGCTGCATCTCCCTTTGTAAACGGTTCTGCTCCCGCTGCGGTCGTTTTTGATCTTGATGGCACGCTTATCGACAGTGTGCCGAGCCTGGCAGTGGCTGTTGATCGTATGTTGGTGAAGCTACAGCGTCCCGAAGCTGGGATCGACAAGGTTCGCCAATGGGTGGGTAACGGCGCTGCGGTACTGGTGCAGCGGGCTCTGAGCGGTTCGGTTAAGGTGGCCGAGGATCTGGATGAAGCACTGGCTGAGCAGGCGCTAGCAGTTTTTCTTGAAGCTTATGCTGATTGTGCCAGTGAAGGCACCGTGCTCTATCCAGGAGTTAAAGATTTTCTCGACAACATGCAGTCTCGCCAGATGCCCATGGCGGTGGTCACCAACAAGCCGCTGCGTTTTGTTCCTGAAATTTTGACCACTCTGTCGATTGATCACTACTTCCAGTTGCTGGTGGGTGGTGAGTGCCTAACCCACAAGAAACCTCATCCTGAGCCCTTGTTGCATGCGGCTCGTAAATTGGGTGTGAAACCACAGCAGCTATTGATGATCGGTGATTCTAAACACGACGTGAACGCCGCACGAAATGCGCTCTGCTCAGTGGTTGGTGTTACCTATGGATACAATCACGGACAGCCGATCGTCGATTGCGGCCCCGACTGGGTAGTTGATTCGCTTATGGAGCTACTATAAGGTTTCGGCAGTTAAGAATTTTTAAGCGTTTATTGAATTGTTTAAGGCAGAAACATGTTGGTTAGAATTCGGTTGTTACAATGCATTATTGGCGGTAACCAGCGATGGCGATGGTGAGACTGAAAGATTGTTGATCCAGGGCGCCTCGGCGTCTTAAACACTACCGCTTAGAAAACCGGATTTAAGTTATGACACCCGAACAATTTTCCCAACTGGCCCAGCAGGACTATAACCGTATCCCAGTGATGCGAGAGGTGCTGGCCGATCTTGATACCCCGTTAAGTACCTATCTAAAACTTGCCGATGCTCCCTATTCCTATCTGTTGGAATCGGTTCAGGGCGGAGAAAAGTGGGGGCGCTATTCAATTATCGGGTTGCCCTGTCGCACCATATTAAAAGTGTTCGGTAACCAAGTGGTTGTCGAGACCGATGGCCAACAGGTTGAGAGCCACAATGAAGCCGATCCATTGGCCTTTGTAGAAGAATTTCATCAACGTTATCGGGTGCCCGACGTGGAAGGTCTGCCCCGTTTTAATGGCGGCCTGGTGGGTTATTTTGGCTACGATACGGTGCGCTATATTGAACCGAAACTGGCAGCCGGGGTGCCTGAAGATACCTTGGGAACTCCCGATATTTTGCTGATGGTTTCCGACGAGGTTGTGGTGTTCGATAACCTCAGCGGTAAGTTGGTGCTGATCAGTCATGCTGATCCCCAGGTTCCTAATGCCTATGAGTTGGCTCAGCAGCGCCTGGACAATCTGGTATCCCAGCTACGTCAGGCTGTGCCTGCTGTTAAGGGTGACTTCAGCAAAGGTGCTTCTGTTTCGGAAGAGGATTTTGTCTCTGGTTTCGATCAGCCTTCATTTGAAGCGGCTGTCGATAAAATCAAGGAGTACATCCTAGCCGGTGATGTGATGCAGACGGTGATTGCTCAACGTATGTCGATCCCGTTTAACGCCCGGCCTTTGGACCTCTACCGTTCACTGCGTTGTTTAAACCCGTCCCCTTATATGTACGCCCTCAATTTGGGTGACTTCCACGTGGTTGGTTCTTCTCCTGAAATTCTGGCCCGGGTGGAAGAGGGGGAGGTGACCGTGCGACCGATCGCTGGTACCCGTAAGCGCGGTGATACCCCAGAAAAAGATCTGGCCCTGGAGCAGGATCTGCTCAACGATCCCAAGGAAATTGCTGAGCATCTAATGCTTATCGACCTCGGTCGCAACGACGTAGGCCGGGTTGCTGAGATCGGCTCTGTAGAGCTGACCGACAAGATGGTGGTGGAGCGTTACTCCCACGTGATGCATATTGTTTCCAACGTCACCGGTAAGCTGAAGGCGGGCAAGAATGCCATTGACGTGCTGCGCGCCACGCATCCCGCAGGAACTCTAAGTGGTGCGCCAAAAATTCGTGCCATGGAGATCATCGACGAACTTGAGCCCGTTAAGCGTGGAGTCTATGGTGGAGCTGTTGGCTACCTGTCTTGGAGCGGCAATATGGATACCGCCATTGCCATCCGCACAGCGGTTATCAAAGACAACACCTTGCATATTCAGGCCGGCGCCGGTGTCGTGGCTGACTCTATTCCACGGTTGGAATGGAAAGAGACCATGAACAAGGGCAGGGCGGTGTTCCGAGCAGTGGCGATGGCGGAAAAGGGCCTGGACGATATATAGCGGGTTGTTGATATAGAGGCTTTTGGTTAGAAGGGCATTTGATTGAAAGGGCTTTGCCGATGCGCTCACTATTCTGTTATCCGCTGATTGTTTTAATGGCGCTGCTGATCGGTTGCACCGAATCATCCAAGCCTGCCAATCTCGATGGCTGGGTCGACAATGGACGCGATCTCAGTGATCTGGAGTTGGTTGATCTGGCTGGAAATTCCAAGGACTTGGCTGACTACCATGGCAAAAATCTGGTGATTAACTTCTGGGCCACTTGGTGTGCTCCCTGTCGTAAAGAGATGCCTGCCTTGCAGGCCCTCAGCGATCAACTGGATCCTGAGCACTATGCGGTGATTGGGGTAACGGTAGATCAGAAAGTAGAGCCGGTGAATCAGTTCTTGAGCGAGAACGGCATCCGCTTTCAACAGTTTATCGATCCGCAGATGGATCTGGCTATGTCTGAATTGAAAGTACGGGCATTTCCCGAAACGCTAATCGTCAATGCCGAGGGTAAAGTGCTGCGGCGGATTTTAGGTCCCCGAGAGTGGGATGATGAGTCCTATTATCGACAAATTCTCCCTTAAATATCCACCATTCAGGTTCATTCAGGAACTGTTCAGCTTGGTTAAGTAACAATCATCACCGGGTCAACGGGTATGGGCTTAACCCCCCCCAAAGGTATGTACCCAATTGCGACTAAATCATGAGTATTTTTAATCAACATTCTGGTATAGTCACACGCTGCTCGTTTTGGGCATTACACTGTCAAAATGCTAAAAGGTTGGAACTATGAAAAAAGTACTTGCATTTGCTGCCGCCGCTCTGCTGAGCACTGGTGCTTTCGCTGCTGACGGCGAAGCTGTATACAACAAAGCTTGTGTAACTTGTCACGCTCCTGCTGCTGCTAGCGCTATGGGCGCTCCTGCTGCACACGATGCTGCTGCTTGGGCTCCTCGTCTGGCTAACGGTATCGATGCTACCGTTGCAAGTGCTAAGGCCGGTAAAGGCGGAATGCCTCCTATGGGTCTGTGCATGGACTGCTCCGATGACCAGCTGAAAGCTGCTATCGAGTTCATGGCTAAGTAAGAACTCTAGGGTCACGATCCTTCGGTCGTGACCCTCTATTGCTCTGTTTTTCTCCCCCGTTTTCTTTCCTCGCGCGCTTAATCTAGATCATTTTTGTTGTGTCCTATATTGTCTAGAATCGGTTAAACAAAGATCAGTTGTTGCGAAAAATCACTGTATTGATTTCTGTGCCGGATGTTGATCGTGTCCTGGAAAGCTGCCTTAAGGCTATGGATCCACTTTCTACCCCGGTGTAAAAAAGTATAATGCCGTGACTGATAGAACTTTTTTCGGGGGCGGATGTCAGAGTGCGCAGGCCCGGATAGAACGGGTTGTATTTCTGGGTTTAATTTAGGCAATTTATGGTTACCTTCTGGTTGTTGAGTGCGCTCCTAGTAGCACTCGCATTACTCTTTTTCTGGCTTCCTTTCTTTAAACGCGCCGATTCTGCCGATGCGGATATTGACCGCAATGAGCTTAATGTCGAAATCTTTAAGTCTCGCTTAGCTGAATTGGAACAGGAGCTCGCCGATAACAATCTGGACCAGGCTGGTTTTGATGAGCTAAAGACCGAGCTTGAAAAAAGTCTGTTGACCGAAGTCGATGATTCTCAGCAGAGGTTTGAACACAAGCGTCCCAATCTGTTGGTACCGATCTCTCTATCTGTTTTGATTCCGCTGGTATCAGTGTTGTTGTATCTGCAATGGGGTGCGTTGGACGATCTGGGTAAGCCGCCGACAGTTGCCGAAGCGGCACCTGAACATCAAATGCAGGATCTTAATGATCAGCTTGAGGGCCTCAGAGCCAAGCTTGAAGCTAACCCTGATGATCCAGAGGGTTGGTTTATGCTGGGTCGCAGTTATATGGCCATGGAGCGTTATCAGGATAGTCTGGATGCCTTTAGTCGCTTGACCAAACTGGTGGGCGATCATCCCGAGATTCTGAGCCAGCAAGCTAATGCAATGTATTTTCTCAATAGTCATCAGATTACTGAAGAAACCCAGAAAGTTATCGATAAAGCGCTGGCGTTAAATCCTAACGATGCTGGCACTTTGAGTTTGTTGGGAATGGCGTCTTTTGAGTCGGGTGAATTTCTAGCGGCCTACAAGTACTGGCAGCAGTTACTGAACAGCAATCAGGAAACAGTCAATCGTGAAGCCTTGCTGGCCGCTATTGATCAGGCCAAGCAAGTGATGGATGAGCAGGGCATCGCCTATCCGCAGACGGTCGCAGCGGTACCTGTATCCGGCGCGGCGTTGCAAGTCTCTGTTTCGCTGGACGATGCGGTGCGTGATCAGGTTAATCCGGACACCACTGTTTATGTTTTGGCTCAAGCGGTTCAAGGCCCGCGGATGCCTTTGGCCGCGGTTAAGCTGGCCATTAAAGATCTGCCTACCACAGTAACACTGGATGACACTCAGGCCATGGGGCCGATGGCGAAGTTGTCCAGTGTAGAAACCGTCGTGGTGCGGGCGCTGGTAAGTCTGCAGGGATCTGCCGCTGCGCAGCCCGGCGATCTGTTCGGGCTATCGCAGCCAATCGACGTGCAGGGTAATGATAGTGTTATCCAATTGAATATTGACCGGGTGGTTGAGTAACCTCTCTGCCACCCTATAGTTAACCAGGGGCTGAATTATATGACTCCGAAACGTAAAAAACGCTTGGCTTTTGTACTCTCCATCGTCGTTGGTGTGGGAGCTGCGGTAGGTTTATCGCTGTATGGCCTTAATCAGAACATTAACCTGTTCTTCTCTCCCACTCAGATTGCCGAGGGAGAAGCTCCGCCGAATCAGCGTATGCGCGCTGGTGGTATGGTGGTGGACGGAAGTGTGGTGCGTGATCCAAAAAGTCTGCTAGTGACCTTCGGTCTCACCGATCACAACGAATCGGTGACTGTGGAATATTCTGGCATTCTGCCCGATCTATTCCGTGAGGGACAAGGTATTGTCGCTCAAGGAAAGCTGAACAATAAGGGTGTTTTTGTCGCCACCGAAGTGTTGGCGAAACACGATGAAAACTATATGCCTCCTGAAGTTCAGGATGCGTTGGACGCTGCCGGAAAAGCTGCAGATGGCTCCGATGCTATGAAACCTGCGGAAAGTTGATCCTAGGTATAATTTTTACCGGTTGATCGCAAATGCGGCGGCCTGATATACAGAATTGAGGTTGTTTTATGGTTCCAGAATTAGGCCATTTCGCGCTGGTTCTCTCCCTCTGCTTCTTTGCAGCCCTAGCTGTCATTCCGTTAATCGGAACGGCTACCGGTAATGAAGTATTGATGAACTACTCGCGGCCATTAACCTGGGGGATGTTCTTCTTTCTGAGCCTCAGCTTCGCAGCTCTTTTCTACGCCTTTTTGACCGACGACTTCTCGGTCTCTTACGTGGCCAACCATTCTAATACGGCGCTGCCGACTCCCTATAAAGCCAGTGCGGTTTGGGGTGGTCACGAAGGATCGCTATTGTTGTGGATCTGGATTCTGGGTGCCTGGACCTTTGCCGTCAGCCTGCTAAGCCGGGATATGCCGGTTGATGTTCTGGCCCGCGTGCTCGCCGTCATGGGCATTATCGGTGTTGGTTTTGCCCTGTTTATCCTGATGACTTCCAGCCCCTTTGCACGGTTATTACCCAATACGCCGCCTGAAGGTGCTGATCTCAACCCATTGTTGCAGGATTTCGGCCTAATCGTTCATCCGCCCATGCTTTATATGGGTTACGTTGGTTTCTCCGTTGCTTTTGCTTTCGCTATTGCCGCGCTGATGAGTGGTCGCTTGGATGCGGCGTGGGCGCGCTGGTCCCGTCCTTGGACCACGGTTGCCTGGGTGTTTCTGACTCTGGGTATCTCTCTGGGTAGCTGGTGGGCCTACTACGAATTGGGTTGGGGCGGCTGGTGGTTCTGGGATCCAGTGGAAAACGCTTCCTTTATGCCTTGGTTGGTGGGAACGGCACTGGTGCACTCTCTGGCTGTGACCGAGAAACGCGGTGTGTTCAAAAATTGGACTTTGCTACTGGCAATCTTTGCCTTCTCCCTGAGTTTGTTGGGAACCTTCCTGGTTCGTTCCGGGGTGCTGACTTCGGTGCACGCTTTTGCTACGGATCCTGCAAGGGGGTATTTTATCCTCGGTCTGCTGGCGATTACGGTGCTGGGGTCGCTACTGTTGTATGCTCTCAAGGCGCCTAGCGTTAAAAGCGAGTCCAGCTTCGGATTGGTTTCCCGTGAGAGCTTCCTGCTGGCCAATAACGTGATTCTGGTTGTGGTCTGCTTGACGGTATTGCTGGGTACTTTATACCCGCTGTTTGCCGATGCCTTAGGCTGGGGTAAAATTTCGGTGGGACCTCCCTATTTCAACGCTTTCTTTATTCCCTTTATGAGCATTCTTGCCATTACTCTCGGTGGCGGTGTGGTATCGCGCTGGAAGAATACCAGCGGCAAACATATTGGCGGCAATCTTTGGTTTGCTGCGGTCGTCGCCATTGTTGCTGGTATCGCCATGCCAATCGTCTACGCCGGTGATTTGGAGTGGGGCGCGGTTCTTGGCGCTGGTCTGATGGCTTGGATTCTATTGGTGAGCCTTAAGGATCTGTCTAACAAGGTTGCCAATAAAAAGGATAAGCTGGCCGGACTTAGAGGCTTATCTCGCAGCTATTACGGGATGATGCTGGCCCATATCGGTGTGGGCGTGAGTATTGTCGGTATCGCCATGGTCTCGATCTACAATGATGCCCGCGATCTGCGTATGGAGATGAACGATCAAGTCTCTCTGGGTCAATACACCTTCGTATTTAAAGGCACTCAGAAGGTAACGGGACCCAATTACGTCAGTGATATGGGGACATTCGAAGTCCTTAAAGATGGTTCGCTTTACACCAAGCTTCACCCTGAAAAGCGGATATACAACGCTCAACGCAATATGATGACTGAAGCGGCTATCGATCCCGCTCTGTCACGTGACCTCTATATTGCGCTAGGTGAGCCTCTGGGCGATGGTGCCTGGGCAGTACGAGTGCAGATGAAGCCTTTTGTGCGCTGGATTTGGTTAGGTAGTATCTTTATGGGCATTGGCGGAATCTTGGCTGTGATGGATAAGCGTTACCGTAAGAAAAGCGCCAAAGCGAAACTGGCAGATGCACCGGAAGCGGTACCTGCCGCAGCGGCCCAAGGAGTTGCCTGATGAATACCCGCCGCCTGTTACTGTTTATACCTCTATTGATCGCCATCGGTTTGGGGGTGTTTCTGTGGAAAGGACTATCCCTTGATCCTCGCGAGTTGCCGTCGGCACTGATCGATAAGCCATTTCCTGAATTTGAAATGGCCTCGCTGCAAGATCCTGATCGTCAGCTTACTCGTGAGGATTTAGTGGGTGAGCCCTCTTTGGTGAATGTCTGGGCGACCTGGTGTCCATCCTGCAAGATCGAACATCCGGTGCTGATGAATATCGCCAAGAAAGAGGGTGTGAAGATCTACGGCGTTAACTACAAAGATGAGCGTGAAGCGGCGAAGGAGTGGTTGCAGCAATACCGTGATCCCTATGTCTTGAATATCTACGACGATGAAGGTCGTTTGGGTTTCGATTTAGGTGTTTACGGCGCACCTGAGACCTACGTGTTGGATGCGAAGGGCGTTATTCGCTATCGCCATGCTGGCCCCGTGGACCAAAAAACCTGGATTCAGTTGAAAGGTCTGCTGGACGAGTTACGTAGTCAGGGCTGACTGGCGTAGCTAATTTTTCGATCACCTAACGGGTATTACGGTCAGCGGTATTCTTAAAGGGATATCGCTGGCAGATGTATCAACCCGATCCAATCTCTGCTCGCTCTCACTCCATTCTATCCTGTTTCACTTTTCATCTAGTCTTCCCGGTGGTCTCAACGCGTTTTTTCTCAATCCTTTTGAGATCTGGCCTCTAACTGTTTTTGCTTTTAATAAATTAGCAATCAATCATTAACTGAGTTGACACTTGTCAACCCTGGTAAAGCTTGCTGGCGCTACTATGACCCTGGTAACAACATGGGTATTGCTATGACACAAATAGATACTGCTAAGATTCCCAAGGTAGCGATGGACTTCATGAACGAAGATCATCAAGAGGCTGGGGATTTGCTCAATCAATTGCAGGACAAGTTGGAACAGGGAACAGACGCTGAAGTCGAATCTGCTCTGACTGCATTTTATCAACACAGCGCTGAGCATTTTGCTCGTGAAGAAGCTGAAATGATTCGGGTGGATTTTCCGCCTTACAGTTGTCACAAAGCAGAGCACGAAAGGGTGCTAGCTGAAATGTGTGATGTGCTGGCACTTTGGCAGCAAGGACATAGTCGGGAGAAACTGGTCAGCTATATCGATGATGTTGTGATTAACTGGTTTGTAAATCACATTAATACGATGGATACAGTGACGGCGACGTTTATCAGTCGCCAAGCTATTGCCTGCTGATTCTGCGACCTTTTTTGCAGACCTCTAAAGGTTTTAGCTATAGCTGTTGAACTGCTAGATATGGCCGCCTAAATGGGTGGCTATTTCTGCATAGCCGCTTCAACGATCGACTCAAAGAAGTTGAAAAAAGGTGCGCCGGCACTCCAAAGGGTTTCCGGATGCCACTGGATGCCCATCATGAAGGGGTGTCCCGGCAGCTCAATACCCTCTATTACGCCATCCCTGGCTACGGCTGTCTTTATCAGCCCTGAGCCCAGTTTACCCACCGCTTGGTGGTGGAAGCTGTTGACTCGCAAGCGGCTCGTTTCCACTACCTGAAACAGGCGCGATTCAGGGGTGATTGATACTTCATGTGCCAAAACTTCTCTGGGTCTGCCGGGCTCGTCATGAGCCACCGAATCACCGATATGTTCTGGAATATCTTGAATAATATCCCCTCCCAGTACCACGTTCAGAATCTGAATACCCCGACATATGCCGAGCATGGGGATTTTGTCCTGTAGCGCGGTATTGACTAGGTCGAATTCAAATTGGTCCCGATCTTTGCTGGGATCCCGAATGGTTCGGTGCGGCTGACCTCCATAAAACTCGGGAGATATATCGTGTCCCCCGGACAGAATCAGACCATCCAGTCGCTTTAGTATGGCTGCAGCACTGAGCTTGCTGCTGGGTGCCAGAATGACCGGAATCCCTCCTGCCGCCTCCACCCCATGAACGTAATCCCAGCGCAAAATGTAGTGGCCGGGCACCTTGGGGTCGTTGGCAGCGGTGATCCCTATCAGAGGTGTGCTTTTGTCCGCTCTCATGCAATTTATATTAGTCCTTTTAAAATAAACGGCCGAAGCGCGCGATTCTGTTGAGCGAGGTTAGAGCTGAAGAGCAACAATGTTTGGTTGCAGGGATAGGCACCAGGGGGCAGAACTAGTTATTGTTCCGGAACTGATTATTGGTTTGAGAGTCGTAGATAGCATCTCAGAATAGGACGCTTTGAAATGATGATTCTTGCCCTACCGTTACATCTGTTGGCTGCTATCGTTTGGATTGGTGGGATGCTAATGATGCTGTTTGTGGTCAGGCCCGCAGCAGTTGAATCTTTACAACCACCGCTTCGGCCGCAGTTTCTTTATGGCGTCTTAAACCGGTTTTTCAGGTGGGTGTGGCTGTCATTGGCACTGGTTATCGCCAGTGGATTCTGGATGGTAGTGGCCGGCTTTGGTGGCTTTGCTAATGTACTCTGGCCAATCCACCTAATGACCGCTCTAGGGTTGCTCATGACAGCAATATTCTGCTGGATCTATTTTGTGCCCTTTGCCAGCTTACGAAAAAGCATTAATGCTGAGCGCTGGCCAGATGCAGCTAATAGCCTGGAATCCATACGCAAGCTGGTGATGCTTAACGCTCTGTTAGGCGTCATCATTGCTGTGTCCGTCACGGCGGGGCGTTATCTTTAACGATGCGCCCCACATCCTGCGGGTTAATTCACTTCACTAACTCCCCGAACACCTTGCATGGCCTATTGCAGGCGGCAGCGATAGTCGGCTTATATCATCGGGTGATTGGAGGCAAAGTGATTGATGGCCTCGTGAACTTCGTGGGACCGTTTGGCATCGGCATGGCATTCAACTCGCTCTAGATATTCCTGTAGCAGTCCCAACATTTTTCGGCATTCTCGAGGGTTGTCGGCGTGACGCTGGACCAAGGCACAGACTTCAACCGGGTGCAGGTGGGTACCCTCCGCCAGTCCCTGGATTTCATCTTTGGTTAGATCGCAAAAATCTGCACAGTCTTCAAAAGTCAGCATGTTGTTCTCCTCTGATCTCTCCTAGAATTGCACTGCTTGAGTGCAAATATGAAGAGATGCTCCATTCTGGAGCGGATGGGTTTTTATTTTTGTTGTTCAAACCTTCGATAACTTTTTGATTTGTATAGAGCCTGAAAGCTCGTCAAATCTACTCTGTTTTACAGCATAGAGTGGGCCAGGGTAGTGCTGCGGTTGCGGCATGGCAGGGCTGCTGGGGTGTGTGATGGGTGCGTGATGGGGTGACTGCTGGTAAGCAGGATGGGATATTGGAGCCGCGTTGCAATTTATCCCTGAAGAGCATTGACCAGTGCGCTTAGATCAGCGTTTTCAGTATCGACCTCAATTACCAGTGGCTGCTCTGTTTCAGAAAAAGCATGTTGATCAGCCAGCTGTGCCTGCATCACATGGACTGTGGCTTCCGAGGGATCATCGGTTTGGCTGCGGGACAGAATTCGATCTCGCAACTGTTGCTGATTGCCCACGCAGGCGATGATATGTAAAGGCAGTTTGAGTTGCTGGGCCAGTTCAATAAAGGGGCTGCGCTGATCTTGTTTTAAAAACGTGGCGTCGACCACAACGCTGCAGCCTGCGCCCAGTAGATGACGGGCTATTGCTAAGAGTTGTTGATAAACATGGGCGATAGCCTGGTGGTTGTATTTATCAGCTCCTGCTATTTCAGAAAATTTTAATTGCTTGCGGATCACATCGGAGCGCAGGCGGATAAATTCCTGTTGTTGAAGCAATCGGCTTGAGAGCCAGCTTTTGCCGCTGCCGGAGACTCCGTGCATGAGGATCAGACTTGCAGGTATTTTCTGGGTATAGTCGCTGGCCAACTGGGCGTAGCGTCTATAGGTTTGCATCGAAGAGGGGTTTAGATCGGGGGCGCTTAGCAATGTGACCTTGGCGCGGACCATGGTCCTGTAAGCTTTAAAAAGCTTCAGCAGGGGGATAGCTAAGTAGTCGCCGCTGCACTCTAAGTATCGATCAAGCAGCCGACGGGCGAAATGGTGGTGTCCACGGGCTTCCAGATCCATCAGTAGGAAAGCGGTATCGTTGAGGGTATCCACCCAGCGGTATTTGGGATTGAACTCGATGCAGTCAAAGGGGCAAATCTCGTTGTTGTAGATGGCAATGTTGCCCAGATGGAGATCACCGTGGCCTTCTCGTATATAGCCGTCCTGCTTACGCTGAAGTATCTGTGGTCGTAGCTGTTGAAACTGTTGCTGGCTCCAGTTTTCCAGTTGGTTCAATAGTTTGCGGTCGCTGTCATCCAGTAAGCGTGGTCGGATCTGTTCAAAGTTTTGCGAAATTACCGACCATAAGGTATCGGGACTACCAAAAGAGCTATCCAGTGGTGCTACTGGGATCGATTGATGAAATTTGGCCAGTATCTCCGCCATGTTGTCGATATGGGCCTGTTTCAGGTCTCCTTTACTGTCCATTTCTGACAGCAGTGAACTTTGCTCAAACTGACGCATCTTAACGGCATACTCTATGGGCCGGTCGAAATCCTCCGAAGAATGAAAAGAGGGTGCCTCCGCGCTGCCATAGATGACAGCCAGCCCGCAGTAGAGTTGGGGCGATAGTCGAGGATTGAGTCGTAATTCTTCCTGGCAGTCATCAAGACGTTTTTCCAGGCTGGTAAAATCCAGGAATCCAAAATCCACCGGCTTACGAATTTTGTAAACATAGGGACCTGTGAGCAGAATCCAGGAAATATGGGTCTCCAGCAATTGAAACTGCTCTACGGGGTGATCATAGAGGGCCGGGTTTTGCAGCCGATCCAGCAGTGTTTGCGTCATTGAGTGCTCCCATTCCGATAACAGACTGATTATACTCGCGCCATGGCTAAAAAGAGATCCTCTCCCAAATCCTCCTCCCGTGGTAAAAACAGCGCTCCAGTAGCAAAGTTCAGCATCTGGGGCCTGCTATTTAAACTCAGTCTGGTAGGCCTGGTTATCGGCGGCGTCATCCTGATCTATCTGGATGCGACCATTCGCAACCAATTTGAGGGTAAGCGCTGGGCGCTGCCCGCCAAGGTCTATGCTCGGCCGTTGGAGCTTTACGCTGGCCAGCCCATTTCGGCGGCTGACCTTAAACTGGAGTTGAAGAGTCTGGGTTACCAGTGGGTATCACAAGTCGGTAAGCCAGGCCAGGCGGAATTCAACGGTGACCGGGTGAGACTTTATACCCGAGGTTTTAACTTTGCCGACAGCAAAGAAGCTGCGCGTATCCTTAATCTGCGATTTGATGGCCCATCCTTGGCATCTGTGGGAAATTATCGCAGTGCCTCCATCCCACTGGCGCGTTTGGAACCGGTGCTGATCGGTGGTATCTATCCTGCTGACAATGAAGACCGGGATCTGGTCAAGCTAGCGCAGGTTCCTGAAGGCCTGATCCAGGCTCTGATCAGTACCGAAGATCGCAGTTTTTACCAGCATCATGGCATCTCCTTTAAAGGTATTGCCCGTGCCATGTGGAGTAATTTAATGGCCGGGCGGATGGTGCAGGGCGGTAGTACCCTGACCCAGCAGCTGGTGAAAAATTTCTTCCTGACCCAGGAGCGCAGTCTGTCACGAAAGCTGGTGGAAGCACCGATGGCGATGCTGTTGGAGTTGCACTACGACAAGGACGAAATTCTTGAAGCTTATCTCAACGAGGTTTATCTAGGGCAGGCAGGCTCACGAGCCATTCACGGCTTTGGGTTGGCCAGCCACTACTATTTTGGCCGTCCCTTGCAAAATCTCAGTCTGGACCAGCTGTCTTTGTTGGCGGGGTTGGTCAAAGGGCCATCCTATTATGATCCTCGTCGTCATCCCGAACGTGCCAAGAAGCGTCGTGACCTGGTTATCGGCTTGCTACAACAGCAGGGTCATATCAGTGCAGAAGAAGCGGCTCTAGCCCAGCAGCGGCCATTGGGGGTGGTGCCCAAAAAGAGTCTGGTGAAGGGGGCTTTTCCAGCCTATCTGGATCTGGTAAAGCGGCAATTGCGTAAGGATTACCGGCAGGAGGATCTGGCATCAGAGGGATTGCAGATTTTTACTAATCTCGATCCCATTGTTCAGAAGAAAGCAGAGACAAGCCTGACTCGGGTTAGCGGTCAGTTGCTGAAGCGCCATGGTTCCAAGCTCAAGGGGCTGGAAGGGGCTATGGTGGTCAGTAATAGCCAGACCGGCGAAGTGGTGGCGGTGGTCGGTGGACGTAATCCGCGCTATCAAGGTTTTAATCGCGCCCTGGATGCGGTGCGTCCCATTGGATCCCTGGCCAAACCGGCAGTATTTCTGGCTGCGTTGGAACAGGATAATCGCTTTAATTTGTCATCTCGAATCGATGATCAACCGTTACGTTTGCAAAATCCTGATGGCAGTTACTGGCAGCCGAAGAACTTCGATAATAAAAGTCATGGCCAGGTGCCGCTGCATCAGGCGTTATCCCGCTCCTATAATCTGGCGACAGCTCGCTTAGGCATTGAGCTGGGGATGGATCGGGTAGTTGATACCCTGGAACGTCTAGGGGTTGAGCGAGATATTCCTCCGTATCCGTCGACGGCCCTTGGTGCTGTCAGCTTGAGTCCGCTGGAGGTGATGCAGCTCTATCAGACTATCGCCTCTAACGGTTTTGAAACCCCGTTGCGATCGATCCGCTCGGTACTGACTGCAGAGGGCGAATTGCTGTCCAGTTACCGATTTGAGCTGGAGCAGAAGTTTGACCCTGCCACTGTCCACCTGTTGCAGTATGCATTACAGGAAACTGTGCGAGAGGGCACGGCAAAGTCGGTTTACAATCGTTTCCCCAGCTCGCTCAATCTGGCGGGTAAAACCGGTACCACCAACGATCAGCGCGATAGCTGGTTTGCAGGATTTACCGGAGATTACTTGGCAGTGGCCTGGCTGGGGCTGGATAACAATCAGCCGACTCCCTTAACCGGTAGTACCGGTGCCCTGCAGGTTTGGTCAGACCTGATCTATCGACTAAGGCCGCTCTCCTATCAAGCGGTAATGCCGGAGGGAATCGGGTACCATTGGATCGATGACAGCACCGGTTGGCTCACCGATGAAGCATGTCCGGGAGCGCGGCTAATCCCCTTTATCGAAGGCACCGAACCGCAGCAGACCAAGAATTGTCCGCAAGCGTCCGGTGCTGTGAAAGTTAAAAATTGGTTTACCCGTCTGTTTGGCGGTTGAGGTTAGAAATTCGGATGAAAGGCTCCAAGCTTACCCCTTTGTTTTTGCTGCCCATCATGCTGGTGGGCTGTGCAACTCATGACCCCAATCAGGTGCGTATCGAAGACCGTTCACTGCAGGTTCCTGCTGATCAGAGCGTTAGCAATCAGCCCGGCTACAATCAACCGGGCTCTAGTGAGACAACGGCATCTCAAGCAACCGCCCCCACAACCAATATTCCGGCTGGCACTGCCCGTACTTACCCAACAGAGCAACCCGCCGTTGTACTACCCTCAGTAACTCCCGGAGAGACGGCTTCCGCTGCTCCTCGATATCAGCCTCCCGCTGCACAAGCTGCACCGGCTCAGCCTAGTGGTGCGCTCTTGGCATTGTTGGAACAGGCCGAGCAGCAACACCAGTCGGGTCGGAATCAGCAAGCGCTTTCTTCTTTGGAACGTGCCCAACGTATCGCTCCCCGAGATCCCCTGGTATACCTGCAATTGGCGAGATTGCGACTGGATATGAAAGATTATCCCCGTGCCCAACAGCTGGCTAAGAAAGGCTTAAGCTTGTCTTCCGGAAACGATCAGATGCAGAAGGCATTTAAAGCGCTGTTGCAGCAGATTGCTCAGCGCTGAGTCTGATACTGACGTTTCATTCTTCCGTTTCAACTATAAAGTCTAATTGGAGTCCGTGTCGCCGGTTTGTCTAACCAAATGGGCGAATTACCACCCCTCTTTTAGGATGAAAGTGGCAGCTTTTGTCGCTGGTTTTTGGTTGGGATTGCTATCCATGGAAAATGACAAAAGCTAGATTTCATCAACCTTTGCGCCCCATATCAAGCACTTTAGTCGCATAGGCAGGCCCGTAAAATTACCTCATACTCATCTTCAATAATCCACAGTTTCCTGATAGGCCACTCGAAGGTGTTTCGGGTTGGTGGAAACTGCAATAAAAAGGAATGAAAGGGTGGGGCATATGAATAACAAGATTACCGTCCAGAATCCACTGGTTATTCTCCATGGGGATGAGATGGCCCAGGTGGCCTTTGATCGTATCCTAGATCAGTTTGTTGCTAAGCGATTGGATATCGATCTTGTGGAGATTGATCTGACGGCGGAGAACCGACTGGTAACGAATGGGCAGGCGGTTCACGATGCCATTGACGCGTTAAAAACCCACGGTGTGGGTATCAAGAACGCAGGTATTACTGTCAACCGGTCGCAGCTGGATGAATTGTTGGAAAAATATCCTCACGTAAAAGAGGAAGAACTCGACAAGCTAGCGACTAAATCTCCTAACGGCGCTATCCGTAAAGGTATCGCCGGCAATATCACCCGCGAAGATATTCATTTCCGCAATCTCCAAAACAATCCGCCACAATGGATCGGTCGTGATATCGACGTTGATACCATGGAGCGGGGCGGCAACAAACACAGTTTTAACGAACTCTCCAAGGCCACGGGTATTGTTAAATTAATGTTTGTGGGTAAGAGCGGCGATCCTGTTGAGCTTCACCGCCGTAAGATCAAAAAAGGTGATCCTTGGCTGTTGGCCACAAACGATTTGGAAGATGTTCAGAATTGGGCGCACAAGTTCTTCCAGCGAGCGTTGCGGGAAAACCGGGACGCTTACCTTGGCCTCAAAGATACGGTTATTCCCGGCTACGACGGGGTGATGAAACAGGCCATTGAAGCGATCTACTACGACGACTACGAAGAGAAGTTTAAAGCTCAGGGTCTGAACTACTTTTATGAACTGATAGACGCCCAGGCTGCTCGGATTATCTCCAACCCACCAGAAAGAGCCCTATGGGGCGTGCCGGACAATACCTCAGGGCGTAAGCTGTTTAAGCTGGTTCGTACTATCAAGAAGTACGGTATTCCCGCTCGGGATTGCCACGTTTCTATCTCTCGGATGAGTGCCGGTGGTGGTGACCAATACGGTAGTTTCAATATGCCGGTTCCTGAGGATGGGATCGTTAAAGTGATTGTTGATGGCGAGGAGAAGCATGCACGGGAAGTGCGGGCTGGTGATCCTATTCTATTGATGTCAAACGATAAGCAAGCGATCAAAGACTGGGTAACTCAGGTATTCAAGGATGCCTCCCGCAACGACAAAGAAGTTTACTTCGGTCTTAAACGGGAATACATGGAATACGATGATGTGTTCAGCACCATTATCGTAGAAGCTCGGAAGAAGCTGGCGCAAGATAACACTGCTCCTCCTTCGTTTATGATCATGCGACCCTCCAGTCAGCTGAAGAAGATGATTTCAGATCCACCGCGTCGGGCCCTGTATCCTGCGCAGAATCTGGATGGCGATATCTTCTCGGATATCTCGGCAGCCCTGGGTGGTAGCCTGGCAACGGCCAGTTCTATCATCGAGAGTAAAGACGGCACCATGTTGTTCGAAGCTCCTCATGGTACTGCCCACGATCTCTATATGAAATACTTGGAGACCGATGGAAAAGAGGCGCACTTCAACTCGTCAGCACTGCTGTGGGCTGTTGCCGATGCCTTGGAGGTATTGGGTAAGCGTGAAGAAAACCAGGCGCTGATCGATTACTCCGACAACTTGAAAGAGGCGCTGATCGATACCGTTGATCAGGGTATTATCACCGGCGATTTGAAGGGCAAGACCACCGATCCGGCATCTGAACAGATTGTCGATATGTGTGGCTTCCTGGATGCCATTGAGAATAACCTTAAGTAATCTTACGGGGCTGGATGGGACTATCCAGCCCCTTTAATTCCCTTCGCTGTTTAGCGCAGCTATTTGTTCCTGCTATCTATTCCAATGACCTCGTTGCCGCTGTCATTCCTCTTTGATCGAGATCACCCATCGGTTCTGTTTCTAATCAGCCGCTGTGGATTGGCTACAGCTCCTTCCTGGACTATGTTATACAGTTGCTGCAACCCCAATAACTTGAACTTGTCGGCAAGTTCCAACTGCAGGGAAAGATCATGGAAATCGGCACTATCGTTTTTTTGGTGATTGTCGCGGCGATCATTTTCTATATCGTCAGCATCTACAACAATCTGGTGACCTTGAAAAACCGTTACCAGAACGCTTTTAGTCAGATCGAAGTGCAGTTGAAACGTCGATATGACCTGATTCCTAACCTGGTGGAAACCGCCAAGGGCTATATGCAACACGAGCGGGAAACTCTTGAAGCCGTTGTTAGCGCCCGTAATGAAGCAGCGGCGATGTTGAAAGGCGCTGCTGCCAATCCGGCCAGTGCCGCTGCTATTGAAGGATTGGCGGGTGCGGAAGGGGTTCTCCAAGGCGCAATGGGTCGCCTTAATGTGGTTATGGAAGATTATCCCGACCTCAAAGCCAACGAGAACATGATGCAGTTGAGCGAAGAGCTAACCACCACTGAAAACCGCGTTGCCTTTGCCCGTCAGGCCTTTAACGACGCGGTGACGGCTTACAATATCTTCCGCCAGAGTTTTCCACCGGTCTTCTTTGCCACCACCTTTGGTCACCCTACTGATGCGTCCCTGTTGGAGTTTGAAGATTCTGCCGAGATTCAGGCAGCGCCCAAGGTCTCTTTTTAAGACTTAGGAGCTTCTAAGTCATGGATTTCTTTTCCCAGCAGGATAAGGCGCGCCGCAATACCGGTGTGCTGGTCCTGCTCTTTTTAGTTGCTGTTTTGCTACTGATCGCCATTACCAACCTGCTGGTTGTCTTGACCCTGTGGAGTATGGATACCACGCCCCAGGGAGGGATTCAGGGAGGTATTTCTGCCCTGGTCACCGAAGATAGTTCCCATCTGTTTGCGCAAATGGATTGGGAGCGGTTTTGGCTAATCGGCTTGGCTGTGGCGGGGGTGGTCCTCTGTGCCATTATCTACAAGTGGGTGCAGCTATCCGAGGGGGGGAAGCGGATTGCGGAGTCACTAGGCGGTGAGCGTATTCATCCCAATACCGAAGATGGTGACGAGAAGAAAATTCTCAATGTGGTGGAGGAGATGGCAATCGCCTCGGGCATGCCGGTGCCTCCTGTTTACCTGATGCGACAGGAATACGGTATCAATGCCTTTGCCGCCGGTAATACCCCCGCTGACGCCGTAGTTGGTGTGACTTTGGGGTCTATTCAAAGGCTCAATCGCGAGCAGCTTCAGGGGGTCGTTGCCCATGAATTCAGCCATATCCTTAACGGTGATATGCGTCTCAATTTGCGCCTGATCGCCATTCTCCATGGCATTGTGTTTATCGGCACGGTGGGAGAGCTGTTGCTTCGGGTCCGACCCAGTTCCCGATCCAGCTCCCGACGTGGCGGTGGAGCTCAAGTGGCGATATTGGGATTGGCGCTGATCGTTGTGGGCTGGATGGGTACCTTTTTTGGCAATCTGATTCGCTCCTCGGTGAGCCGCCAGCGAGAGTTCCTGGCTGATGCGTCGGCGGTGCAGTTTACCCGTAATCCTGACGGCATCGCCGACGCACTAAAAGTGATTGGTGGTCATAGTTACGGTGCCGAGTTGGCTGCCCCACGGACCGGGGAGGTTAGCCATCTGTTTTTCGGCCGAGCCCTGAAAGGTTTGACGGGGCTGTTTGCCACCCATCCGCCACTGTTGGAGCGGATCGCTCGTATCCAGCCGGAGTGGGACGGCAATTATATCTACCCGAAACCCAGCGAGCTTAAGGCGGAGCAGGAGCGTGTTGAAAAAGAGGAGCTGAAGCGCCAAGAGCGGCAACAAAAGTTGATGCAGGCTGCGGTCTTGGGAGCGGCGATTGCTGGTGAAAAGATCGATCCGGCGGAATTGACCTTGCAGAGTGATATCCGCGTGGTACGCCAAGGGCTGGATCAGATTCCGGAATCTTTACAGACATTGGCCAGAGAGCCGCTAGGGGCGATGGCTTTGGTGTTTGGCTTTTTACAGAGTGACGATGAGGCGACTAAACAGAAACAACATCAATACTTGGCGCAGTCAGAAACGCCGGGTTTACTGAGCCAGATTGAGCAGATCAAGCCGCTGCAGGATCAGTTACCTCGGGCGCTTCATCATCCTTTGCTGGAGCTGACGTTACCGGCCTTGAAGTGCATGTCGAAACAGCAATATCAGCAGTTTAAGCAACAGTTGTTGTTGGTGATGCGGGCGGATAACCATATCGATCTCTACGAATGGTGTTTGTATCAGTTGTTGAGTCATTACCTTGATCCTGAGTACGGCCGGGTTAAAGCCAGCAAACCCAAGTATCGTCGGCCGCAACAGGTCGCGGATGAATTTCAGCTGGTGCTGTCCTTGCTAGTCCACCACGGTCACGATGATCCTGAAGACGCGGAAAAAGCCTTTAATCGTGGGGTTGGTAGCGCAGGGCTCTATAACCTCAAACTGCTGCCGGAGCCGCAGTGCGATCTGGACCAGTTCAAGAAAGCGGTTTCTAAGCTGGCCTGCTGTTATCCGATCTTAAAACCACGCCTGATCAAGGGTATGGAAAACTGTGTGCGCCAGGATGGCAAAGTGACGGTGCTGGAAAAAGAGATGCTCACCTGTATCGCTGCGGTGATGGATAGTCCTATTCCGCAATTAGATGATTGAGCCATAAAAAAGGGCGATACTAAAAAAGGGCAACACTTGGTCGCCCTTTTTTAGTATCGAAACCTGTAGTTACAGGGTCGCGAATACTTTCTCAGCGGCATCCAGAGTAAACTGAATGTCCTCATCAGTATGAGCTGCTGACATAAAGGCCGCTTCATAGCTGGCTGGAGCCAGATAGATGCCCGCATCCAACATGCCATGAAAGAATTTATTGAAGCGATCGTTGTTGCAGGCCATAACCTGCTGGTAGTTGCTGACCTGCTTCTCTTCGGTAAAGAATCCGCCGAACATGGTGCCCACATGGTTGGTGGTGAAAGGAATACCCGCCTTGTCAGCAATGGCCTGAAGGCCATCAACCAAGCGAGTGGTCTTTTCGAACAGCGGATCGTAGAAGCCGGGCTTGCTGATCTCAGCCAACATGGCCAAGCCGGCTGCCATTGCTACCGGATTACCGGACAGGGTGCCGGCCTGGTAGACAGGTCCCAGCGGTGCGATCTGTTCCATCACCTCTTTGCGTCCGCCAAAAGCGCCCACCGGCATGCCGCCGCCGATGACCTTGCCGAGGGTGGTAATATCGCCTTGAACGCCATAGTAACCCTGTGCTCCTTGCAGACCGAGACGGAATCCACTCATCACTTCGTCAACAATCAGCAGGCTGCCGTGTTGGTCGCAAACTGAACGCAGGGTTTCCAGGAATCCGGGTAGTGGTGGGATGCAGTTCATGTTGCCGGCTACCGGCTCCACGATAATGCAGGCCACCTGATCGCCAATCTCTTCAAAGGCTTTTTTGACCCCTTCGCTGTCGTTATAGGTCAGGGTGATGGTGTGTTCCGCCAGACTGGCAGGAACCCCTGGAGAGCTGGGGACGCCCAGGGTCAGCGCTCCAGAACCGGCTTTGATTAGCAGGGAGTCAGAATGGCCGTGATAGCAGCCTTCAAACTTAACGATCTTGTCACGATGGGTGTAGCCACGGGCCAGACGGATGGCGCTCATGGTGGCTTCGGTACCGGAGCTGACCATACGGATCATGTCCATATGGGGTAGAGCTTCGCAGATGGTTTCGGCCAGTTGGGTTTCGATTTCGGTGGGAGCGCCGAAGCTCAACCCTTTCTTCATCTTCTCGATCACTGCTTCGGTGATGCTGGGATGAGCGTGGCCCAGCAACATAGGGCCCCAAGACAGCACGTAATCAACATAGCGTTTGTCGTCGGCGTCGAAGAAGTAGGCTCCCTCAGCGCGGTCGACAAATACAGGGGTTCCTCCCACTGCCTTGAAGGCGCGTACCGGCGAGTTCACGCCACCGGGAATCACAATTTTAGCTTCGTTGAAAAGGGCTTCAGATCTGCTCATTAGCTGCTCTCTATCTGTCGTCAAAGATGCCGCCGAGGCATCCAGAAAAGTTGTTTGGTTATCAATTTGTTGCTGATTACTTGCTACCCGCACGGGCGAACAGCTGATTGAACTGTTGGGCGCGGGCTTTAATGTTTTCGGCTGCAAACAGGCTGTGGACTACAGCGGTCATGGCAGCACCTGAATCGATCACTTGCTGGGCATTATCCACGGTAATTCCGCCGATGGCTACAACCGGGATCTGCAGCAGTTGACGGGCGTCATGCAGCAGTTCAATCGGTGCCGGGCGGGCATCGGGCTTGGTGGCTGAGGGAAAGAAGGCACCGAAGGCGACGTAGTCTGCTCCTTGGTTCTGAGCTTCCTGTGCTAAGGCGAGAGAATCATGGCAGGTTACTCCAATAATGGTGTTGTCACCAAGAATGGATCGAGCTTCGGCTACCGAACCATCACCTTGCCCCAAATGTACGCCGTGGGCATTAGCCGCCTTGGCTAGCTGAATATCATCGTTGATCAGCAGAGGTCTCTGGTAGCTATTGCAGAGGTTAACCAGTGCAGTAGCCTGGAATTGCCGCAGTTGTTGATTGTCGGACTTGTCCCGGTATTGAACAATGGCTGCTCCACCGACTAGTGCTTTTTCGACCATCGCAAGCAGCTTCTCATTCGGCATCAGGGTTGAGTCAGTAATGGCGTAGAGGCCTGACAGTGGGAAGGTGTTTTTTTTCATAATGGATTAGAGTTCGTGCCGTTCGGTGAAAAAGCGCATGATATCTTCGCGCATCAGAATGCCTAGTGGTGTGTTGCTCTGATCAGTGATGTAAGCGGCATCGATGTTGTTGTTGTCGAGAACCTGTAAGGCTTCTTTTAAGGTGGCGTTTAGGTGCACAGCCGCTAGATCTTTGCGGACACCGGGGATGGCCAACAGGTTAATCTGTTCGGGTTTCTGGTTGCCGTTGTGTTGATCCAGAAAGAGTTTCAGGTCGGCACAGGAGAGCAATTGCTGAGGACGATGTGGATCTCCCACCATAATCCAGTCCACGTTGTTTTCCAGTATCGTCAGTGCATCGTAGCTGCTGATCTCTGCTGGATGCTGGCAGTAGTTTTCTCGCATCTCGCTGGTAACACTGGCCCGCTCTAGAATTTGATCCATGGGGGCTCGACGCCAATCCAAACCTCGAGCAACCAGTACTGCCTGAAACACTGATCCATCGGGGAAAAAGTGACGGCAGGTTAGGCTGGCGGTGACAATCGCCACCATGGCCGGAAAGATAACGTTGGAGTTGTTGGTTAACTCTAGGACAGCTATCAGTGCGGCCAGTGGTGCTTGTAGAACCGCGGCCATCATCGCACCCATGCCCAACATGGCGTAAAAGCCGATCTCGGAAACTGGGATATGGGCGAACATCGATCCCAAAATGCCTAGGCAAGCTCCTGCTGCGGCACCGACAAACAGGGTTGGTCCGATCAGACCAATGGGCATGCCTAAGCCAACGGCAATGGCCGTGACAAAGAGTTTGGCAATCACCAATCCGATTAACAGCTGAAGGCCGTAGCTGCCTTCCAAAATTGAGCTGACGGAATCGTAGCCTAAACCCATAATTTGCGGGTAAAGCAGGGCGACTACACCGGTGATGATGCCGGCTAAAGTTATTCGGGCAAATAGGGGTAGGCGGATCTGTTTTACCGTAAACAGCACTGTCCGATTAAACAGTAACGATAGCAGGCCGAGGATGATTCCCAGCAGCAAAACAAAGGGAATCTCAGAAAGAGTAACTAGATCCAGGGTAGGGACATGTAAGACGGTTTCATTGCCTATCAGCAGTTGCATAACCAGAGCTGCGGTGACGGAGGCAATGGTGACGGGAATAAATCCGATCACGGAATATTCCATCATTACCACTTCCATGGCGAAGATCACTCCGGCCATGGGGGTGTCGAAGGAGGCCGAAATAGCAGCGGCGGTTCCGCACCCCACCAGCATCCGAATGCTGTTGTTGGGAAGTTTAAGCCACTGTCCCATCAGGCTGCCGCTGGCAGCTCCCATATGGACAGCAGGTCCTTCGCGACCGGCAGATTGTCCCGATACAATCGTCAGAGTGCCGGCAACGAACTGCACCACCGCATTCATTAGTGGCAGTTGCCCCTGGTGATATCCCAGTCTTTCCAGCACATGAGGGACGCCCACACGGGCGTGTTCATAGTTAACCATCGACAGCAGAGTGGCGATAACCATAGCTCCACCAATGGGTAAAAGTAGTCGCCAGTGGCTGGCTAGCTGCTCAAAGTTTTCTGGATCGCCATCGGGCAGGGTATGCTCCAGCGGCAGAGTAATAGCGTAGCGAAAGGCGATGATGATCAGGCTGGTGAACAATCCACATAGCAAACCGAGAATCACCAGCTGTGGTAGCGCTTCCACATGGGCGAGACGTTTACGAAAGTGATTGAGTGACAGGGAATCCATCCACATGGGGAGTTGGTTACGCCTTTGTTATTGTTGGTTTAAGAGTACAATAGTACCCCCAATTGATGGAGGTTCCTTCCGCTTTTGCTTAAGGGGCCTTATTATAAGCACTTTTTTTACAAGCGTGGCCATTCTCACGGCCAGGTAAGAGTTATTCAGAGGTTAGCGTGATTAAGGTAGGTATTGTAGGTGGTACTGGATACACGGGAGTAGAACTGCTCCGGTTGTTGGCACTTCATCCCCAGGTTGAACTGGCGGTCATCACGTCCCGTTCTGAGGAAGGGGTTCATGTCGCTCAGATGTACCCGAACCTTCGAGGTCATGTTGATCTTAAATTTACGGTGCCTGATCTGGACCAGTTGGCCAGCTGTGATCTGGTGTTCTTTGCCACACCTCACGGTGTTGCCATGGATATGGCTCCCAAGCTGATCGAGAAGGGAACCCGGGTAGTTGATCTGGGTGCGGATTACCGGATTAAAGATCTGGAACTCTGGTCACGCTGGTACAACATGGAGCATACGGCAGCAGAAGCTGCTGCTGAAGCGGTTTACGGTTTGCCTGAAGTTTATCGTGAGCAGATCCGTGATGCGCGTCTGGTTGCTAACCCGGGTTGTTATCCAACCGCAACCCAATTGGGTTTTTTGCCGTTGCTTGAAAACGATCTGATCGATGCCGACCGTCTGATTGCTGATTGTAAGTCAGGCGTCAGTGGCGCAGGACGTGGTGCCAATGTGGGTACTTTGCTGTGCGAAGCCAGTGAGAGTTTTAAAGCTTACGGTGTTTACGGTCATCGTCATCTGCCGGAGATCAAGCAGGGGCTGACTGATGTCTACGGTAAACAGGTGGGGCTGACCTTTGTGCCACACCTGACGCCGATGATTCGCGGTATCCATTCAACGCTGTACGGTGTTTTAAAAGCGCCGGCCGGTGATCTGCAGGCTCTATTTGAAGAGCGTTATGCTGATGAACCCTTTGTGGATGTGATGCCTGCAGGTAGCTTCCCGGAAACCCGCTCGGTGAAAGGCGCCAACACTTGCCGGATTGCTATCTACCGTCCTCAAGATGAAGATACTGTAGTGGTGTTGTCGGTGATCGATAATCTGGTCAAAGGCGCTGCAGGTCAGGCGGTTCAAAACATGAACATTATGTTTGGCTTTGAAGAAACAGCGGGTCTGCAAATCGTCGGCCTGATGCCTTGATCCGGATCGATCCCGGTTAGTTTAATACTTGACTGTTTTGGTTGGGTAATAGCATAATGCGGTCATAGCTATTGGCTAATGTTAAAAGTGCTTTTTTGGAGGTGTCATGAGCGCTGTTGAAGAGTTTTCCCCAACGC
Organism: Motiliproteus sp.; assembly: GCA_026196225.1. GTDB lineage: Bacteria > Pseudomonadota > Gammaproteobacteria > Pseudomonadales > Balneatricaceae > Motiliproteus. Next base: position 70,142 of record JAPHRD010000073.1, read on the forward strand.
CGCTGGTTTTTACCGATTCAGCGGCGGCTAAAGTGAAAAGCCTGATTGAGGAAGAAGAGAACGATAACCTCAAGTTGCGGGTGTTTGTCACTGGCGGTGGTTGCTCTGGCTTCTCCTACGGTTTTACCTTCGATGAGAGCAACAATGATGACGATACTGCTATCGTCAACGATGGTGTGACTTTGCTGGTTGATCCCATGAGTTTCCAGTATCTAGCTGGCGCAGAGGTAGATTACAAGGAAGGGCTTCAGGGCTCGCAATTTGTTATCAAAAACCCCAATGCCAAAACCACCTGTGGTTGCGGATCTTCGTTCTCTATCTAAGAGTTTCTCTCTTCCTTTCAAACCGCGGCCTGTGTCGCGGTTTTTTTATGCCTGAATAAAAGGCTGTAACAGCTCGGCTGTTTTGTGGTCCAAGAGGAACGATTATTCCTCAAGGATGTAAAGAATGGCTGACTCAATCCATTGAGTTACAAGGCGCCACACGGCGGAAACTGGTAAGCGCACCCAGTTTTCTATGGCCAGTGTGCGGGAGCGGCAATTAAGATACCAATTGCCGATATTGATGGGGCATGACCCCGGTGCGTCTGACAGTGAGCGTTTCCCTAAAACCATGAAGGACTATCGCACCGGAGGAACCCCTTGGATTGTGATTATAGACTCCAGTGGCAAAGTGGTATTCAACGATTTTCATATTAATGCGGATAAGTTTGTCGGCTTTTTGCGGGGTGTGTTGGTCTAAAGGTTCGATACCAAGCGTGTGTTTTCGGTGCGGGTGCTAAAACTTATAAGTGAGTACTAAGCCTGATAAATAGCACCGAGGATCCGTTCTCCCTTGGCTCCGGTGACGCTAGGCAGGTTGCCGGTTTCACCTTTTAAGCAGGCTTGCGCCAGCCAGGCAAAGGCGCAAGCTTCAAGCCATTCGGCGGGAATGCCAAGATCGTCAGTGGTTTTCACCTGATGGGGGGCGAGCAGCTGATGTAGTCGTTGGGTCAGTGCGCTGTTGGATGCACCTCCTCCGCAGAGATAGATGCCAAGCTCTGAATACCCATGGGACAGAATGGCTGTGCTGATAGTTTGAGCCGTAAATTCCAGCAAAGTCGCTTGAATATCTTCTGCAGGAACTCCTTCAGCACAGTTGTGGATATGTTGATCTAGCCAGCCGATATGAAACAGCTCTCGGCCGGTGCTTTTCGGAGGCGGCTGATGCAGGTAGGAGGTTTTCAGTATCTGTTCCAGCAGCGGCTGAAAGATGCAGCCGCTGGAGGCCCAGGTGCCGTCTGCATCGTAATTTTCTTGCTGGTGCCGAGAAATCCAGCTGTCCATCAACACATTGCCGGGGCCGGTGTCGTAGCCGATGCTGGAAATGTCCGGGTTTCGGTCCAAAACCGTCACGTTAGCTATGCCGCCAATGTTCACCACCATGCGGTCTTGCTCAGGGCTTCTCAAAAATCGTTGATGAAAGGCGGGAACTAGTGGTGCCCCTTCTCCGCCGGCAGCCATGTCACGGCGGCGGATATCGGCAACGACGGTGATGCCTGTTTGCTCCGCCATGCGATTTGGATCACCAATCTGCAAAGTAAAAGGGTAGTCAAACTCTGAGCGATGGCGGATGGTTTGGCCGTGACTGCCAATGGCTTTTATTTGCTCGACGTTGACGTTGGCTTTTTCAAGAAGTGTTTTTATCGCGAGGGTCTGTAGATCAGCAAAGCGGTAATCGGCAACGCCCATGCGGTCGATTTCGTTGTCGCCGGATTGGGTCAATGCCAGCAATTCCCGGTGAATGTCTTCCGGAATCTGCTCGAGATGAGAAGCAATCAGCTTGGGGTAGTCGCCAGACAGATCCACAAGTACGGTATCGACTCCGTCCAGGCTGGTGCCGGACATCAGGCCGATATAGAGCTCTGCGGTCATTTAGCAGCGATCTGAGTCTGTGCCAGGGTTTCCAGTTGGGCGACCATCTCCTGAGCCAAAGGCATAAAGTTCTTATGCTCCTTTTTTGGGAGCGGCTTGGCATGGGGGAGTGGCACCGTCAGCGGGTTACGGTGTACACCATTGACGCGGAATTCATAGTGTAGATGGGGCCCGGTGGCGTAGCCGGTGCTACCCACATAACCGATGGTATTACCCTGTTTTACTCGCTTGCCTCGCTTCATGCCAGGCTTGATGCGGCTCATATGGGCGTAAAGAGTAGTGTATTTCTGACCGTGTTGAACGATAACGACCTTGCCGTAACCACCCTTGCGACCGGCAAAGATTACTTTGCCGTCGCCGGCGCTCTTGATGGGTGTGCCTGTAGGGGAGGCGTAGTCAACGCCGCGATGAGGGCGTTTGGTCTTAAAGATGGGGTGGCGGCGATTGGGGTTAAAGCGAGAACTGATACGGGCAAAATCCACCGGAGTCCGGAGGAATGCCTTACGCATGCTTTCTCCCTTGGGAGTAAAGTAATTGCTGTCGCCCTTGCTGTCGGTATATCGAATAGCGCGGAAGGTTTTTCCTTGGTTGGTGAACTCGGCAGCAATAATGTTGCCATCCTTGATCACTTCACCGTCTAGTAACAACTCTTCATAGATCAATCGGAAGCTATCGCCCTTGCGTATATCTAAGGCGAAATCCACATCCCAGCCAAAGATACCAGCCAGCTCCATGATCTTGGTTTGGCTTAGGCCAGCGCTTTGGCCCGCTAGGAACAGTGACTGCTCAATATTGCCCTGCTTGTAAACGTGTTGGACATCTGGCACCCGCTCAACTTTCTCAATCTGGTATCCAGATTCGTTTTTGCTGATGACCAGGCTTTCCAGCTTTGATTTTTCCAGGCGAAGTTTTGAAAGTTCTCCATCGACAATCAAGAACTCCAACTGATGGCCTGGCATGAGTCGTTTAAAGGGCTTCTCGGGTTTGATGCCATTGATTAGCGGATACATCTCGTTGGCCCCCAAACCGGCTTTTTTGAAAAGCGTCGTGAGGTTGTCGCCAGAGCGAACCTTGATTCGCAGCCAGTTCTCTTCGACGACTGGAGTAGGAGCGGAAAGCTGTGGTTCTGGGGAGGTATCAGCCAAAGCAATTACTGGTATAGCTGGTTGTGTTGCTTCAGCTTTGGCGGTGTCTATCTGATTCGTTGGCTTAGTCGTAGTCTCTGAAACTGTTTTTTGTGTTTCGCTGGGTGCTGCTAGGACGATGGTTTGGCGTTTGTCTCCGCGCTCGGCGGCGACATCCTGGCTAGGAATAAATACAAGAGCCAGGGCAACGGTGGCTGCGCAAGTGCATACAGCAACTAGATGGGTCTTGGGAAACTGCTTTGTGGATTTTAGAAGGTTCAAAGGAACTCCCCTGGCGGTATTGATTCTAGTTTTCGGCCATTATAGGGAAAGTATGAGGGTACATCCATTGATCCGCGCCCTATTTATGGTGGTTCAATTGTTAAAAACGGGCTCTATCGTTAAAATACGCCGTTCTTCAAACAGCGGGTTTTGATTTTGTCGGAAAAAATGCGCTCCTGGAATCTACACAGACAGTAATTAGGTAACACATAAATGACGGTCGAAAATGCACTGCTTAAGGATCTTCAAGGGCGCGGTTTGGTTGCCCAAATGACGGGCGAGGATGAGCTGGAAGGTCATCTTTCTGAAGGTTCTCGCACGCTTTATTGTGGTTTTGATCCAACTGCAGATAGTTTGCATATCGGTAGTCTGGTGCCTTTGTTGGCATTAAAGCGATTCCAGCAGGCTGGACACAAGCCTTTGCTGTTGGTGGGTGGTGCAACGGGTCTGATCGGTGATCCCAGTTTTAAGGCAGAAGAACGTAAACTGAATACGCCCGATATCGTCAACAATTGGGTTGAAAAGATAAAGACCCAGGTAGGCCGTTTTGTGGATTTCGACTGCGGAGAGCATTCCGCAGAAGTTGTTAATAATCTAGACTGGACTCAAAACCTCGATGTGCTGACCTTCTTGCGAGATGTGGGGAAGCATTTTGCGGTCAATCAGATGATCCATAAAGAGTCGGTGAAACAGCGCATCGAGCGGGAAGGTGAGGGGATCTCCTTTACTGAGTTCACCTATATGATTCTGCAGTCTTACGATTACCAGGTTCTGAATAAAAGCCACAACTGTTCATTGCAGATTGGTGGTTCCGACCAGTGGGGTAATATCACTGGCGGTATTGAACTTACTCGTCGCATGAATCGCCAGCATGTGTTTGGCCTAACATTGCCGCTGATTACCAAGGCCGATGGCACCAAATTCGGTAAGACAGAGGCCGGCACAGTGTGGCTGGACCCTGAGCGTACTTCACCTTACGCCTTCTATCAGTTCTGGATTAATAGTGCGGATGCTGATGTCTATAACTTCCTGCGCTACTTTACTTTCCTGTCAGTGGAAGAGATTGAGGGTGTCCAGCGCCAGGATGCGGAAGCTCAAGGACGTCCCCAGGCTCAAGGGATTCTTGCCAAAGAAGTAACTCGCTTGGTGCATGGAGAAGAAGGTTTGCAAGCGGCGGAGCGAATTACCCAGGCGCTGTTTAGTGGTGACACCTCCGCATTGAGTGAAGGTGATTACCAGCAGCTATCGCTTGATGGTTTGCCGTCGTCTAATCTTGATGTGGTAAATTTAGCAGACATCCCCTTAACGACATTGTTGTCTGAAGCTGGTTTGGCGCCTTCGGGTAAACAGGTGAAAGACGCCCTTCAGCGTAAAGCGGTTATTGTTAATGGCGACGCTTACGGTATGGAAGATAATATGAGAGCTGGCGAAGTGTTCTCCTCTTCTCAAGCACGTTTTGATCGCTACTTTCTGGTTAAGCTGGGTAAGAAAAAGCACCACCTATTCGTGCTTTGATCGCTATTTGTAAAATATTAAAGGCGCCCTTGTGGCCACTGCTGTCCCACATTTTCTGATCAAAAAGGAATCCTCATCTGAGGGTTCCTTTTTTTCTTGTCAGGTGGAGCGGGGTTCAACAGTTCGGCGAGG
>JAPHRD010000060.1 GCA_026196225.1 Motiliproteus sp.
AAGCCTGAATCCTTGTGGTTAGAGTGATTGGTCGCACTCTCATTTTACCCACTTGGATCCAGGCTTCATTATTTATCCCAAACTATGGGACAGCAGTGCTGCATACGCAGCCCTTTTTGCATTCCAAGTGTACGAAAATTCTAGTGCAGATTCACCGGATTGTGTCGAGGATGAGTCTTGATAAACAGCGCCAGCACCTGCTTCAGATCCGCCTCATGTTCGGCATCTCCTCTTTCCTGGGCATGGCGAATGTCATCGATAATCATTTTTCTGATCATCCGTTCCCCACCTTCGGTATGCACCAGATAATCTGCTTTCGCAATCGCCTGAATACGCTGTAGATGCTCGTGTTCAGCAATTGCCTCGATCTCCTCCGGAGTCAATTCGCACATCTCCAGACAGTCTTCATAAGTCAACATAGCCGCCTACCCTCCATCCTCTAAATCCACTGCTTCTAACTTAAGCATACGCTAGCACCATCAGTATAAATGTGAAAAATCTGCAGCATTTTTGTCATTTATGTAAATTCGCTGCATACACATTCAACAAAACTAATATGGCTTATAAAATAATGTCTTATCTCATAAGCAGGGATTACAAAGTTATAACTTTCCGGCCTATAAAAACCATACCCCGGACTCTTAGAAGGCATTTCACACTGATTCAGAATATCTCCAAAAAGAGACGGAAGATAATGCTGAATAACGACAATCTATGCCTATTTCCGCTGGTCGAGCCGTAGAAATTTAGGCACCATCAGCAGCACAGATTTATCCAAATAAAGCCCAATAGCAGACAAACAATGACAACCAACGATCTAAAAACAGAATGGTGTTTGCTTCAGAACCAGTTTGACAGTTACGAAAATTTTTCTCTGATTACAGAATACGGCCAACAGGAAATTCAACCTACGATCGCATTTCCCCATACCGTTGTAATTGCCACCCTATGTCTTGAATTGCTTTAGGATACTTGAGAGCCTGATAACGGATCTGCAGCAGCGCTACAATCTGTTGGAAACAATTGCTGACTATCATCTTAATATGACCCACCAAACACAGAGTAGATAGCAACCGGAACCTTCTTCATGTCCGAAATAAAAGTCGAGCCCAGCACCCAAGGCACGCCGATCGAAGTGTTTATCACGTTCCTTAAACTGGGACTGACCTCTTTTGGCGGACCGGTGGCGCACCTGGGATACTACCGAAAAGAGCTGGTAGAACGACAGCGGTGGCTCAGCGATAGCCAGTACAGCCAACTCCTGGCGATCTGCCAGTTTCTCCCAGGTCCCGCCAGCAGCCAGCTGGGATTTTCCATGGGTATGCTGCGGGCAGGATGGCTTGGAGCACTGGCAGCGTTTTTAGCCTTTACCCTACCCTCTGCAATTTTGTTGATCGGTTTTGCATCGGTGCTGCCCTATCTGTCGGGAGAGATTGGGCAAGCGGCCATTCATGGATTAAAACTGGTTGCCTGCGTCATTGTCGCTGACGCGGTTTGGGGAATGTCGAATAAGCTCTGCCCTGACAATGCCAGACGTAGTATTGCTGTTTTTGCGGCAGGGATTTTATTGGTGGCCGGATCAGCTTGGCTGCAGCTTATTGTTGTTCTTGCGGGCGCTGCTGCCGGTCTGTATTTTTGCCGCGAGTCGGTTGTCGAAGGAGACTGTCAGATACAAGTCGGTTACGGTAAGCGGACCGGGCTAATTATGTTCGCACTCTTCCTACTTTTGCTAACAGTCTTACCATTGTTGGCAGGTCCATCAGGTCTGGTTGCCATGGCGGATGCCTTTTATCGCGCCGGCGCCCTGGTGTTTGGCGGCGGTCATGTGGTGCTGCCTTTACTTGAAGATTCAGTTGTCGCGTCAGGCTGGATAAACAAGGAGAGCTTTTTAGCTGGCTACGGCGCAGCGCAAGCGATCCCCGGCCCACTATTCACCTTCTCGGCTTATCTGGGCGCTATTATTCCCACCGAACACAGCAGTTGGGTGAGCGCCTTTACCGCGCTGCTGTTTATGTTCCTCCCCGGGTTACTGCTGATCGCAGCGGCCTTACCTTTGTGGCAATCCATCTCACACAATCAAACTGCGGCTAACGCCATTGCCGGCGTCAATGCTGCAGTTGTCGGGCTATTGGGTGCCGCTTTGTACGATCCGATTTTGACATCCGGAATATCGACCGGCGCAGATTTCGCCATCGCATTGATCGGCATGGCGATGCTGGCGGTGTGGAAACTCTCGCCCCTTTATGTGGTGCTATGGTGTGTAGTAGCCAGCAGTGTTTTGAGCTTTATTTAAGAGAATCTTTGAAAGCAAGCCTTTGAAAGCGAGCCGCCATGCGTATTGATGCTGACAATCCCTACCGGGGCCATGATGCCATGGCCTCCGTCCTACTGCTTTACTATCAAATTGTGATGTACGGCGGTATCTACAACGACGAGACCGTTTGCATACACCCGTATCGATTCAATGGTTTTGATTTTTTAGATGTGGACGTGGATGAAGGCTACGCTGACATCGATGAGAAGCTGCTACGGGAAGGAGCCTGCATCTATTTGCTCTGCGACCTGAATGACAGCATCTCGGAGTATAGCGACTGCTACCTTAGCCAAGGCACGACAGCAAAATTTATCGAGGTTTTTAAAGCCGGGAGAATGTCGGCAATCCCAGAAATTGCCGAACTGATCGAAACGATTGGTCCAACAGAAGCCGATATAGATTCAGACCGATACTGCCAGCTATTGGACCAAATCTATCAGCGCTACGTGCTCAACACCTTTCAGGAGCTGATGCAGAATTCAGAGCCCGTCGATTAGGCAGACCGCTGCCTGACCGCCTCAAACAAACACACCCCCGCTGCTACTGACACATTCAGACTACTCACCTCCCCGGCCATGGGAATTTTGATCAGCTGATCACAGTTTTCCCGTGTCAGCCGACGCATGCCCGCCCCTTCAGCGCCCATAACTAAAGCCATGGGACCGGTGAGATTAGCTTCGGTGGTTAGCTGCTCGGCTTCGCCGGCGGTTCCGGTAATCCAGATGCCATAAGCTTGCAGATGTTTTAACGTCCGCGCCAAGTTAGTCACGGTAATATAGGGCACACTCTCAGCCGCACCGCAGGCCACTTTAACCGCTGTGGCGTTGAGTGGAGCCGCCTTGTCCTTGGGCGCGATCACCGCATGAACGCCTGCCGCATCAGCGGTACGCAGACAAGCCCCGAGATTGTGGGGATCAGTGACACCATCCAGCACCAACAGGAAGGCTGGTTCCTCAAGGGATTCGAGCATTTGATCGAGAAAACTCTCACCCTGTGCGCGATTGGGTTCTACTTCTGCAACAACACCCTGGTGTACACCATCCACCCGACGATCAAGCTCCGCGCGCTCAACCTGTTGCCAGTTCAAATGCTTTTGCTGGGCTAATTCCAACAACCGCTGCATCCGCTTATCGTGGCGGCCTTTCTGTATCAGCAGTTTATGAATTCGCTTTGGCTGACGCTGCAGCAATGTAGTAACGGCATGGATACCGAATAGCAGTTCTGTTTGAGCCATCGATCTATCCTAAATTACCGCAACCATTGACCGGCTTGCTCTTCCACCAGCGTAGCCAACAGTTCGATGTGTGCAGATGAAGCATTGAGGGCTGGAATATATTGATAAAGCTCGCCGCCTTGCTCTTCGAACAATTCACGGTTTTGTATGGCGATCTCTTCCAGAGTCTCCAGACAATCCGCCGAGAACGCCGGGCTGATCACGTCAACAGACTTAACCCCCTGTTTTGCGTACTCTTTGAGGGTCTCATCCGTGTAGGGCTTAACCCATTCAGCCGGTCCGAAACGAGACTGAAATGCTGACTGATAATCCACATCGGCCAACCCAAGCGCTTCAGCCAGAAGCTGACCCGTACGCCGACAGTGGTCAGGATAGGGATCGCCCTGATCAGCATAGGACTTGGGAATACCATGAAAGCTCAACAGCAACTTCTCAGACTTCGGATTTTCCTTCCAGAACTCCTTCACAGACTCAGCCAACGCCTGAATATAAAGCGGGTGGTCATGATAATCGTGCAGGACTCGAATATCGCAGATATCACGACTCTCCTGCTGAAACTTGGCCACTTTGTCGTACACAGGCCCGGTAGAGGTGGCAGAAAATTGTGGATAGAGCGGCATCACCAGAATTCGACGGTAACCGCTGCGATGCAGATCCCGTAATATCTGATCAAAATTCGGCAAGCCATAGGTCATAGCAGCAAAGACTTCCGGAGCCTGCCCGGGAAAACGCTGCTGCAGCGCCAGTTGCAGTTCCGCCACCTGCTGATGAAGGATGCGACGCATGGGGGAATCCTGCTCCCAGATCGACTGATAAAGCTTTGCCACTTTGCCAGGACGGACCGTGAGAATCACCAGATTCAGCACCAGCCACCAGAACACTCGTCTTAAACCTGAGCCTTCGATGACCCGCTTGTCCCACAAAAACTCTTTCAGGTAACTTCGCACTGCAGCCCGAGTGGGTTTGTCGGGGGTTCCGAGATTAACAAGTACGACGGCGGTTTTCGGCTTGTTTAGTGGCACAAACTATCTCGCTGATATGATTTGGAAAATGGCGGCCATTATCGGCCAGCTTGAAGAGAAAATATAGATGTTGCGGCTAACTCCATACAATTTAATCAGCGTTCACTTACTGGGGCTGCGCACTGACATAAGCTTGCTGCACATCCCGCATATCCAGCTCCAGAATAGTTGCGTAAGTATCTTCCTGAATCGGGAAGGTTTTCACCACTCGCGCACCGCGAATAACACCACCGACTGCAGCATTAAACTGTTCGTTCTGTAGCACCATATCTTTCACCTGGGTCGTACCAAACAGGTACTGGCCATGAACAATGGCAGCCAGCTCCTTATAGGCCTGAAGCTTGGAGGCACGCATGGCGTTGAGCACTTTCTGGTTGCGAGTCACTCCCGATTGCAGACTGATGGGGGCGTAACCGGTGGCGGTAACGGTGCGGGTCTCCACCACCATCTCTGAATTGGCGGAGTGATTGGCTTTCTGGACCTGCTGCTTGGCCTGCTGATACTGGTACTGGACGGTATCGCAACCGGCCACAACAACCGCAAAAATCAGAACCAGCACACGCATCATAGAGATATCCTTCACAGTCAAATTTGTAAGATGGTTAGTGAACAGGAACGCCACCGTTCTCGACGATCATACCATCACGGCTGTCCAACGGATTGTAGCCGGGCAAGCTACCTTCCAGATCACCAACGGATAGCTGCGACTGACCGGTGGCCACCACCTGTTTGGTGACGGTATCCAGTACCCGGGCATTGATGATGATGCCGTCTGAATTAACGATATAGGTACCGCTCAGCACGTAGCTGATGCGGTGATTTCGGTAAAAATCGGTCAATGGATAGGGCGCGCTGTTGTCACCCGTGTCAGCAAAGGGTAAGGCTGCAAAATCGATTAGATTGAACCCCCGCACCTGCAGCTCATGAAAGAAACCTTCGGCCAGCTCTGTGCCAAGATGACGTTGCTTTTTGGGCGCGGCCAGGTCAACAAAGGGCGTAATAGTTATGGGCAGACGCTTGATTCCACGCTGCTTCAAACTCGCTTCAATCTGAGCAGCCATCGTCCGCACCGGCACTCCGAACACTGGCACAGTACCGCCCAGTGCTTGTTTGGCGCGACGCTCTTCCGTAGGAGCCAGCGCTGTCTCATTCACCACCCGGGTACGCACTTCGTTTTCAACCACCACTCGCACCGGTTTGTCACTTTGAAATGCACAACCGACGGTAGCCAAAAGGAAGGTACTGATAAGGGCGATTTGCTTCATGGAAGACGGGCCTGCTTACACTGATTTAGGATCACATTTGCCGTTTAAACAAGTGGTAGAATCTACCACATTTAGCGGCACACCTATAGCGCTAGCGACCATCGTTTTTGAGTAGTGACTTTTGCGGATCGATCCGACACTTAGAGTACTGCTTCGGATTAGCGAATCGCGGCCGATATTGATTTGCATAGCGCTACTAAATTCTCTAACTTAGATAGCGGCATTTAACCCTGAATCTTGATCACACCCTCTTTTATCAGGACACCTTCGGACTCGGCCATGACTCACTTGCTACGCTTTATTCTGGCTCTGATTTTCATCACTCTACCCACCCTGGTCCATGCACTCACGGTAGAAGCCGAGGGCCGCGCGCTCATCACCAATCAAGACCTTGAATCTGCTCGCCAGCAAGCGTTGCGAGACGCCTCACAGCAAGCTTTATTACAGGCTGGCGCTTTTGTCAGCAGCTCCCAAACCATTAACCAGGGTGTACTCAGCGTCGATAACCTACGGGTACGTTCCGTAGGCAATTTGACCAACGTTAAAGTGATCGATGAACGGGTACAGGGATCGCTATTTATATTAAAAATCCGTGCCGATGTGGATACGGAAGAGAGCTGCAATAGTGGCGGCAATAACTATCTAAAATCCGCCGCGGTGGCCGCCTTCCCGCTGCTGGATCCAACTCAAGCCAATCGTGGAGCCCTCCACGATGCTCAGCAGATGGTCAGTAAGCTAATCAGCGATCAGCTATCCAAACAGGGCGATCTGCGTGCTATGAACGCCAGTCACCTATCGGTCAACAATGCCCTAACAACCGCTGCCAGCCATCAGCGCCCTAACGGTACGGTAACCGAAGCTCTGGATAATTTTCGCGATCTGGATGTACAGTTTATTGTCTCTGGCGTTATCCGAGACATGGATATGTACGATCCCAGTCGCACCGAAGAGGGTAACTTTTTTAAATCGATTTACGACTCCGCGGACCACCGTGGTCGCCAACATATGCGTAATTTCGGTATTGAGGTGTTTATCCACGATGGATTTACCGGTGCCCTGCTATTTAATCGCAGCTACCGCGCTGGTGGCCTCTGGGCCCTAGATGGACACGCCAAAACGGGATTCGGTTCCGCTGCATTTCTGAAAACCGATTATGGCCAGCAAGTGAACAGCCTAGTCCGGGATGTCAGCAAAGACCTTAACAAGCAGCTACGCTGCGAACCCTTCCGCGCTCGTATCGTCCAGACCCGCGGCAACAGTGTAACTTTTAATGCCGGCGCCATCGCCGGTATCCGCCCAGGCGACAAGATGACGGTCTACCGCAAATTCACTTTCTACGATCAGCAGAACAACCCTCACGTACGACTGGAAAACACCCGCCACACCCTGGTAGTCAACGAAGTGCACCCACTGTTTGCCGAAGGCAAACTAGCCACTGACAGCAGCCGGGAAAACATCCAACAGGATGATGTACTGCTGGCTTGGTGAGGTAAATATTCCGGTTAGACTAACTCGCCTATAAACATCTTTGTGTTGCGGTGATTTGAACTTATTCGCCTATGGCTCTCAGCTTCAGAGGTGTACCTTTTACTTCGATAAAGAAGCCCTATGGGCGACTTCCGAGCAACGATTTAGGTAGCCCAAAACCACCCCAGCCGTATAAAAAAACGGCGCCATCCTATAGGAATAGCGCCTTTTTCGGTGATTCTTAACTTAAATTTGGGGTACTGAATACTCAGTCTTCCTGGTTGTTATGACTAACCAGGACGTGATTGTCCGCCTCAGCTGCTTCATTAAACCAAGACAGTTTTTCGTGTAACTCAACCACTTCACCGACAATAGTTAGTGTCGGCGGAACCAGCGGAGTCTCTTTAAGCTTTTCATTGATATTGGCCAGAGTACCGGTCAGAACCACCTGCTCGGGAGTAGAGCCGGCCTGCACCAGAGCAACAGGCGTATCGCCAGACTTGCCGTGGGCAATCATCTGAGTGCAGATGGTTTCCAGGCGATGCAGCCCCATGTAAAATACGATAGTTTGGTTGGGATGAATCAGTTCTGGCCAATTTAGATCTGTTGTCCGGTTCTTAAGCTGTCCGGTAATAAACTTCACCGACTGAGCATAGTTGCGGTGAGTCAGAGGAATACCGGAATAGCTAGAACAGGCCGAAGCCGCGGTAATACCCGGTACCACTTGAAAAGGAATACCCTGCTCCGCCAAAGTTTCCAGCTCTTCACCACCACGGCCAAAGATAAAGGGATCGCCTCCTTTCAGCCGCAACACGCGCTTACCCTCCAGCGCCAGACGGGCCAGCAACTGATTAATATCTTCTTGAGGGACCGCGTGATTACCCTGCTCTTTACCCACGTAGATACGGTCTGCATCACGGCGGCATAGATCAACAATTTTGTCAGACACCAGGCGATCATAGAGCACAACGTCAGCCTGCTGCATCAACCGCAACGCCTTAAACGTCAACAATTCTGGATCGCCGGGTCCAGCACCGACCAGATACACTTCACCAACGCTGCTTTCGCTGGTGTCGGCCTCTTCCAGCATATTCTGGAGCAGACTCTCGGCACTGCGAGTTTGACCCGCGACCATCTTCTCCGCCACTTTGCCCTGGAATACTTCCTCCCAGAACATCCGACGCTGACGAATGGTAGAGAATTTGGCTTTTACCTTATCGCGAAAACGACCGGCTAAATCGCTCAATTCACCGTAATAGGCAGGAATTAGAGTTTCCAAACGCGCACGCAATAAACGCGCTAGCACAGGAGACTTACCCCCACTGGAAACCGCTACAACAATGGGAGAGCGGTCAACGATGGCTGGGAAAACAAAGGAACAAAGAGACGGGTTGTCGACCACATTGACCGGCAACTGACGAGCTGTTGCATCCGCATGAACCTGGCGATTAACCTGATCCTCATCGGTTGCCGCAATAACCAGCACCTGACCATCCAGCAAATCAGCTTGGTATAAAGAAGTGACTGCGATTCCGCCCTGCTTCTCCAGCAACGCGCTCAGATCATCACAAATTTCGGGAGATACAACGGTAATTTTTGCACCGGCCCGATCCAACATCAGCGCCTTACGCAAAGCGACATCTCCGCCGCCAACCACCAGACAGGACTGACCCTTAAGGTCAAAATAGAGTGGTAAATAATCCACGAATACTCCTCAACCAGGAACCCCTATAAAGTAGGGCATAACAACGGGGGCCTCACCTAAACTCCAGGCCGCCCCCCGGGAAGTATCAGGAGGGCTTTTTCAGAGGAGTTGCTGGGTGCAAACCGCATTCTTTGCTATCAGGGTTCTCCCACCACCAGCGTCCGGCGCGAACGTCTTCACCGACAGAGATGGAACGGGTACAGGGCGCACAACCGATGCTCGGATAGTGCATATCATGCAGTTCATTATAGGGAACTTCTTCGGCTTTGATGTAGGCCCAAACCTCTTTCTCGGACCAGTCTGCCAAAGGGTTGAGCTTCTGTAATTGATTTCCCTCATCCCACTCGCTAAAGGCGATGGTATCGCGGGTCACAGCCTGTTCACGACGAATTCCGGTGATCCAGGCCTTCTTGTCAGAAAGAGCACGCTTGAGTGGCTCAACCTTGCGCACATAGCAGCAAGACTTACGCATCTCCTGACTTTCATAGAAAGCGTTGATACCGTTCTCACGCACATAGCTTTCTACCGCAGAGGCATCGGGGTAGTAAACAGTAACCTTGCGATCGTAACGCTCTTCAAGCTTTGCCAGCAGCGTCAGCGTTTCTTCGGGCAGACGACCGGTATCCAAGCTGAATATTTCGATCTCGGGGGCATACCGGCAGATCAGGTCAGAGATTACGACATCCTCTGCACCCAGACTGTTGGCAAAGGTAATTTCGCCATACTGTTGATACGCATCTTTTAGCAGTTGTACTGCATGATCCACTTTGGCCTGCAGTTCGTTGTCCAGTGATTGTGACACGGGGTCACCCTCCCTATCTTTTCTTTGTTTTAAGTCGTTCTTTTTTGCTCTAATTACTGGCGGTAGATGGGGCGCGGATCATCCGCTGCACCCTGCAGGCGAACTTCAATCTCACCAAACGCCTTCAACATATCTTCGCTGTAGCGGTCTTCTGAAACTTCCATAGCATCAAAACCACAGCGATGCATAAAGCGCAGCCGATCCCAGGTCACATCGCCGACAGCACGAATCTGACCGGCAAAACCTAAGCTATCACGGAGTAAACGCGCCTGACTGAAACCCCGACCATCTGCAAAGCTAGGGAATTCAATCGCCACCAGGGATAATTGGTCTAGATCACAGGACAGCTCATCCAGATTGGCAAAACCGTCGATACGAACACCCAGACCACCACTGCGACCCAGCAATTGCTCTTTACATTGCTGAAAGCAGCTCCAATCAACGAGCAAATCACTACTGTCCGCAACACTGCTCAAATCTGGTGCCACACCCTCTTCGCTGGCCAGGTAGGTCCAGCTATCCTGCTGTACAGGCTGCTGATCAATGATTAGTGGCATAGACTCTCTCCTTAAAAGGAACATTGCCGACTCGGCGAACGGTATCGATAAAGCGCTCACCTTCTTCACGCTGCTCTACAAACACGGAAAGAATCTTTTCCAGCATCTCTGCAACTTGCTCTTTGGGAATAGATTTACCCAGTACCTTACCCAGGGACGCGTCTTCCGCCGCGGAACCACCAAGAGTGAATTGATAGTAGGATTCGCCATTCTTATCGACGCCCAGAATACCGATATGCCCCACATGGTGGTGGGCACAGGCATTTATACAGCCGGACATCTTCAGCTTCATCTCGCCCAGGTCGTAAAGATAATCCAGGTCGTCAAAACGATTCTGAATCTGCTCAGCAACACCCAACGTTTCGGCGTTGGCCAGGCTGCAGAAATCTAGACCGGGGCAGCAGATCATATCGTTTAGCGTGCCCACAACAGGGCGTGCCAGCTCCAGTTCGCTTAATGCTTTCCAGAGACTGTAAAGGTCAGACTGTTTGACGTGAGCAAGTACCAGATTCTGTTCGTGAGTACTACGCACTTCACCGAAGCTGTACTTGTCGGCTAGATCAGCAACCGCATCCATCTGCACATCGGTGATATCACCAGGCGCTTTCAGCAGGGCTTTCAGCGCCAGCGTCACAGCACGGTAGCCAGGAACCTTATGAGCGAAGGAATTACGTTCTACCCAGATGGCAAAATCTTTATCCTGTTCCAGCTCACTCAGGTAACTGGCATCATCGCCATCAAACTGTTCGTAATCCGGGGCTTTAAAGAACGCCTTAACGCGCTCAATCTCTGCTTCAGGAAGACGAAGCTCACCGCCGCGGGTGCGCTCAAACTCAGCCTCAACCAGCTCACGGAATTTATCGATTCCCATGGCGTTAACAGTGATTTTGATCCGCGACTTGTACTTGTTGTCGCGACGACCGTGGAGGTTGTATACCCGCAGGATCGCTTCCAGGTAGGAGAGAAGCTCTTGCTGCTCCAGGAATGGACGGATCTGTTTGCCGATTACAGGAGTACGACCCAAGCCACCACCCACCAGCACTTCAAATCCAACCTCACCTTGGTCATTACGTACGATGTGAACACCGATATCATGAACCTGAGTGGCAGCACGATCTTCCTCAGCCGCACTGACAGCGATCTTAAACTTACGAGGCAGGTAAGCAAATTCAGGATGCAGCGCCGCCCATTGACGGATAATCTCACTCCAAGGGCGAGGATCCTCAACTTCACCTGCCACGATTCCGGCAAAGTGATCGGAGGTTACACTGCGGATACAGCTACCGCTGGTCTGAATCGCGTGCATCTGTACCTTAGCCAGGTCCGCCAGAATATCCGGCACTTTCTCCAGCTCGGGCCAATTCAACTGCACATTCTGGCGAGTGGTAAAGTGTGCGTAATTCTTGTCGTAATCACGAGACACTTGCGCCAAAGCTCGCATCTGCCTGGAGGAAAGCAGTCCATAGTTGATGGCGATGCGTAGCATCGGTGCCTGACGTTGAATATAGAGCCCGTTCTGCAAACGCAGAATTCGAAACTCCTCATCGGGAATTTCACCGGCGAGATAGCGCCGGGTTTGATCCCGGTACTGCTCAACGCGCTGTTCGATGAGCTGCTGCTCACGCTCGTTGTACAAATACATCGATACCTACCTTTGTTTACCGCTTAGGTTACGTGGCCCACGGGCACATAACGCCACCCAAATAAAAACCAGACAGCCTCATTAAGGCCGCCCATTCGAGTATTCGCTTGGCTTATCCTGCCAATACGAATTTTAATCCAATGGCCAGCAACAGGCTGCCCATAATCGGTTGCATGATATTGGCGGACAAACGCGTACCCAGATGCCCACCGATATAAACCCCCGGCAATGATCCAATCAGCAGATAGACCAATAGCATCACATCAACATTGCCCATCTGCCAATGACCTATACCTGCCACACTGGTCAACACAACCGCGTGTACCAGATCGGTGGCAACAATCATCGGCATAGTCATATGAGGGAAAAGTACGATCAATAGCGCCGTACCCAAGGCTCCGGCGCCAACCGAAGACAGTGTCACCAAGCCACCCAACACCAACCCGGCAACCGTCGTAAAGACCATACGCCAACGTTTAACTAGCGCTTTTAGGCCTACCGCCTCAGTGTTAATAACCATCTCACGAATTCGGGAGCGCAAGAATACAGCAATTGAGGTCAGGACCAAACTGATTCCCAGGGTGATATTAATCAGCTGCTCGATCTGATCGAGGCCGTCCATCCCTTTCAAGATGGACAGAGTAATAAGCGATCCAGGTACGCTACCTAATAGCAGGGCGAATACAATCTTCCAATGCACCAGCTTTTTCTTAGCGTAGGGCCATATGCCACCAGCTTTGGTAAAGGCGGCGTACATCAGGTCGGTGCTGACGGCAACAACAGGATTGATGCCAAATCCGACAATCAGTATCGGTGTCATCAACGCGCCGCCACCGATCCCCGTCAAACCGACGATGAATCCGACAACTAAGCCAGCAAAACTGTATGCGAGTTCCATCTAACCCTCGAAATTGATCAAAGCAAGGCGCTATAATAGGCAACCGGCCATATAACACAAAAGAATAATTAGAAATTTGGCTATAGCTTTTTGTTATTTAGATTCATAGAAACAACTCAAGCACATGATTTTAAAAGATTAATTTATTTTAATTCCATAATGGTATAAAAAGATTCTAATTTATTCTTTTTTCTTTTAACCAAAAATACCTAAGATAGCACCTCATAACTGATCAGAGGTGCGTCCCTAGGTGCACCTGCAACTTTTAGAGCGATACCATGAGCGCACAGCCGGATAAGAAGACCCCCGACCTGCAGCTGTCAGAGCAACGCCTGACACATCTCAAACAATTGGAAGCAGAAAGCATCCATATCATTCGTGAAGTAGCTGCGGAGTTTGATCGCCCCGTCATGCTTTACTCAGTAGGTAAAGATTCAGCAGTGATGCTGCATTTAACCCGCAAAGCTTTCTATCCAGGCAAACCCCCTTTCCCGCTCATGCACGTGGACACCACCTGGAAGTTCCGCGAGATGATCGAGTTTCGTGACAAAATGGCTAAAGAAGCCGGTATGGACCTGATCGTCCATATCAACCAGGATGGTGTAGACATGGGCATCGGCCCTTTCACCCACGGTTCTAAAAAACATACCGATGTGATGAAAACCCAGGGCCTGAAGCAGGCGCTGAACAAATATCAGTTTGATGCTGCCTTTGGAGGTGCCCGTCGTGATGAAGAAAAATCTCGCGCAAAAGAGCGAGTATTCTCCTTCCGAGACAAAAACCACCGCTGGGATCCGAAAAACCAGCGCCCTGAACTCTGGAATCTGTTTAACGCCAAGGTCGATAAAGGTGAGAGCATCCGCGTATTCCCACTATCCAACTGGACTGAGCTAGATATCTGGCAATACATCCACCTGGAGAGCATCCCAATTGTGCCTCTTTATCTATCTAAAGAGCGTCCAGTGGTTGAACGCGATGGCACTTTGATCATGGTTGATGACGACCGGATGCCTATGGAGCCCGGCGAAAAACCGATGATGAAGAGCGTCCGCTTCCGTACTCTGGGTTGCTACCCACTCACCGGCGCAGTGGAATCAGAAGCGGCCTCGCTGCCAGAAATTATTCAGGAAATGTTGCTGACTACCACCTCCGAGCGTCAAGGCCGAGTGATCGATCATGACCAGGCCGGCTCGATGGAAGAGAAGAAGAAAGAAGGCTACTTCTAGACTGCTTCTAGACCAATAGACAGCAACCAGACAACCGAATTGAAAACGAGCTGAATAACGATGAGTCACCAATCCGACCTAATCAGTGAAGATATCCACGCCTATCTGGCGCAACACGAACAGAAAGAACTGCTGCGGCTTTTAACCTGCGGCAACGTCGACGACGGTAAGAGTACCCTTATCGGACGTTTGCTACACGACTCCAAAATGATCTATGAAGATCAGCTGGAAGCGATCAAATCCGATAGTGTTAAGTCCGGAACAACTGGCGAAGAGATTGACCTGGCATTGCTGGTGGACGGCCTGCAGGCCGAGCGGGAACAAGGCATCACCATTGATGTTGCCTACCGCTACTTTTCCACCGCCAAGCGTAAGTTCATCATTGCCGACACCCCTGGGCATGAGCAGTACACCCGCAACATGGCCACCGGTGCTTCTACCTGTGACCTGGCAGTGATCCTGATCGACGCCCGTCACGGCGTCCAGACTCAAACCAAGCGTCACAGCTTTATCACCTCATTGCTGGGTATCAAACACACCATCATCGCCGTCAACAAGATGGACCTGATGGACTACAGCGAAGAGGTATTCAACAATATCAAGGCTGATTTTGAAGCCTTTTCCGAGAACCTCAATCTCCACGATGTTCGCTTCGTGCCACTGTCTGCCCTTAAAGGCGACAACGTGGTTAATCTCAGCGACCAGATGCCTTGGTATCAAGGTGAGCCACTGATGAAGCTGCTGGAAAATGTCGAAATTGCCGCAGACCGCAATATGGATGACCTGCGCTTCCCGGTTCAGTACGTCAACCGTCCCAACCTAGACTTCCGCGGCTACTGCGGCACCCTCGCCTCTGGCGTCGTTCATCCTGGTGATGCAGTTACTGTGCTGCCTTCAGGCAAAAGCAGTAAGGTTGAGTCGATCGTTACTTTCGATGGAAATCTGGAACAAGCCTTTGCTCCCATGTCAATCACTCTGACACTGGAAGACGAAATCGATGTCAGCCGTGGCGATATGATCGTTCACTCTGACAAGGTCCCGACCGTCATGGATCGTTTCGATGCCAACCTGGTATGGATGAGCGAAGCTCCCTTGCTGCCCGGCAAGGAATACCTGATCAAGATCGGTACGACCACGGTCAGCGGTCACGCTTCTACCTTGCGTCACAAAATAGACGTCAACACCATGGAACACCATCCTGGTAGCGAGCTCGAACTCAATGAGATCGCCCTTTGCGAGATGAGCCTGGACCGAGCTGTAGTTGCAGACAACTATTCGGACCACCAGGGTACCGGCGCCTTTATCATTGTTGATCGCCTCACCAACCTGACTGTTGGCGCAGGCATGATCCAGAGTGGCACCGCTTCTGCCAATGATTCCGATGACAACGTTGAGCTGATCAATCAATCTGTTATCAACGGTGCTGACCGAGCACGCAGATTTGGTCAAAAAGCGGCCAAACTCTTTATTACCGAAGGTAGTGAAGAGCAGCGTAACGCTGTTGCCTACTCCCTGGAAAACCAGCTATTCAAGCAGGGCCGGGCGGTCAAGGTCATTACCGATGCCGAACTGAGTCAAACCATTAATAATGGTTTGGACGATGACCGCGCACTGGCCAACCTGGACGCTATTGCTGATCTGATGTCCGCAGCGGGCTTAATCGTCATCTGTACAACAGCCATCGCACCTTCAGGGACCTCCAACGTAGTCGTCCTTCAAGATCAGGATCTTCAGTCTGCAGCCGCGACTGGACTGAATCTGCTGAAAGAGTCTGGCATTATTTAAGAAATCGCTTATATTGTTCGATATTGGTTGGCAGCAGCTTGTCTGTTGCCAACCATGACGCAAGGCACAATTACCGGTACAATATGCCGCTTTATTCTTGTGTGACAGACGGATAGTCCGATTCAGGAGCAATTTCCAAGCGACCTGTTGTCACTGTAAAACGGTATAAATCGGCCTATTAATCGGCTAAAGATAGCGACCCATCAATGATTGATTACCTGCTGATCCTAGTAAGTACAGTGCTGGTTAACAATTTTGTGCTGGCCCAGTTTCTGGGCTTGTGCCCGTTTATGGGTGTTTCCAACAAGCTGGAAACCGCGATCGGCATGTCCCTGGCCACTACCTTTGTACTGACTCTGTCATCGGTATGCGCCTATCTTGTCTACGAATATCTGCTGCTCCCTCTCGATCTGGCCTACCTCCGCACCATCAGCTTTATCCTGGTGATCGCCGTTGTGGTTCAGTTCACCGAGATGGTGGTACACAAAACCAGTCCTCTGCTATATCGGGTGCTGGGTATATTCCTCCCCCTGATCACCACCAACTGTGCAGTACTGGGTGTAGCACTACTGAATATCAAAAAACAAAACGGCTTTCTGGAATCGATCTTCTACGGTTTTGGTGCCGCGGTTGGTTTCTCTCTGGCGCTGATTCTGTTCTCCGCCATGCGTGAGCGTTTAGCTGTGGCCGATGTCCCCGAACCCTTTAAAGGTTCCGCCATCGGCATGGTTACCGCTGGTCTGATGTCCCTCGCGTTCCTAGGCTTTACCGGCCTAGTGCAGTTCTAAGGGAGTCAGATGGACGCTATCTTAATTGCAATTCTGGTTCTGTTTGGACTGGCACTGGTTTTCGGTGCCCTGCTGGGCTTTGCTTCCATCAAGTTCAAGGTGGATGGTAACCCGATTGTTGACCAGATCGACTCGCTGTTACCACAAACTCAATGTGGTCAGTGCAGTTATCCCGGCTGCCGCCCCTATGCCGAAGCGATTGCCAATGGCGAAACCATCAACAAGTGCCCTCCAGGTGGCGAAAGCACCATTCAGGCATTGGCTGATCTACTGGATGTGGAAGCAATTCCACTGGATGCTGAACACGGCGAAGAGCAGCCTAAATCGATCGCCTATATCCGCGAAGAAGAGTGTATCGGCTGCACCAAATGCATCCAGGCTTGCCCTGTTGATGCCATTCTCGGTGCGGCTAAACAGATGCACACCGTTATCGTTTCTGAATGTACTGGTTGCGACCTCTGCGTAGAGCCCTGCCCCGTTGACTGTATCGATATGATTCCCATCGAAACCACTCTCTCTACCTGGGGCTGGACCGCTCCTAAATCCGGCGTCGAAGTGATCGCCACCGATCGGGGCCGTGGTGAACTGTTCGAGGGAACCAACTGATGAGTCGTATTTGGAGTTTCCACGGCGGTATCCACCCGGCAGAAAACAAACAGCAATCGTTGGACGCCCCTTTGCGTCAGATGCCGTTACCGAAAAAACTGGTTTTACCGTTGCAGCAACATATCGGTGCGCCAGCCACCCCCATGGTAGAAGTGGGTGACAAGGTCCTTAAAGGCCAGCGCATCGCCGAACCTACAGGGTTCGTCAGCATATTTATGCATGCACCCACCTCGGGCACTATCGTCGAGATCGGAGACTATTCGGTCCCCCATCCTTCCGGGATGAAAGCCCAATGCCTAGTACTGGAACCCGATGGCGAGGAGCAATGGATCGATCACCAGGGCGTTGAAGACTTCCGCACCCTGGAAAAACCGGAGCTGGCAGAGATCATCCGTTGCGCCGGGATTTCCGGTATGGGTGGAGCGGGATTCCCCACCGACATCAAGCTTCATCTCAGCGACGACCATATTGTTAACACCCTGATCATCAATGGCGTCGAGTGTGAGCCTTACATCACCGCCGACGACATGCTGATGCAGGAGCGAGCCGAGCAGATTATTGGCGGTATTGAGATCGCCGCCTATCTGATCAAGCCCACCCATATTTTGATCGGCATTGAAGACAACAAGCCTCAAGCTGCAATCGCCATGACCGAGGCCGCACGGGCCAGTGAACTGGACATCGAGGTGGTGATTCTGCCCACCAAATATCCCTCTGGCGGTGAACGCCAGCTGATCAAGCTGGTGACCGGTGTCGAAGTCCCCCACGGTCAGCTGCCTGCAGATATCGGTATCGTGGTACAGAACGTCGGTACCATGTCCGCTGTTTACAAAGCGGTCCACGATGGCACTCCACTAATCTCTCGTTTTACCACCATTACCGGCGATGCCGTGCGCGAGCCCGGCAACATCGAAGTCCTTTTGGGCACCCCCATCGAGGACCTGTTGGAATTCTGCGACGTCGACTACGATCGCCTCAGCCGACTGATCATGGGTGGCCCGATGATGGGATACACCCTGGACAGCGACAGTATTCCGGTGATCAAAACCAGTAACTGCGTGATCGCAGGCACTCAAGAGGAATTCCCTCCGGCGCCACCGGCACAGAACTGCATCCGCTGCGGCGCCTGCGAACAGGCCTGCCCTGCCGAGCTACTACCTCAACAGCTTCACTGGTTTGCCAAAGGTAAGGAGTTCGACAAGGCCCTCAGTCACAACCTGATGGACTGCATCGAGTGTGGCGCCTGCTCCTTTGTTTGCCCTAGCAATATCCCACTGGTGCAGTACTACCGTTTTGCCAAATCAGAGATTCGCAAAGAGCAACAGGAACAGCGTAAAGCTGAGCAAGCTCGTATCCGCTTTGAAGCCCGCCAAGCGCGACTCGAAGCCGCTGAAGCTGAGAAGCAGGCCAAACGCAAAGCTCGCGCCGAGGCTGCCGCCAAAGCACAGAGTCAAAAGAAAGAAGCGCCTGCCAAGAAAGATCCTGCAGCAGCCAAAGAAGCCAGTGCTCCAGCCGATCCACAAGCGCAGCTAAAACAGCTGAAGACCCAGGCTGCTGTAGCCCGCACCAAACTGAAGAAAGCGGAAAAAGCACTGCAGCAAGCCAAAGATGATGGCATTGAAGATCTAAAACAGTTGCAGGATGACGTTGCCGCAGCCGAACAAAAGGTCACTGAAACCAAGCAGGTCTTTGAAGCTGCCGAGAAAGCAGCACCCGCTCCAGAAGCCCCCAGCTTAAAAGATCTGAAAGTCGCTGCGGCTGTCGCCAGGACCAAAGTTACCAAAACCGAAAAAGCACTGGCCGATGCTGAGGCCAAAGGCGCTGCCAGTGCGGATAAACTGCGAAGCTCACTGCAGATGCTACGAGACAAAGCCGATGAGGCCCAGAAGGCCTACGACGACGCTGAAAAAGCGCAGACTAGTGCGCCAAAAGGCGACGCTCCAGCTGTTGATCTAAAAGCACTGAAGAGTGCCGCAGCGATTGCCCGCACCAAACTGAAGAAAGCCGAAAAAGCCCTAGCTGCTGCGGAAGCGGACGGCAGTGACGACCTCAAACCCCTAAAGCAAGCACTAGCAGAGCAGAAGAGTAAAACCGAAGCGGCACAGAAAGCTTTCGCCGATGCAGAGCAGCAGCAAACGCCCGCTGCAGATAGCGCTCCTGATCTGAAAGCACTCAAGAGCGCGGCAGCCATCGCTCGCACCAAACTGAAAAAAGCTGAAAAAGCCGTGACGGCTGCAGAAGCGGAAGACAGTGACGATCTCGATGATCTAAAAAAGGTGCTTGCCGTACAAAAAGGTAAAACCGAAGCGGCCCAAAAAGCCTTCGAAACAGCCGAGCAACAGCAAGACTCTCAGGGCAGTGTCAATGGCCCGGATATCAAAGCCCTAAAAACAGCGGCTGCAGTAGCCCGGACCAAATTGAAGAAGACGGAGAAAGCACTGCAGGACGCAAAGGAAAAAGGTTCACCTGCCGCCGACCAACTGGAAAAAGCCTTGGCTGGATTGCAGGCAAAGGCAGTTCAAGCCGAACAGGAACTGGAAAAGGCTCAACAGCCGTAACAGGAACAACAGGACACTACGTTAATGTCATTAATTCGAATCACCTCACCACACACACAGAAACCGGGCGGTACCGGTGGTGTTATGTTGCAGGTGATCCTGGC
Source organism: Motiliproteus sp. (assembly GCA_026196225.1). Classification (GTDB taxonomy): domain Bacteria; phylum Pseudomonadota; class Gammaproteobacteria; order Pseudomonadales; family Balneatricaceae; genus Motiliproteus. Next base: position 19,974 of record JAPHRD010000060.1, read on the forward strand.
CACTCTGCCTGGACTGGCTGCCCTCTGTTACTTCTTTGGCTGGGGGCCGCTGATCAATGTCATGATGGCGATCGTCTTGGCAGTTAGCCTGGAAGCGATCGTTCTGAAGCTGCGTAATCGACCCATAGGCTTCTACCTGAATGATTACAGCGCCATACTAACCGCACTACTTCTAGGTTTGGCACTGCCTCCTTTCGCCCCCTGGTGGGTGACCTTTGTGGGTGTTTTTGTTGCTATCGTTGTCGCCAAACACCTTTACGGCGGACTGGGTAACAACTCCTTCAACCCTGCCATGGTCGGTTACGCACTGCTGCTGATCTCCTTCCCGGTAGAGATGACCCGCTGGGCGCCGCCAGCAATGCTGGTAGAAAATGGCACACTTGGTCTGGTAGACACTCTTGCGGTAATCTTTGAGATGGCACAGTTGCCCGATGCTTACACCATGGCCACGCCATTGGACGAGTTCAAGCACAAAGGGGCACTGACTGCAGAAGAACTATGGCAACAGTCCGCACTTATGAGCCAGGGTCTGGAAGCCTGGTACGCTATCAGTGCAGCTTACCTGCTTGGCGGCTTGTACCTGCTGATCCGCAAAGTCTATACCTGGCATATCCCTGTATCGATGCTGGTTACCCTGTTTATGGTTTCCGGCTTCTTCTACGGATCTGACCCTAGCAACTATGCACCGCCGCTACTGCATCTAACCGCCGGCGCCACCATGCTGGGGGCATTCTTTATCGCCACCGACCCGGTGACGGCCGCCACCAGCAACAAGGGCAAGCTGATATTCGGTGCCTGTATCGGCCTACTAATCTACATTATCCGTAGCTGGGGCAACTACCCTGATGCTGTCGCCTTTGCGGTCTTGCTGATGAACCTCAGCGCGCCGTTTTTGGACTACTACACACGACCACGCACCTATGGCCACAAAAAACCCAACCGCGGTATCAAGGGGTAAACCATGGCTCTGTTAACAGCGATTCGAAATAACAGTATCGGCCTGTCTATTTTTGCGGTCATCACCGCTGGTGCTATTGCCCTGACTCAGGCCGCTACCAAAGAGCGTATCCTCAAGAACCGTGAGGAAGCTCAAGCCAAAGCCCTGTACGAGGTCGTACCCAAGTCGACCATCGATAATGATCTGCTGCGCGACACGATCACCATCAAAGAAGCTCATTCCATTGGTTATTCCGAAGCGGTCGAAGCCTATATTGCCCGTCGCCAAGGTGAAGTAGTCGCGGTTATCCTACCGGTCATCGCCCCCGATGGTTACACCGGCAATATCGAGATGATTGTCGGAATCAAAGCCGACGGTAGCCTGGCTGGATTGCGAGTGCTATCGCACCAGGAAACACCCGGACTCGGAGATAAAGTCGATCTCAAGAAGACTGACTGGGTGCTTGGTTTTAATGATCAACATCTGCAAGGTGCCGACGACAGCGACTGGGCCGTGCAGAAAGACGGTGGCCGATTCGATCAGTTTACCGGCGCAACCATCACCCCTCGTGCGGTAGTTAACGCCAGCAAACGAGCCATTCTGCTATTCGAAGAATTAAAAGCGCAGTTGCTGATCAGCACACCCGCTGACCGAGCCACGAAGCCATCTGAGGTATCTAACCATGGCTAACAGCGATTACAGAAAGATCACTATGGACGGGCTATGGAACAATAACCCGGCATTGGTACAACTGCTTGGACTCTGTCCGCTGCTGGCTGTTACCGGATCAGTGGTCAACGCCTTAGGTCTGAGTATCGCCACCATTGTCGTTCTTGTGGGATCGAACCTCTGCGTATCGATGATCCGTAACTACGTCCCTTCCACTGTACGTCTGCCTGCTTTCGTGATGATTATCGCCTCGCTGGTAACCTGCGTTGAACTGTTGATGCAGGCCATGACCTACGAGCTGTACCAGATCCTGGGTATCTTTATCCCGCTAATCGTTACCAACTGCGCCATTCTCGGCCGCGCTGATGCCTTTGCCAGCAAGAACCCTATCGCTCCTGCTGTGCTCGACGGCCTGATGATGGGCTTGGGTTTTTCTGCCGTTCTGGTACTGCTTGGAGCAATCCGCGAAGTATTGGGCCTCGGCACTCTGTTCAGCGATATGCAGTTACTCTTTGGTCCCGCTGCCGAAAGCTGGAAAATCACCCTGATTGGCGATTACCAAGGTTTCCTCTTTGCTATTTTGCCGCCGGGAGCCTTCGTGGGTATGGGGCTGATCATTGCGGTTAAAAACATCATCGACAAGCGCATCAAAGAGAAAGCTGACAACGCTACAACAGCCGTTGAAGCTGGATCCAAACGGGCTCGAGTGACCGGCTGATTTATCACCTGTGCTGAGATGAAAAATCCGGAACAATAACCCCGATGAACAAAGACAAACGCCAGCAGATCTTCGCGCGTCTACGTGACGACAACCCCAATCCTCAAACTGAGCTCAACTACAGCGATCCCTTTGAGTTGTTGATCGCGGTAATTCTTTCTGCTCAAGCAACGGATGTGGGAGTCAATAAGGCTACCGATAAGCTCTACCCCGTTGCCAATACCCCGGAAACGATTATGGCTCTGGGTGTCGACGGCCTGAAGGAATACATCAAAACCATCGGCCTCTTTAACGCCAAGGCAGAGAACGTAATTAAGACCTGCCGGATGCTGATCGAGCTGCATGATTCTCAGGTACCCGACAACCGTGAAGCCCTGGAGGCATTACCGGGAGTCGGCCGCAAGACCGCCAACGTGGTGCTCAACACCGCTTTCCGTCAGCCAACGATGGCGGTGGACACCCATATTTTCAGGGTCTCCAACCGAACCAAAATCGCTCCCGGAAAAAACGTGCTTGAAGTAGAGAAGAAGCTGCTACGGTTTGTACCGAAGGAATTTTTGTTGGATGCCCATCACTGGCTGATTCTGCTAGGACGGTACATCTGCACAGCTCGCAAGCCCCGTTGCGGAGCCTGCCTGATCGAAGATCTTTGCGAATTTAAGGACAAAACATCTGACTAAATCGGCTGTAGGTCCTGCTTCTTGTGGAAGGATATCTTGCCTAAAGCAATTTAACGCAGAGCTTAACAAAATCCTGAGACGTAACAATGCCAACCAGAGCGCCCTGATCAACCACCGGCAGACAGCTGTGTTTATGTTCCAAAAAGTACTTTCCAGCTAACTTCAAATCCGCTCCTGAATGGATCACCTGAAAATCGGTCTGCATGATGTCACGGATCGAAATATTGCCCTCCGCTTCTTCCAGCTTAGCTACTCCAACCTGATCCACCAACTTGATAACCTCAGCCAAAATAACTCGCTGAGATAAAATACCCGCCATTCCGCCATTCCCATCAACAACCGGTAGGTGACGCACGCTGAGCTCTTTCATGACGTTACGTGCCTCCCTGAGGCTAGCGCTATCTTCAATGTAGGCCACCTTGGCGGTCATGATATCGGCTACTAATGCCATCGATACTCTCCTGAAATCGGATCGGTGAAATTATTCTGATTCTTTCTTATCTCATCCTAGATCACAACTCCCTTTGTTTCTAATTTAGTGCAGATCGGCATAGGCGTAATTTTTCAATCACTTATCGGCCTGTTTATTGCTCGTCTTACTATTGGACTTAAAAAAGCTGCAAAAGCGGCAATTATTGACCGGCCGGAGCCTACCGCCAGGGAGATGCCTATGCACCAATCCAGAATCTTATAAGCAACATCAAAATACCTAAATACGCCTTTACACGGGCATGGTCGCCGCAACCCTGAGGTTTTGACGATCGATTTGTCTGTGGGGATTTTTTTGCGCCAGCGATTCCATTTCAGATCACTGGTCAGGGAGTTGTATGGCCCGAAATTTTAGCCAAGGCTCCTGCCCCATAGCCAATTAAACCCATGCCGCCAAAGGCAGGAATTTGCCGCTCTATATCTTCGATTTAGCGGCACGGGATTGTTGTGCCCAGAGCTTAGGGTCACAACCCGCATATTTAACTTCAGAGGAAGTTTTTATGATTATTGAAAGCAGTAACATCAGCTTTAGTGTCGAACATGAAAAATACCAATTCAGTGAACGCAGCAGCTCTTTGGACGCCTTCAAAATGGAACTCAACAGCGCCCAGCTTCGACTCTCTGACGGTGTAGTCAGCGAACCTGGAGCACCCCTTTGGGCTCAGCTTTTACCAACGGATGGTGCCGAGATAATGGACGGCATTCCGTCTCTATTCTCAAATGGGGAAACTCAAAATGTTAATCCGGTTGAGCGCCAACGCGACGCTTTAGGGTCTTCTTTGTTGGAAACCCATGATCGCCTGTTCCAGGCACTACTGGCAGCACTGACCGAACGCTTGGAAATGCTCAGAGCAGGAACCGATCAATCACCAACCTCGGAGGATTCTACAACTGCTGACGCAGCTTCTGCAGGTGCGGGGTCTACAGATACGCCTTCTACCAGCATAACTGCCGCAGCAACTCGCCCCTCCACTGACCAACCACTATTCAGCGCAGAAATTCGGACTTTTAGTCTCAATGTTCAGATCACCGAATTCGTTCAGGAATCTGAAGTCACCGATGTGCAATCCAACGGTGTTATCAACACCCTGGACGGGCGTGCCTTTGACTTCAACATGAACCTAGTGATGAGCAGAAGCTACGAAGCCACTCGAGAGTATCAGCAAACCCAGGAAATTCTGTTTAAAGATCCCTTAATCGTCAATTTCGATGGCAATTCCGCTGAGCTGACAGAGCAGCAGTATGAATTCGATATCGATGCTGACGGCGAAATGGATTGGATCAGTCTAGCCACTGGTAGCAGCGGCTTGTTGGCCCTAGATCAGAACGGTGATGGCATTATTAACGATGGCAGCGAACTGTTCGGAGCTATCAGCGGCGACGGCTTTTCAGATCTATCCATCTACGATGAAGATAACAATGGCTTTATCGACGAGGCCGATAGCATCTTCGAAGACCTGATGCTGTGGAATAAAAACGGCGAGGAGGATCAGCTGGCATCCCTATCTGATCAGAACGTAGGCGCTATCTACTTGGGGTCAATCGAAAGCCCTTTCGATCTGAAAGATGATTCCAACAACATCCAGGGACAGGTCCGGGAGACCGGTATCTATCTATCCGAGGAGGGAGAGGTAGGATCCGTTCAGCAGATCGACTTAGCGGTATAAGCTGCTAACTTCTTTGTGGCGCTAGGACAATCAGGCGCCACAAAGAACCAGATCATGGGTCATCATTGCAGCATGGGTGCGGTTGGTAAAACCAGCCTTACGACAAGCTCTGGCAAGGTGAACCTTGACGGTATTGAGCTGCAGATTCATCCGTTCGGCAATAGCACGATTGCTCAACCCCTCCTGGAGGTGAGAGAGTACCACTCGCTCACTGTTGGAAAGGTCGTAAAGATCCGGTTTAAAGTCCAATTTTAGTGCATCCTCCTGCTGGCGACGCAGCACCGTAGCGCACCCATTGTGTGCAATCATCTCGGCCAAATAATTTTCCGCCACAGAACAGTGCACAGACAGAGGTAAGCAAAGATCAACCTTGTTCTTTAGCAGCAGTCGGCGATGACGTTTGCCAAATTCCTGAGTAAACAAAACAATCTTGCAGCCACTCATTCGAGCACTGCTATCTAGACGTTTAAGTAGCTGTTGATCTCCGGGGGGAACACAGATAATTAATAGGTCAGCACCCTGCAAAAGCCCATTCTTAAAGCCTTCGATTCGTTTTTCTTCGTGAATTTCCGGCAATTGGCTCTTTCTTAACAAGTCAGCAATAGCCAGTCGATACAAGGGTTGCTGGCCAACTATTAATGCTGTTTTCATCAGTTCTTACTTACTAGCCTCATTGATAGCAATATACCCGAGTATGATACTCCGGCTTATAGGTATTGCACTGCAAAAACCCGGCCATTTGTATCTACATCAAAAAATGAAAACAGCACCGTTCAAAAGGTGCCTGGAAAAGCACCGCCATCGATCAGGAGATTCTGGCCACTGATAAATCCACTTTGAGATGCGCACAGAAAAGCACAGGCAGCACCAAATTCATCGGGATCGCCAAAGCGGCCTGCAGGATTGGATTGTCGGCGTAACTCTATGATCTGATCCAGTGTTTTTCCCTGCTGTTTGGCGGCCCCCTGCAAAGTTTGCTGCAGGCGATCCGTTTCAAAAGGGCCTGGTAGCAGGTTATTGATGGTGACGTTGTGAGCCACCGTCTGTCTTGCCAATCCAGCCACAAATCCGGTCAGACCTGAGCGGGCACCATTGGATAATCCAAGGCTTGGGATAGGCGCTTTCACGGCACCGGAGGTAATGTTAACGATACGCCCGAATTGGCGATCCTGCATGCCATCCACCACTGCTTTAATCAGCATGATAGGAGTCAGCATATTGGCTTCAACCGCTGCGATCCAATCGTCGTGTTGCCAATCACGAAAATCTCCGGGAGGCGGACCGCCAGCGTTGTTCACAAGGATATCTGGATCTGGACATGCGGCCAAAACTGCCTGACGCCCAGCCTCTGTGGTTATATCACAAGCAACTGCCGTTACCGGAACGCCTGTGTGAGTTCGTATTTCCTCAGCAGTCTGCTCTAGGATTTCTGGGGTGCGGGCATTAATAACCAGCTCAACCCCTTCCTGGGCCAACGCCATCGCGCAGGCCTTACCCAAGCCTTTCGACGCTGCACAAACAATTGCTTTACGACCACTAATTCCTAACTCCACAGCAACCTCCTACTCGACTGCCTGACCAGCGTATTGCCAAAACTTTTGCTTTCGTCCTTTCTTCTTAGGTTTTCTTCTACATCGTTGTTTGAACTATTCGCCCGTCTTATCGACTACCTGTTCGACAATATAGTTGCCGATCGGAATGGCAGACGTAGCGGCTGGTGATGGCGCGTTACAGACATGTAGCGAGCGAGCACTTTCTGCAAACAGAAAATCATGGACCAAAGATCCATCCTTCATCACCGCCTGAGCCCGAATACCAGCCGGATAGGGTTGCAGATCCTTGAGCTGCACACTGGGGCAATACTTCTGTACCAATTTTAGATAACCCGGCTTCCACCAGGAATTTTTAGTTTCCACCAACCCGGTCTTGATGTTGGCCCGCAAGACCTTCCAGAAACCGCTAAAGCTAATCATCTCCCAAATATCCTTCGGACTGATATTGATACGCCCGTAACCTTCTCGCTTCCAGCCCTGCACAGCATTGGGTCCTACAGTGACGGAACCATCGATCATGCGAGTCAGATGGACCCCCAAAAATGGCAGATCAGGGTCAGGGATTGGATAGATCAGATGCTTAACGATGCCATTCATCGATTCTGGCAACTGGTAGTATTCACCGCGGAAAGGAATAATCTGGAAATCGGTCTCGATCCCCATCATCCGGGTAATACGATCCGCCATCAGCCCCGAACAGCTAATCAGAAAACGGCTACGGACCTGTCCCTGATTGGTGTCGATAAAGATCTCATCACCCTGCTCCCGGACAGCAGTAACCTCGGTGTTTAACCGCGTCTCCCCCCCCAGATCCCGGAAACACTGAGCCATTTTGATACAGACCTGCTGGTAATCAACAATGCCGGTCGTATGGACCAGTATTGCCCCAACACCCTCAATGTTGGGCTCCCGTTCACGCAGTTGGGATTGATCCAGCCACTCCACATCCAGATCATTTTCCTGACAGCGCTCAAACAGCGCTTCCATCCGTTCAAATTCCAGGTCGTTGGTTGCAACCAGAAGCTTGCCACACTGCTCAAAGGGGATGTTTTGTTGCTGGCAAAATTGAATAGTGGCCGCGACGCCCTCTTTGCAAAACTGAGCCTTCAAACTGCCTGGTTGGTAGTAAACACCTGCGTGGATGACACCACTGTTATGACCGGTCTGGTGACAGGCGAACTGATGCTCTTTTTCTATCACCAGAACAGATTTTTCTGGAAAGCGTTGCTGCAACTGCCACGCGGTGGAAAGACCAACGATACCACCACCAATAATGACAAAATCGTATAGGGTGTTCATAAGATAAAAATTCTTAATCGATGTAAAAATGTGGGGAGGCTGGCATCCCCACGTTGTGCAAGGACCACCTGCTACCTAAGCGGCAGCAGCTTGTAGGCTTAGATCCTGACGGCGACTGTACCAGAACAATCCCACAAACAGCACGGTAGCGGCCAGATTGACGATCAACAGTTCATGGGGCCATAACAGCACGACCCCCAAAGCCAGTGCCAGGATGCGATTGAACCAGTTCAATGGAGTCTCCAAGTACCCTTCCATGGCAGCCGCCAAGGCATAGATACCCACTAGCGAGAAACCGAAAATGGTCAACATCTCTACCAATGAACCACCGATAAACTGGGTATAGGCGAACAACAGCGGAACAATATAGAGTCCTTTGGCTACCTTCCAGGCGGTAAAGCCGGTTGCCATAGGAGGCGTTTTGGCAATAGCCGCCGCAGCAAAGGCCGTTAAGCAGACTGGAGGTGTGACGTTACTGTCCTGGGATAACCAGAAGATAATCATATGAGCAGATAGCAGCGCCATCGCCAAGGTATGAGGATCAACCGCTTGCTCCAACAGGGTCGGCTTAAAATCGGAAGGAATCATGGCCAGCAACGACGATGCATCGATCTGACTCATGGGTGCTGCCAGAACGACCATGGCTTCTGGATCAGCCAACATAAAGATCGCTTTTGCCGCTTCAGGCAGAGTTCCGTCAACCATCAATTGAAGTAGCTGGGCTTCGCTGATGAGACTGTACAGTGCAGGAGCTGACAGGGTACCCAGGACAATATAAGAAGCCGTCACAGGTAATCCCATCCCCAATACCAGTGAAGCGATGGCCACCAGCATCACCGTGATTAACAGACTACCGCCTGCCCAGTTGTTAATCATCAAAGAGAAGGTATTGCCCACTCCAGTGGTAGAGATCACGTTTACGATAAGACCGATAGCTACCAGCAGAATTGCAGTGGTGGCCATGTTTCTCGCGCCCTGGGCCAACGCATCAAGCACATCCTTGAAACCCATAGGTTTGCTGGATAACCAAGATGCCGCCACGACCGATATGATGCTGATACCCGCAGCGTAGGTGGGTGTAAATCCATAGATCAGCAGAGAAACCAGTACAGCGATCGGCAACAGGAAATGCCAGCCATTCCTGAATACTTCACCGATCGGCGGCGTATCCATCTCCACCGAATCAGCATGACTACGTTTGGCTTCGATACGCACAAACATGGCTACGGACAGAAAATAGAGCAAGGCCGGTAACGCCGCGTATCCGATAATATCCACGTAAGGTATCTGTGTGTAAGACGCCATGATAAAGGCACCCGCACCCATTACCGGTGGCATCAACTGCCCCCCCGTGGAGGCGGCTGCTTCTACCCCTGCTGAGAATCGGGCCGGGAATCCCGCCTTACGCATCAGCGGAATGGTGATCACCCCCGTTGATACGGTATTGGCTACGGATGAACCAGACACCGATCCCATCAAGCCGGAGCCAAACACCGCCACAAAACCGGGACCACCAACAAAGCGACCGGCAGCACAGCGGGCTAATTCGACAATAAAATCACCGGCACCTGATTTCACCAGGAAGGCACCGAACAGGATAAACATAAACACATAGGTCCAGGAGATTCGGGCGATAGATCCGAACATCCCTTCACCGCTGAAGTAACTGCGAAACAGCAGAGTTTCCAGACTCAATCCAGGGAAGTTGAACACCCCTCCCAGATACTTACCCCACCAGAACACGTAGGTCAGTGCCACCAGGATCAGACAGGGAATAAACCAACCGGTAGTGCGGCGGGTCAGTTCCAACGCCACAGCAATGGCCAAGATAGCCGCGACCCAGTCGGCGGTAATAAAATTCACGCCACGGTCATAGAGAGCGTTTTCGAATACCATTAGATAGACGGTACAGCCAACGGCAATCAATCCAATGGCAATGTCGATAAACAGAATCCCTTTCTGATGCACAGCGCCCCGCTTCATGGGGATCATCAGTGCACAAAGGAAGGCAAATCCACCAAAATGAATTGCCGATACCCAGAGCTCCGACAGGGTTCCCAGAGTATTGAAATAGATATGAGCTATGGAAAAACAGATTCCCAGCCAGTACACCACTCGACCAGAGAAGCTGGTTTCACCGCGTTGGCTCAACTCCATCTGTTCCAGTTTCTTTTTTGTATCTTTGTCAACGATGGTCTCAGCGGACATGACCAACCTCCCAACCTGCATCAAAGCCCTGTAACTCAGACAAATTCAGGGACATGACTATTTCGATTTTGCAAACGCTGACTATGTCATCAGCACAACTGAAGAAAAAGGAGTGCTTACTAGAAGCACTCAAACCACCACATGCGACGCGGTTGAGGAGTAGAGACACAGAGCCTCTTCACCAAATCACGAACTAAAAAAGAGGGTGCCCTTAGGCACCCGAGGATAGCTATTAATTAGCAACCAGGTGAGCGGGAATTGTCAGACCTTTCTCGCGGTAGAACTTAGCCGCACCAGGGTGAAGAGGTACCGGCAGACCAGCAATCGCCTTTTCAAGCGCCATCGCCTTGGTTGCCTTGTGGATGCCGTTCAGGAAGGGTAGGTTTTCGTAGATGGTCTTGGTGATCATGTACACATCTTCTTCCGGCAAATCGCTACGGGCCGCCAGGAAGTTTGGCTGAGCGATAGTATTAATATCCTTGCTCTGACCAGGATAGGTGTTGGCAGGGATCACATAACGGGTCCACAGATTGTATCCGCCATTCGCCTTTTTCATCTGCTCATCGCTGAAATCCAGCACCGTCATATCGCTACCCAGGGCAGCAAAAGCACGAGTAATCGCACTGACCGGAACACCAGCAGGAATATTCATACCCTCAACCGCGCCATTCTGCATGGCATCGGCGCTAGGACCATATCCCATGTAGGCCAAATCGAAACTATCTGGATCCACACCCAGTCCGCCCATGATCTGACGACCAGAACCTTCCGTTCCAGAGTTACGCTTACCGATAGAGAATTTCTTGCCCTTCAACGCTGCCAAATCACTTACCGTTCCGGACTTAGCGTGCTTGGAAAGAACTGAAAAATGCTCAACGTTTTGCCACAACATACTGACCGAACGCAGGTTCTTCTGAGGGCCGCTGTTCTTAACTTTACCTTCACCGTTCCATGCCCAGGCGCCATAAAGACCCTGCATGATGGCAAACTGCGCTTCATTTTCACGAAGCAATTTAACGTTCTCACCGGATCCGGCAGAGCTGATCGCTGACATGGAGATCTTATGCTTTGGCTCTAGCTTCACCTTCGACAGGGTCGCCAGGGCTACACCTACCGGATAGTAAGTCCCTCCGGTTGAAGCGGTGGCCAGAATATAGGAGCGGGGTTCAGCAGCCTGTGCGGGCAGGCTTGCCATGGTTAGGGACGCACCTAAAGTCAGTGCAATACCCAAGCCCTTAATAAAATTACGCTTAGTCGTAGGCATTATCGCTTTCCTCATCATCAAATTATCTTTTTGTATTTCTTTTGCTTTTTATCTGGGGCGGCGCCCTGTGCTAGCGACCGCAACTCGTTGGCTTTTATTCAAAGAGTTTCCCAATAGTTAGAGCAACAGTCGTACCAATCAGATAAAAAGATAACAACCATCTGTTTTTAAAAGATATTTTTTAACATGAAGATATTACGAACAACCAATAAGCAAAAATTGGCCGATTGATTTTGACCACTATCGGCAATTTTTTGCTTATCGAGAATTCTTAGCCACTCAACGTTACGCTACTTCCCAACCGGTTTGAGTGGCAACTAAAAATTGCCGGCAGAACAAGCAAAAAGACAATTCTGATCGGGAGAATTGGAGGGAAAAGCCTGCCGGTCCAAAAGCATCGGCAATTTTTTGCCTAAATCGGCTAATCGACGGGAAGAATACGGCAGCTGGCCCTGGACTGCCAAATCGTTTACTGCCAGATAATTAATGAGTAAAGTCAGAGCGGTTGATACCAAACTTCTGCATCTTTTGATTCAGAGTTCGTCGGGGTAGCTCCAGCTCATCCATCACCGCCTGAATATTGCCCTGATGTTTCTGCAAACAGCGGCGAATAACCTGTGCTTCAAAGTTCTGCACCTGAAGGCTGAGAGGGATTCCAGAATCGCTGGCAGTAGAGATCTGCGGCACATTGCTGGGAGACAACAATTCGGTCAGATTACAATGGGGATCGAGACCAAAGCGCATAGCGATATTGCGCAGCTCCCGGACATTACCAGGCCAACGGTATTGTTTGAGAGTACGGACCTCCTGGCCCGAGCAAGAGGTGTAGTCGATATCCTGGCGATTAGCTTCCTGGCGAGCAAAATGCTCAAACAGCAGAGGAATATCCTCCTGCCGCTCCCGCAGTGGCGGAATATATAGTTGGCCAACATTGAGGCGGTAAAACAGATCCTGGCGAAAACCATCATCTCCCTTCAGTTCAACTTTAGTGGCGGCAACCACCCGAACATCTACTTCAACAATCTTGTTGTCACCCAGCCGCTCTACCGCCCCCTCTTGAATCGACCGCAGCACTTTTACCTGCAAATTGAGCGGCATGCTCTCGATCTCATCCATAAACAGAGTGCCGCCATCGGCATACTCAAACTTACCCACCCGACGCTTGCTAGCCCCGGTAAAGGCACCCGCCTCGTGGCCAAACAGCTCGCTTTCAAACAGACTTTCCGGAATCGCACCACAGTTCAAGGGCACGAATTTACGGCGTTTGCGGGGACTGAAATCGTGCAGGCACTGGGCCACCAGTTCCTTACCACAGCCAGTCTCTCCATAGATAATCAGATTGGTGTCGATCTGTGCCATCCGTAGCAGCTCTTCCCGCAGTTGGACGATAGCTGGAGAAACGCCGATGATCCGGGTTTCGATCCCCTCTCCTTCAGCAATTTGTTGCTGCAGACGCTGATTTTCCATAGTCAGGTGACGCTTCTCGCAGGCTCGATGCACCGATTCCACCAAACGCTCGGGGTCGTAGGGTTTCTCGATAAAATCGTAGGCGCCTTCCCGCAGCGACTCGATCGCCATCTGCACATCACCGTGCCCGGTAACCAGGATCACAGGCAGTTCCGGCACCTTCTTTAGGGCTTCCCGCAACAGCTCCTGGCCATCCATCTGCGGCATTTTTACATCAGTTACCAATACCCCCTGGAAATCCTTGGAAAGCGCGGCTAAGGCTGACTTGGCCTCGGAAAAACCACGCACTTCAAATCCGGCCAGCTGCAGCCATTGCTCGGTGGCTTGACGCACCAACTCTTCATCATCAACCAAAAACACCTGCCCACGAATATCCATCGATCAATGCTCTCCTCGCAGCGATTGTTCGCTGGAGTTGGTGTTGATATCTAATCCATCCTGGCTGCCAAATAGTGGCAACGAGACAATAAAACAGGCACCACCTTCAGGCCGATTCTCTACCCGTATACTGCCTTCCAAGTCACGAATAATACCATAGGAGATCGACAGCCCCAGACCCAATCCATCCCCCACCTCTTTGGTGGTAAAAAACGGATCGAACAGATGGGACAAAGCCTGTTCCGTCAGCCCACAGCCACTATCACTGATCCGTAGACAGGCCTGTTGCGATTCCTGTTGCAACTGAATATGCAGGGATCGTACCGAACTGTCATTCATAGCATCGAGCGCGTTACGGATCAGATTGATCAACACCTGCTCAAGACGCGGCTTATCACCATACACTTGGATACCTTCAGACAACCGGGTGCTGAGCTGAACCTGCTGCTCATCGATACGATCGCTGAACATCGACAGGGTGTCCTGAATAACCGTACCGATATCCACCGAGCCCAGCTTTTCCGGCCGTTTATGGGCAAAGGTTTTCAGCTGCGAGGTAATCAGCGCCATCCGTTGGGTCATATCGGCCATGCGCTGCAGATTCTGTTCCACCGATTCATACTGCTGACGCTCCAGAAACAACCGAGTGCTGGAGGCCATGGTGCGTATCGCTGTCAGCGGCTGATTGAGTTCATGGGCGATAGCCGCCGACATGGTGCCCAGCGCTGCCAATTTGCTGCTTTGTATAAGTTCGGCCTGAGCCTCCCGTAGTTCTTGGGTGCGCTCAGAAACTCGATGCTCCAACTCTTCGTTAGCCTGTTGTAGCGCTTTTTCGGCCTGTTTACGGAGGGTGATATCCACCAACGTAACCAGGTAGCCATCACGATCTCCCCAGGCGATAGGATTCACCGATATCAGCATCGGGAACTGTTCTCCCCCCAGACGTTTAGCAGTTCCTTCTACGGCGTTGATGGGTGAGATCGACTGCCCCTGCACCAGATCCTGGAGAACCTGTTTCAGTAGCGGCGGACTGTTTTCGATATCGATCAGGCTATCGATCCGCCGACCCAATACCGCATCCTGTTCGCCACCAAATTGTTGCAAGGCTCGGGGGTTAATAAACATCACGTCACCGTGGCTATCCACCGTCAACAGGCCCGATTGGGTATTACTGATGATCGCCCGTTGCTGAGCCTCATTGTGCAGTCGTAGCTCTCGGGTTTCACGTCGAGACAGATTACGTAGCAGTCGCTCACGGTAGAAGAGCGCCAACAGCGCCACAGCCAATCCCGCCCCCAGACAAAATAGCGTGATGGTCTGCTGCTGTTGCTCCACCGGCGCCAGATCGGAAAGAAAATGTACCTGCCATTTCAAATCATCCAAATCCACCGATTGCACCAGATAGGATTGGCCGTTCTGCCCCTGTAAAACATTGACAGTGGTGCCATCCAACAGCTGTTGCCGCAGCCACTGATAGGGCAACAGCTGCTTGCTTTCCAAGTAGCCAAAACCCGGTAGCCGTCGATCGTGCCACCCCGGCAGACTGGAGAGGAAGATCAGTCCCTCATCATCACTAACCAGCAGCCGCTCCTGTGCCACTGCCCACAGTTCCTGGAACTCCCGCAAATCGATCATCACCACGGCCACACCGATCAATTTGAGATCATCATAAATCGGCGCCGACAGGTAATAGCCCGGCACATCGGTAACATCCGGAAGCTGAACGTAATGTCCCAGCTCCCCCTCCCTGGCCTTAAAGAAGAAAGGCCGGTCGCCGTAGTAGCGTCCAAGCTCCGCATCTCGGCTGCGCCACTCGCTGGTAGCCATCAGGTGGCCACCATTGTCGAGAACAAACCAGCGGGCAGTAGAAACAATTTGGTTGGTCTGCTCCAGGTATAAATTAACCTCTGGGAGCAAGGACTCATCGCCGATCAGCAGATTACGCACATCGATATTCTGCGACAGTACGTAGGGAAGATGATTGGAGCGATTGAGGGTCTGGCGAATACCGGTGATGTAACCAAGCAACCGTTCTTCACCATCCCGATGGATGCTTTCCACAGCCAGACTGTGGGAGTAATTACGTACCTGCCAGGTCACTAGCAGGGTAATTAAAATCAGGAAGACCAGGGCACTGGTACTGCTCAGTCGTCGCATCCTGGTCAAAATAAAGTTCATCGGGCATCCCGGATCACAAATGGTGTTTTTAGATTACACCAGTTTTCTGTTCGCCGTCATTCTGACATTTTGACCGGATATCAAATGCTTGCTAATACCTGAGTTTACTTTCCCTGTCTCAATCAAATTTTCCTGACGTGAGCTGGCAACAATAGTTTGCCAATACCTTCGATCACCAACTGCCTCATCGCCTCCGCTGCTGGAGACAAGGCCCGGCCTCGACGGGTCAGAATATGTATTTCACGAAAGCAAGGCGGATCTTCGATCGGCCTGAACAGCAACTGCCTGAAAGAGTCGGTAGCTGCAGCCAAGGCCGGCAGAACCGACACCCCCAGCCCCTGCTCAACCAGCGCTGCCAACACAGCGGGATTGCTGACTTCGATAAGTGACTGCTGAGGAACATTGGCATCGTTCATTGCAGAAAGCTGGGCACGAATCCCTGTATCAGAAGAAAGAGAAAGCTGTTCGATATCTTTCAATTGTTGCCAGCAGATCTGGTCCCTTGCTGCCAAGATATGCTCAGCCGGAAACACAACTCCGTAGCGATCCTGTAACAATGGCTGATAATCAAGATCGGGATGGTTGGAATGGTTACCGGCAATGCCGAAGTCCACTTCGTTGTTCAGCACCCGTTGCTCAATAGCGCCAGCACTGTCATCGCGCAGATAAACAGCGATATTGTCGTACTGGCGATGATAATCACGGACCAGCGGAGGAAGAATACAGGTCAGCACAGACGGTGATCCGGCAATACTAAGCTCACCGGCCTGCTGCTCTGCCCGAGCCTGAAGGTCGGTCAGTGCAGTATCAAAATCAGACAACAAACGTTCCGCTACCGGTAGGAAACGCTCTCCCTCCGAAGTCAACAGCACTCGTCGGGTGGTACGATCCAACAGGGTCAGCCCCACCTGACCTTCCAGCTGCTTAATGGTCGCTGTCAGGGTCGATTGGGTCACGTGCAAGCTGTCTGCTGCTCGGGTAAAACTGCCGCAATCGGCTACTTGCCGAAAAGCTCGCAGATGTCGGATCGATATATTATTCGGCATTTTCGATTAATTGATAGAATTTAATCATTTGAATGATAAATAGGATTTTTGCATCATAGCCTCTTCGTTGCAATGCCGCCTGCCGGTATAGGCCTTACTGTTATCGAGATCCAAAACCATGATCCCACGCCTGTCTGAAGTCGAAACCACTGAACAGATCTACCTGCAATACCTCGAAAAACTGAAATCCAGTGGTTTTCAGGGGGATATCAATAACGATTACGGCAACCGCATCGTTCAGTCCACCGACAACAGTATCTATCAGCTGCTACCTCAGGGTGTGCTCTATCCAAAAACCATTGAGGATCTGCAGCTGATTGCCCGAGTCAGCAACGAGCCACGCTTTCATGAGGTCGCCTTAAGCCCTCGCGGTGGCGGCACCGGCACCAACGGCCAATCCCTGAGCGATGGTTTGATTGTCGATGTCTCTAAACACATGAATACGATTCTCGAGATCAATCCTGAAGAACGCTGGGTGCGAGTCCAGGGTGGTGTCGTCAAAGACCAACTCAATGCCGCCCTTAAACCTTACGGACTGTTCTTTGCGCCAGAGCTGTCCACCAGTAACCGCGCCACCATCGGCGGCATGATCAACACCGATGCCAGCGGCCAAGGATCGGTGCTGTACGGTAAGACTCGGGATCATGTACTGGAACTCAACACCGTCTTGCTGGATGGCAGTCTCTGGAACGCAGGGCCGATCAGCGATACGGAGCTGAACGAGATCCAACAACGGGATGATCGAATCGGCGAAGTCCACCGTTTGGTGGATCAGATCTTTAACGACAACCAAGCGCTGATCGATGCAAAATTCCCCAAACTAAACCGCTGTCTGACCGGTTACGATCTCGCCCATATCCGGGATGACCAGGGCCAGTTCAACCTCAATTCCATCCTCTGTGGCGCAGAAGGCTCCCTGGGGCTAATCGCCGAAGCGAAACTCAATGTACTGCCGATTCCCAAATTCGCCGCCCTGGTCAATATCAAATACGACAGCTTCGAAACCTCTTTAAGAGACGCCAAAGCGCTGATGGATTGGGACCCGACCTCCATCGAAACCATCGATTCGAAAGTTCTGAATCTAGCCATGGGCGATATCATCTGGGACACAGTGCGGGATTACTTCCCCAATGAAGCCGGTGAACCTGAGATTCAAGGCATCAACCTGGTGGAATATACCGCCGATGATGAGAATGAGTTGAAGCGCAAAGTCGACGCACTCTGCCAGAACCTAGAATCGGTACAAGGCGATCAAGGGAAAAGCTTTGGATTCAGCGTCGTTTACGGCGCAGCGGAGATCGCTAAAATCTGGGCCATGCGCAAAAAAGCGGTGGGGCTACTGGGTAACGCCAAAGGCCAGGAACGCCCGATTCCTTTTGTAGAAGACACCGCCGTACCCCCTGAAAACCTGGCGGATTTTATTATGGAATTCCGCAGCGTGCTGGACAGCCATGACCTGGCTTACGGCATGTTTGGTCATGTGGATGCCGGGGTTCTGCACGTGCGGCCCGCCATCGATATGAAGGATATCCCCCAAGAGGGACTGATCCGGGAGATTACCGACCAGGTGGTGGCGCTCACCAAAAAATATAACGGCCTGCTGTGGGGGGAACACGGTAAGGGCGTTCGTTCTGAATATGCACCGGAATTCTTCGGTGAGCTCTATCCGCAGCTGCAACGCATAAAAGGAGCTTTCGACCCTCGCAATCAACTCAACCCCGGCAAAATCGCTACACCACGGGTGGATGATCAGACCCCAGAAGGGGCCGAACTGCTGAAAATTGATGGTGTCCCTACCCGTGGCCAGTTCGACCGACAGATCCAATCCCATGTGCGGGAAGAGTACGACTCGGCAATGTTCTGCAACGGCAACGGTGCCTGCTTCAACTACGACCCCAAGGACGCTATGTGTCCCAGTTGGAAGGGTACCCGCCAACGCGTACATTCTCCCAAAGGCCGTTCTTCGCTGATTCGGGAATGGTTACGTTTGATGACTCAGCAAGGGGTTGACCTGGTCGGTGCGAGCAACGGTGCCAAGCGCCAATCCTTTATTGGTTCGCTGCCAGACCGAATCAAAAACACCCTGGCTAAAAAGCGTGGCGAGTACGATTTTTCCCACGAAGTGAATGAATCGATGCAAGCCTGTCTTGCCTGTAAATCCTGCGTCGGCCAGTGCCCCATCAAGGTCAATGTGCCAGATTTTCGTGCCCGCTTCCTGGAAGTCTATTACAGCCGTTACCTGCGCCCAGCCAAGGACTACCTGGTGGGTAGCCTGGAATTTATGATGCCATGGGTCGCCCGCTGGCCTGCCCCCTACAACTGGGCCATGTCCAACTCGGTGATTAAATCGCTGCTGGAACGCTACGCCGGGATGGTCGACAGCCCAACCGTCTGTAAGCTGCCACTGATGTCCAGCCTGCAGCAACGGGGAGTCGAGTTAGCCACCCCTGAATGGATCGACCAACTCAGCCAATCTCAAAAAGAGCGTACTCTGGTCATCGTCCAGGACGCCTTCACCAGCTACTTCGAAACCCAGCTGGTACTGGACCTGGCAGAACTGTTGAAAGCCTTGGACTTCAACGTGTTGGTTGCCCCCTACCTCCCCAATGGCAAGCCACTGCATGTCCATGGATTTATGCAATCTTTTGAGAAGGCAGCCCTACGCAATACCGATATGCTACGACGCCTGGATCAATGTGGCGTATCGCTGATTGGCATCGATCCATCAATGACCCTGACCTACCGTCAGGAGTATGGCTATGTGATCCCGGAAAAGGATCTACCTCAGGTGCAACTGATCCAAGAGTGGCTACAAACTCAGCTGGATAAGGTCCAAGCACTAAATCTTCAGCTGCCGGCAAATCAATTCAAACTACTTGCCCACTGCACCGAAAAAACCTCAGCAGCCCCCAGCATTCGCAGCTGGCAGGCTCTGTTCGAAACCCTGGGCCAAGAGCTTGAAGTGATCAGTGTCGGCTGTTGCGGGATGTCTGGAACCTACGGCCACGAAACCGCCAACCGGGAAACGTCAGAACGCATCTATCAACTAAGCTGGTCTGAAGTGGTTAACGCTGAAGACAATCAAGGCAAGTTGGTTGCCACCGGTTATTCCTGTCGAAGCCAAGTTAAGCGTCTGGATCACAAGCAGATCCCCCATCCGGTACAGGCGTTGCTGAAAGTACTCCAAAACCGGTAAACCTCCACATCAGGAGCCCCCCTATTTAGCAACGGGGCTCCTCTTCCTTTTTGGCAGCCATCTCCTTTTTTGACAACCATCGTCGCTGGCCGCATTATATTCACCAAACCTAATGCACGGACTAGTACTCTTATGACCAAGCAGCTTCTAACTCTGTTATTTATCTTCGGTTTCTCTGTGACCAGTATCGCTGAAGAGGTCGACGTTTTTGTTCATGGAACCTCCACTGCCGCATACAAAAGCAGTAGTGGCGAACTGCGGGGAAAACACCACCTGGGCCGACAAGCCTTGCTGGTGGAAATTGTCCGAGAATTGATGATTAGTAGCGACCAAGCACCGGTTATGGAAGAACTCGAATTGAAGCAGGGGCTGAAACAACTGCAGCAATCAGGAGCTGCCGCGTTGGTGGATATTGGCAAAGCAGAGCCACTGGCAGAGCTACGTCGGGTGGGGCCCCTGCAAAGTGATTCCATCCTGTTCTTTGCCCGCAAAGATAAGCTTGGAACATTCAAAACACTCGATGACACTAAACAAGCCCGAATTTGCAGCCGTGGTAGCACCAAGCATGGTGATCGGCTGCGGGCACAGGGGTTCGATAAGGTAGTTGAGGTAAGCACATACAAGGTCTGCTGGGATCAACTGATCAATGGCGAAGCGGATCTCACCACTTTAGGAGAGAATTTGATTCCAACCATCACCTACGTCGCCCGTGATATCGCTGATCAGATCGACAACACCGGAATCTACCTACACCGCTACGACAGCTATCTGGCGTTTTCAAAAGGAACGGCTGATAAAACCGTCAAGGAGTGGTCCTCCACACTGGAAAAACTAAAAGCATCGGATGACTACGAAAGCCTGATTCACCACTTCTACTGCCAGCAAGATTGTTTCTGACCCACTGATAACTGCAATGCTACAGTTACTGAATAGAAAACCGTTCACAAGGAGCACTTAATGGTAAATCCAACCATCCCTTTGGCCGTAGTCATCGCCCTAACCTTTTCCAGTCCCAGCCTGATGGCGGGAAAACCGGAATGGGCGGGTAACAAGGGCGGTAAAGAAAAAGCCTCCTCTTCCTACCAGATGAAACAGTCCGTCGACAAAGTAAAAAAGGACAAGAAGGCAAAGAGTTCCAAAGCAGATAAAGATCGAAAAAATAATCTATTCAGTGATGGAGAGCGTGCGGCAATTGATGACTATTATGATCGTCAAGCAGCCTCTGATACCGGAAAATACAAAGGAAAGAAAAAAGCCCTACCAAAAGGTCTGCAGAAAAAGCTGGAGCGCGGTGGAGAACTTCCTCCCGGTTGGCAGAAAAAGCTGGAACGGGGTGAAGTTCTGGATCCAACTCTAAAAGCCGCCTCAGAGCCGCTGCCGGAAGAGTTATTGTCCCGCCTGCCCATGCAGGATCAAGCCACTGAAATTCTCAAAATTAGAGACAAGATTGTTCGGGTAGTAAAAGGACAAGGAACGGTGGTGGATATAATCGATCTGGCAGAGATCGCCATGGGCGGAAAACGCTAAGTTAAAAATACTGGCGCACTACAGAGCCGTGTAAGGAACCGTCTAAAGAGCCGCCTAAGGATCGCTCTTAACAGCCAGTTCATCGTCATCGGATAAACGATTGATGGCCAGGACATGATCCTGTTTTGCAGCCAACCGATAGTAGTACAGGGCCTTCTCCTGGTTGGGTTGGAAGTAATGCTCAAATCCCTGTTCAAAGATCTTTCCCATCTGGAATTGCGCTTTCATATCCCCCATGTCCGCCGCCCTTTGCAGGTAGATTGCACCCTGAATTTTGCTGGCGACGCCATCTCCGTGAAGATGAAGAATGTGGCCGTAGGTAGACAGTGCTCCCCGATGGCCCGTATCGGCGGCTAAGCGATAGCTACTCATCACCCACTTTTTGGTTCTGAAGGTTTTGGTTTTAAAGGCAGTTTGGGCAATCCAGAACAGCAGCGGAGCGAGGCAGGTTAAAATCCAGCGCATTAATAAAGTCCATCTAAGGCAGTTTAAACAGGCTGCCCAATTTTCCGGACTTCAAATAACTCTTCAAATTGGCGAGCAGCAACCGGTGGAGAGAATAGATAACCCTGGCCAAAGTCGCAACCGGCTTCACGCAGTAACTGCAGCTGCTGTTCGGTTTCGATCCCTTCGGCGATCACCTTGATTCCCAACTTATGGGCCATCACGATGATCGCTTCGCATAAAGCCAGATCCTCAGAATCAGGAGCCAAATTGCTAACAAAAGCGCGATCAATCTTCAGATAATCGATATCAAACCGTTTCAAGTAGGAGAGTGACGAGTATCCGGTACCAAAGTCATCCAATGCCACCTGGATGTTTGCCTCTGCAAAGGCGGCAAGTTTGTCGCTGACATAATCACTGGCATCCATCAGCAGTCCTTCGGTGATTTCCACCACTATCGCGTCACCGGGCAACTTTAACTTGCGCAGCTGTTCATTCCAGCGATCTTGGCTGCCGGAATCATCCCGAAACTGAACCGGCGAACAGTTGACGCTAACCTGAAAATGTTCGCCAAATCGCTGCCGCCACTGGCTCACCTGTTCTGCCGATTGATGGAAGATCCAGTTGCCCATGGGTACGATCATCCCTGTTTCTTCAGCAATGGAAATAAACTCTAAAGGGCTGACCAAACCGCGCTTAGGATGCTGCCAGCGAATCAGCGCTTCTGCTTTATGCACCGTGCCGCTGCTCAGTTCCATAATGGGTTGGTAAAGCACCTTAAACTGATGGTCGATGACAGCATCGCGCAGGTCGTTGGTTAAGATTAACCGCGCCATGGCTGCTTCCTGCATGGAACGGGTAAAGTACTGGAAACGTCCCCGCCCACGTTTTTTAGCTTCGTACATCGCTTGGTCAGCGTTACGTTGAAGCAATTCAACGTTATCAGCATCCTGTGGGTACAGAGTGATGCCAATACTGGCGGTGACGTATACTACATCCCCCTCCAGTTGGAAGGGCTCAGCCACCGCCCGCAAAATACCGTTCGCAACCCGCTCGATACTATCCGGGTCGGTCAATTCACTGAGAATAACGGTAAACTCGTCGCCTCCTTGGCGTGCAACCGTATCGGCTTTGCGTACGCAACCACTGAGCCTTTTAGCGCAGGCCTTGAGCAGGGTGTCCCCTTTATCGTGCCCTAGGGTATCGTTTACATCTTTGAAATCATCCAGATCAAGAAACATCACGACCATCGATGTTTCACTACGATCCGCTTTTTTCATCTCCTGAACCATACGGTCATGGAGCATATTTCGATTGGGCATGCCGGTCAGGGAGTCGAAATTAGCCTGACGCCAGATCAGCTCCTCAGCCTTGCGCTTGGCGGTGATATCACGACTGATTCCCACGACCCCTTGGATATTTCCGCTCTGGTCAGAATAGGTTGTCTTAATGGTATCCAAAAATACTTTACGACCATCGGGATACTCGACCCACTCTTCATTATTAAGTGACTTTCCTGTGGCAAACATTTCTCGATCCTTTTGCCTAAAAAACTCCGCCGTGTCCCGGTCAAAGAGGTCAAAATCACTTTTTCTCTTTAGCTCTTCTTCCGATCTACCCACAAAATTCTCAAAAGCTTTATTACAGCCAAGATAGATACTCTCGCGATCCTTAAAGAATATAAGGTCAGGGATAGCGTTAACGAGACTGCGAAGCAAGCCCCGCTCCCGCCCCAACATCTCTCGGTTATGCTTTAACTCTTTTTCCGCCTGACGACGTTCTCGTTGTCGTCTGAGGATCATTCCCAGCAACATGGTACCGATGGGGAAAATGGTTAGAACCGTAGGACCGACTGCAAAGATAATTTTCCAACGGACATTCTCTGGCATTAACAGCATGCAGCTCAGAAAGGTCAACTCTACCGCCAATCCAAATAGATAGAGTCGCCACCAGTTGTGGTGCAACTGGTATTTGGCGCTCAAATATCGCCAGCTAAGCCCAACACCCGCAGTCGCCACGATAACCACCGAGCCGACAACCTGCCCCCCGCCGCCCTGAAACAGGCGGTAACTGACGGTCATTGCCACAGCAATAAGGGTAGGTACTACACCAAAGAAAAGACCACAGAGGCTCAGTAGAATCCAACGGGTGTCAAAGAATATACCGGGGGTCAGCTCCCAGGGCGTAGACATTACCGCAATGCCGATCAAGCCGATTAAAAAACCTGAACAGCTATCACGTAAATTACGATTTTGGATGGCGTGCAAACCCAAGGAGTCATACACCACCCCCAGCGCCAACAACAGCACCGCATTATTTAGCAAGCCACTAAAGCTACTTGTATCCATCCGAAAAAGACATCACCGTAAAACCCATTCCTGGCATCGAGGAAACTCTGGGGGAATTATACACACATTGTGAAGGGCTATTATAGCCGCAAAGCCTATAGCTAGCTGGCTCAGAGTTAAATTGCATATTAGTCGATAATTGATAACTATAACGGCTGAAATTCTGATTCATTCAAGGAAGAGGTTACCCATGCGAAACTGGATCAAACTGTTCTTCATCAGCAGTTTACTCAGCGTTACAGCTCACGCCGAGCAACAATTACCAAAACTGCATGCTGAACAGGTCTCGCTGTCAGGGCTATCTTCCGGTGGTTTTATGGCCGCCCAACTTCATGTTATCTACTCAAGTCAGTTTGTCGGTGTCGGTGTCATCGCCGGCGGCCCCTACCACTGTGCCGGCATGGATGCTCTGGTGGCAGACGTCATTACCGCCCAAAGCCGTTGCATGAATCCCTGTGGACTCTGGCTGTGGCCCTTCTCACTGGCCTGCGAGCGAATATTCCTTCCCGATGGAGAGTCACTGGCCGAAGAAGCGCAAGAATTTAGCCAGGAACAGCTTATTGATGACGTTGACCAGTTGCAGAACCAACAGGTGTATCTGTTCAGTGGTGGGGAAGATGAAACCGTAGTCAGCGGCGTCACCGAATCAATTGAGCACTTCTACCAGGCGTTGGGTCTCCCTGACGACCAGATCCATTTTCGACAGTTAGAAAACGCCGCCCATGCCTTTATATCTAACGCCAGTGATCGCTCCTGCGGTAGCGAGGGCGCGCCCTTTATCAACAACTGCGACTACAACCAGGCTTTTGATCTGTTGCAGACGCTGTACGGACCTCTCCAATCTGAAGGTTCCACTGGCACCGGCAGTTTGCTCGAGTTTAATCAGACAGAATTTCTAGGAAGTGAGGAATTTGCCGCCTCAGGCTTGGCAGATAGCGGTTGGATTTTCATCCCTCAAGCGTGCCAGCAAAAGCGCTGTAAATTACATCTAGCCTTTCACGGCTGTCGGCAGTCTGCTGCGGAACAGGATCAGAACAGCTTGCTGTTCTACCAGGCCAGCGGCTACAACACCGTCGCCGAAAACAACGACATTATTATCATTTATCCCCAGATCAGGGCAATGGATACCATGGATAGTCTCAGCGACACCCCCTACAATCCGCGCGGCTGCTGGGACTTCTGGGGCTACAGCGATGACAATTATTACAACCGGGATTCGATACAGGGTCGGGCCATTATGGCAATGGTCCGACGCCTGATATCAACAAGAGAGAATTGAGCGATTGGCTGCTAGGCGCGACCGTGAGCACCTTCGGCGGTGTGAACATCAAAGTCGTAGATCACCTTGAGAATATCGGGGCAACTGAGAATCCCCACCAGCTTGCCGTTTTCCAGTACCGGTATGGACCGGTGCCAGTTTTTTGTGGTCATACTCTCAGCCACATCGACAATATCATCGTTCGGGCCGATGGACAGAAATTCGGTCTTCATATAGTCGCCGACTTTGCCACCCACCTCTTCATAGTAACTCCCGTGTAGAATTCGCTGCAGGCAATCCCACTCTGACAATGTCCCTACAACCTCTCCTTCACTATTCACAACAGGCGCACCGGAGATCTTCCGGTCTAGCATGGTACCAATCGCTTTAAACAGATCGGTATCCGGTGTAAACGTCAACACATAATCAGTCATGTAATCACTGACTTTAACGGATCTCATGGGCTCTTCCCCTTTCCTGCACAGGTCGTTTTTCTAGTCATTGTGATGACTATTGCCACCACCTTTTAAGCGTAGACCAGAAATCAGTAAGCACGTGTTTTAAAGGCGGAAAAAAATCTAATCCTGGAGATTACTTTCTATTTCAAAATCTTCACCTAGACTTTGTTGAAGTGAGCAGCAAATGATCAATCGAATCGTTTTGTCAGCCTATAACAATAAAGATTGCAGTTTGAATCTTCGCACGAAACCAGACCGCCCCTTGCACACGCACTCATGGGAAGGAGGAATCGGCAGTGGATCAGCTTTACCAGCAACTCAGCCAACTCTGGCCACTGGCAGCCTACTTTGTCATCGTTGTGCTATTGATCCTGTTTATTCTTCTACTCTCTCATTTTCTAGGCCAGCGCCATAAAGAACCCGCCACCGGTGAGCCGTTCGAATCCGGCGTAGTTCATGTGGGCGGCGCCCAGATTCGCTTCTCTGCCCCCTATTTTGTCATCGCCATGCTGTTTGTAATCTTCGATCTGGAAGCGGCCTTTATTTATGCCTGGGCCGTGGCCTATCGCGAAACCGGCTGGCCCGGTTATATCGAGATTGTGATCTTCATTGCGATTCTGGGATTGGCTTTAGCTTATCTATGGAGGCTAGGTGTATTGGACTGGGGGCCACAGGGCAGATCCAACAAACGGCAAGCCCCCTTGCAGGGTGAAAGCGCTGTGCTTCAGGGCAAGCCCGCCCCTATTCGGCCACCAGCAGACGCTGCGCTCAGCAGCGATCAATCGGAGTAACTATCGGAGTAAACATGGACTGGAAACTAGAATCTCCCCAAGACTCCGTTATCGCCCGAGGAGGCTCCGCTGGAGCAAACAGCGCCGAAGAGGAAGTTCGCAGGAACACACTGCTCACCAACCTTGAAGATATGGTGGCCTGGGGCCGTAAGAATTCAGTCTGGCCCTTCAATTTCGGCCTCTCTTGCTGCTACGTGGAGATGGCCACCGCCTTTACCAGTCGCCACGATATCGCCCGTTTCGGTTCTGAGGTAATCCGCGGAACACCGCGGGAAGCCGACCTGATTGTGATTTCAGGCACCGTATTTCGCAAGATGGCCCCAGTGGTGCAGCGCCTTTACGAACAACTGATGGAACCCCGCTGGGTGATCTCCATGGGCTCCTGCGCCAACTCCGGCGGTATGTACGATATTTACTCGGTGGTTCAGGGGGTCGATAAGTTTCTACCGGTGGATGTCTATGTGCCCGGCTGCCCGCCGAGACCGGAAGCGCTGCTGCAGGGGCTGACTTTGCTGCAGGAATCGATCGCTACGGAGCGTCGCCCTCTCAGCTGGGTGGTCGGCCCCCAGGGCGTTTACAAAGCTGATAAAGACGCACTGCGGGATATGAAGCAGGCAGAGCGTGGCCAAGCCACGGTGCTGAAAACACCGGACAGCGTATAAGAACTATAAACATTAACCCAACGGGTTAATTACAACACAGCGATGTGTTGCCATGGCTGAAAGCCAATGCGAGCCCCATTAAATCAAGTAAGTTCGCATACTTACGTCAGATTTCATGGGGCGATGGATAAATAGATTTATTTCCTATTTATCCACTAGGTAAAGAGCAATTGGGACCCAACACCAAGATGGATCAGATTGTCGCGGATCAAGGGATAGAAGCAGAGCTGCTGAATCGATTCGGCAGTAGCTGCCTGCAATCCCAGCGTACTGCCGATGAGATCACTACCTTCTGGATCGACCGCACCCGCCTGCTACAGGTACTGCGATATCTGAAGCTGGAAATTGAGGGCCCCTTCCTCTGCCTCTACGATCTTACCGCCATCGACGAGCGGGTACGGGCTCACCGGGAAGGGCAGCCAAACGCTGACTACACCGTGGTCTACCACCTTATCTCCTACGATCGTAACGATGATCTGCGCCTGAAGGTCCCGCTGCGTAAAGACGATCTCGATCTCAGTTCCATCACCTCGCTGTGGCCCGCGGCCAATTGGTACGAGTGCGAAGTCTGGGATATGTTCGGCATCAATTTCCACGGCCACCCCCGACTGCGTCGTATCCTGACGCCACCCACCTGGGAGGGCCACCCGCTCTGCAAAGACCATCCTGCCCGTGCCACCGAGATGGAACCCTTTACCCTGCCGGACGAGAAGCAACAGAAAGAGCAGGAAGCCCTTAAATTCAATCCGGAATACTGGGGCATGAAGCGCCATGCCGAAGACAGCGACTTTATGTTCCTCAATCTGGGTCCCAACCATCCCAGCGTTCACGGCGTTTTTCGTATTGTGTTGCAGCTAGATGGTGAAGAGATCATCGACGCGGTGCCGGAGATCGGCTACCACCATCGCGCCGCCGAGAAGATGGGCGAGCGCCAGTCCTGGCACAGTTATATCCCCTACACCGACCGTATCGACTATCTCGGCGGGGTGATGAACAACCTGCCCTACGTGCTAGCTGTGGAGAAACTGGCAGGCATTCGTGTCCCCGACCGGGTCAAAACCATCCGGGTGATGATGGCGGAATTTTTCCGTATCGCCAGCCATCTGGTGTTCTACGGCACCTTCGCCCAAGACGTCGGCCAACTGTCGCCGGTGTTCTACATGTTTATCGATCGGGAGAAGCTGTTCGGCATTATAGAAGCCTTTACCGGCGCCCGAATGCACCCCAGTTGGTTCCGTATCGGCGGTGTTGCCCACGACCTGCCCCAGGGTTGGGACACCATGGTGCGGGACTTTATCGACTACCTACCCGCCCGTCTCGACGAATACGAAAAGATGGTGATGGAGAACAGCCTGCTCAAGCGCCGAACCGTCGGCGTCGGTGATTACACCAGTGCCGAAGCGGTGGAATGGGGAGTCACCGGCCCCGGCCTGCGCGCCACTGGTCTGGAATGGGATTGGCGCAAGCACCGCCCCTACTCCGGTTATGAGAACTTCGATTTCGAAATACCCACCGGCAATCGCGGCGACTGCTACGATCGCTGCCGGGTTCGTGTGGAAGAGATGCGCCAGAGTCTGCGGATTATCCGCCAGTGTCTGGACAATATGCCCGAAGGCGACTACAAAGCCGACCACCCCCTGACCACACCTCCCCCCAAACACCGTACCATGAAAGATATCGAAACCCTCATCGATCACTTTTTAGGTGTTAGTTGGGGACCAGTCATTCCCCCCGGCGAAGCCAGCATCGGCGTGGAGGCCACTAAGGGCAACAACAGTTATTACCTGGTCAGCGATGGCAGCACCATGTCCTATCGCACCCGTATCCGTACACCGTCGTTTCCCCATTTGCAGATGATTCCATTGATCAGTCGCGGGCTGATGGTGGCCGACCTGATCGCCATCATCGCCAGTATTGATTTTGTTATGGCCGACGTGGACCGCTAGGAGCTTAATGACGATGGCTAATCACAGGCTTCCGAACCACGACATCATCAGCCTTAGCGCTGTGGAACGTCGTGAGATTGAAGCGGAGTGCCGCCACTACCCCAAACGTCAGGCCGCCGCTATCGAAGGGCTGAAAGTGGTGCAAAAACACCGAGGCTGGGTCTCCGACGGCAGTATCCAGGCCCTGGCCAAGTTCCTGGAAATGCCGGTGGGCGAACTGGAAGGGGTCGCCACCTTTTATAACCTAATTTTCCGCCAACCGGTGGGCAAGCATGTGATCATGGTGTGCGACAGTGTCTGCTGTTGGGTTAAGGGTAGCGACCCCCTCACTCAACATATCGGCAATCGCCTGGGCATCAAACCGGGACAAACCAGCGAGGACGGTCTATTTACCCTTCTGCCCATCGTCTGTCTGGGTGATTGCGACCGGGCCCCCACACTGATGATCGACGGCCAACAGCATGGTCACGTCGATGCCGACAAACTTGATCAGCTGCTACTTGAGTTGGAACCAGAGATTCAACTGATGGAGGTGAGCGATGGCTGATAACGCCGATATCACCTTCAGCAAACCGCTGACCGGACTGATCCGCGAGGATCGTTCGCCCCTGACCTTAAAAGAGTACCGAGCAGGTGGTGGCTACCGGGGCCTGGAAAAAGCCGCTAAGAAGATGTCTCCGGACGAAGTACTGGAAGAGGTTAAAGCCTCCAACCTCCGCGGGCGCGGCGGCGCCGGTTTCCCCGCTGGCCTGAAGTGGAGCTTTATGCCCCGGGATGACAAGGCCCCACGCCCCCGTTATCTGGTGTGCAACAGTGACGAGATGGAGCCCGGCACCTTTAAAGACCGACTACTGATGGAAGGTAATCCCCACCAACTGATAGAGGGTATGGCCTGCACCGCCTATGCATTGGGGGCCGAGATCGCCTTTATCTTCCTGCGGGCCGAATACAGCGTTGCCGCCGCCAATATCAGCGCTGCTCTGAAAGAGGCCTACGATGCCGGCTATCTGGGCAGCAATATTCTTGGCTCCGATTTCAGCCTGGAGCTGCACCTTCACACCAGCGCCGGGCGCTATATCTGTGGTGAGGAAACTGCGCTGATCAATTCCCTGGAAGGCAAGCGCGCCAATCCCCGCGCCAAACCCCCCTTCCCCCAAGTATCAGGACTATTTGGCCAACCCACGGTGGTCAACAACTGTGAAACCCTGTGCAACGTCGGCCATATCATCGACAAGGGCGCGGACTGGTTTAAGTCCCTGGGGCTAGGCAGCGACAGCGGCACCAAGATCATGGGGGTTACAGGCAACGTCAAGCGTACCGGACTCTGGGAACTGCCCATGGGCACCCCTATTCGCGAACTCTTTGAAGGTTGCG
Organism: Motiliproteus sp.; assembly: GCA_026196225.1. GTDB lineage: Bacteria > Pseudomonadota > Gammaproteobacteria > Pseudomonadales > Balneatricaceae > Motiliproteus. Next base: position 50,531 of record JAPHRD010000060.1, read on the forward strand.
CCGGTGGTATGGCTGACGGCTACAGTCTGCGAGGCTTCCTCCCCGGTGGTGCCTCCACTGATTTTCTGCTGCCCGAACACCTGGATCTGGCCTTCGAGTACGATGTGATCGGCAAGGCTGGCAGCCGGATGGGTACAGCCTCTTTGATCCTCCTCGACGATAAGACCTGCCCGGTAGCGATGGTACGAAATCTCACCCATTTCTTTGCCCAGGAGTCCTGCGGCTGGTGCACTCCCTGCCGCGACGGACTGCCCTGGTCAGAACAGATACTGGATCGCATCGAGCGGGGTCAAGGCTCCATGGAGGATCTCGACACTCTGGCCTGGCACACCCAATTTATGGCACCGGGCAATACCTTCTGCGCCCTGGCACCGGGGGCGGCTGAACCGATCCAGAGTGCATTGAAATATTTTCGTGAAGACTTTGAACGCCATATAAAAGAGGGCACATGCCCATGGCATTAACAGGTAGCAGTGATGGCTAAGATCACCATCGACGGTCAGACATACGAGGTAGAGGATGGACAGAACCTGCTCCAGGCCTGTCTCAGCCTGGGTCTTGATCTGCCCTACTTCTGCTGGCACCCGGCATTGGGTTCGGTGGGTGCTTGTCGTCAGTGCGCGTTGATTCAGTATCAGGATGAAAACGACCAGCGCGGCCGCCTGATCATGGGCTGTATGACCCCGGTGGGTGACGGCCAGATCCTTTCCATCGACGCTGAAAACGCCGTTAACTTCCGTGCCGGTATTATCGAAGCCCTGATGACCAACCACCCCCACGATTGCCCGGTGTGCGAAGAGGGGGGCGAGTGCCATCTGCAGGATATGACGGTAATGAGCGGCCATCACAGCCGCCGCTATCAGGGACTGAAACGCACCTTCAGCAATCAGGATCTCGGGCCCTTTATCGGCCATGAGATGAACCGCTGCATCACCTGTTACCGCTGCGTCCGTTACTACCGTGATTACGCCGGTGGTACCGATCTCCACGCCATGGCCTCGCGCAACCGCACCTACTTTGGCCGTTTCGAAGAGGGGCCACTGGAGAGCGAGTTCAGCGGTAATCTGGTAGAGGTCTGTCCTACCGGCGTCTTTACCGACAAAACCCTGAGCCAGGACTACAGCCGCAAATGGGATCTGCAATGTGCCCCTTCTGTCTGCGTTCATTGCAGTCTGGGGTGCAACACCAGTCCCGGGGAACGTTACGGGCGTCTGAAGCGAATTCAAAACCGATTTAATTCCGACGTAAACGGCTATTTTCTCTGTGACCGGGGCCGCTTCGGCTATGACTTTGTCAATCATCCCCAACGCCCCCGCACACCGCTACAACAGCAGGACGGCGAACAGAGTTCTCTAACTTCTGAACAGGCAATCAATCAACTGAAACAGAAGCTGAAAGATCCAGAGATCTGCTGGATCGGTATCGGTTCCCCCCGCGCCACTTTAGAGTCCAACCTGGCCCTGCAACGACTGGTGGGCAGCGATCATTTCTTCTCGGGCCTCAGCCATCAGCAGGAACAGGTCCACCAGGCATTGCTAAAACTGCAACGCAGCGGTCACGGCCAATTACTGTCGATGCAGGAGGCGGAAGAGGCCGATGCAATTGTGATTCTGGGTGAAGATATCAGCCAAACTGCACCTCGCCTCGCTTTAAGTGTTCGTCAGGCGGTACGCAGCATTGGCCGCAGCAAAGCGCAAGCTATCGGTGTGCCTCCCTGGCAGGACCAGGCGGTGCAGATCGCCAATCAGGAAGCGGGACATCCACTCTATACTCTCGGAACCCAGCCCTGTAGGCTGCAGCCGATCTGCAAGCAACACTTCCCCGCCACAACTTCCGAGCAAGCCCGATTAGCCTTTGCCATTGCCCACCAGATCGACAACAAGGCGCCCGCCGTTAGCGGTCTCACCAAAGCCCAACAACAACTGGCTGAGGAGATCGCTGCGGATCTGACCAACGCCTCCCGGCCACTACTGATTACCGGGGCGGGACACGGCAGTACCGATCTTGTTCAGGCCACCGAGCAGATCCTGGCTGCGCTCAGCCGTCGCTCTAAAGGTGAGCAACCCGGGCTGGTGGTCAGCTTCGATGAATGCAACAGTCTGGGCCTAACCCTACTCAATCATCGGGGTCAGGAAAACTGTCTGGATGATGCCTTCGATATTGTCCACCAGAGTCATGACCAGGGCGGTAAGCAGATCGGGGTGATTATTGTTGAAAACGACCTCTACCAACGGGCATCGAAAGCTACGGTGGATCAGTTCTTCAATGATCTCAGTGACTCGGTGGTGATCGATTATCTGCCCAGCGATACCCTGGCAAAGGCCAACTTGATCCTACCAGCCGCCAGTTTTGCCGAAACTCAGGGCGTACTAATCAACAACGAAGCGCGCGGCCAGATGCTGTTCCCGGTCTATGCTGCCGGCGATAATATTCAAATGAGTTGGCAGTGGCTGCATGCCAGCGCCGCCGATATCAACGACGCCATGGCCGATTTCTCCAACCAGGCACAAGCGCTGCGTGCATGCCTGGAAACAGAACCACTTTTAGGTGCGCTGGAACCGCTGCTGGAAGTCAGTCAGTTGCAGCACCAAGGCTTGAAGCTAGCCCGCATGTTACCCCGTGCCAGCGGTCGCACCGCAATGCGCGCCCATATCAGCGTCCATGAACCCAAACAGCCGGTGGACGAGCAATCCGGTCTTGCCTACACCATGGAAGGAGTGCCCTATACCGCCATGGCGGCGGAACATTCCGGCGGTGGCATGATGCCCGCCAGTTGGTACCCAGGCTGGAACTCCAACCAGTCCATCCATAAGTTTCAGCAGGAGATTGGCGACAATATCGAAGGGCCAGTGACGGGTATCAAACTGTCCCTGCACAGCCTCCCCGACCCCTCCATTGAATGGTCCGAACCAACGAAGAAAGCCCGTGCCAAGGCCGATCATCTGCTGCTGATTTCCCACCCCCAAATTTTCGGTAGTGATGAACTGAGTGCTCTATCCACTGCCATTGCCGAGCGTACGCCAGTAGCCACCGCCTCGCTGCACCCGGATGATGCCAAGGCGATGCAGATCAGCGACAATGATCTGGTGCAGATCCATCTGCAGGATCAACATATCCAATTGCCGGTGACCATCAACCCGCAGCAAGCCAAACGGGTGGTGCTGGTTCCCGACTACCTCGACGAGATCCGGGGGCTAGAAAACATCTGGGTAACCGTTCGCTCACTGGGCCCCAACCCGGTAATTACCAGCGATAGGAGGGCCGGCCATGTTTGACGTCATCGTCACCCTCATCAACATCGTCTTTACCATCCTGATTTTGATGGTACTGGCAGCCGTGCTGGTATGGGCCGAGCGCCGCATATTGGGCATCTGGCAGGACCGGCTGGGGCCCAACCGTGTCGGCCCCGGAGGCATCCTGCAGGCAGCTGCTGACATGATCAAGATCTTCTTTAAGGAGGACTGGATTCCTCCATTCGCCGAGAAGTTTGTGTTTGTCTTCGCCCCCTGCGTGGTGGTGATCACCATGTTGGGGGCCTTTGCCATTGTGCCCTTCAGTCCCGGAACCGGCGTGGTGGATCTCAATGTCGGCGTGCTCTTCTTCCTGGCCATGAGTGCTCTGGCCGGTTACAGCACTATCCTTGCCGGTTGGTCCTCCAACAACAAATACGCCCTGCTGGGGGGCATGCGTTCAGCAGCACAGATGATCAGCTACGACGTCTTTATGGGATTGTCGCTAATGGGTGTGGTGATGCTGGCGGGCTCTTTCAACCTACGGGAGATTGTCGAGTCACAAAGCGATATGTGGAACATCTTTCCGCAGTTCATCGGCTTCTGCATCTTTATGGTGGCCGGGGTGGCCGAGAGTCATCGCCTACCCTTTGACCTACCGGAAGCGGAGCATGAAATCATCGCCGGTTTCCATACCGAGTATTCCGGTATGAAGTTCGGGCTGTTCTTTGTCGGTGAGTACCTGGGAGTCCTGCTGATCTCGGCGCTGGCGGTAGTGCTGTTCCTGGGAGGTTGGATGGGCCCCTTGCTACCGCCCTTTATCTGGTTCTGCCTGAAAACCCTGGTAGTGGTGCTGTTTATTATTTTGCTGCGGGCGGCCATACCCCGTCCGCGTTTTGACCAGCTGATGGCGTTCGGCTGGAAAATCTGTTTGCCAGTAGCGCTGTTAAATCTGGTGATAACCGGGGCGGTAGGATTGGCAATAGGCTAGCGCCCTTAAACCAAATCTAACCGTCTTTAAAACTAGCAGAGGAGGCATCAAAAATGCTGACTCAATTAAATACCCTGTGGCAGGTGCTGAAACACACCACCACCAAGATCGATACCGTGGAGTATCCGGACGAGATGCCCTACTTGGCTCCCCGATACCGCGGTCGTATCGTCTTGACCCGAGACCCCGACGGCGAAGAACGCTGCGTCGCCTGCAACCTATGCGCGGCAGTCTGTCCGGTAGATTGCATCGCCCTGCAGAAAACCCAGGACGATAATGGACGCTGGCAGGCGGAATTCTTCCGCATCAACTTCTCTCGCTGCATCTTCTGCGGCCTTTGCGAAGAAGCCTGCCCCACCTACGCCATCCAGTTGACCCCAGACTTTGAGATCTGCGAATACGAACGCCCCAATCTGGTGTACGAGAAGGAACACCTGCTGATCAGCGGTACCGGCAAGTATCCCGATTACAACTTCTATCGTGAGGCAGGTAAGGATGTGGGGGTTAAAGGCAAAGGCGCTGGCGACCACGAGAAAGAGCCTGTGGATATTAAGAGCCTTCTGCCGTGAGCAAAGCGAGCACGAGTAAAGAGCCTTCTGCCGTGAGCGCAGCAAACTCGTATAAAAAACCTGTTGCCATAAGTGCATACAGAAATTAGGAGAGAGGAAAGGATGATCACTACGCTGTTCTATATCGCGTCTGCAATCGCCCTGTTCTGCACGGTGATGGTGGTAACCCGTCACCATGCTGTTCACGCCCTACTCTACCTGATCGTGGCACAGTTAGCGGTGGCGTTAATCTTCTTTCTGTTGGGTGCCCCCTTTGCGGCAGCGCTGGAGATCCTGGTCTACGCCGGAGCCATTATGGTGATGTTTATCTTTGTGATCATGATGCTGAATCTGGGTCGTGACACTATCGAACGTGAGCAGCAATGGCTGCCAGCCAGTGCCTGGCCTTTACCTACTCTACTCTGCGCCACTCTATTAGTGCTGCTGTTGTTTGCTCTGGACAGCGCTGGCAATTTGGAAGCCCACTGGGTCAGCCCGAAAACCTTGGGAATCACCCTGTTTGGCCCCTATCTGCTGGCTGTAGAGCTGGCCTCCATGCTGCTGCTGGCAGGCCTGATCGGCGCCTATCATCTGGCTCGCCCCTACCTGCGTCGACCTGACCGCGAAGCAGATCAGGACCCTCAGGGGCAACCTCTGGAGGTGCCCCATGACTGAGTTACTCAATCCTGGATTGGTGCTGGCCTCGATGCTGTTCTGTGTCGGTCTGTTAGGGGTACTGGTGCGACGAAATCTTGTATTTATGCTGATGTCCCTGGAGATCATGCTGAATGCTGCCGCTCTGGCTTTTGTCATTGCCGGTTCCGCCTGGCAGCAGGCCGATGGCCAGATTATGTTCCTGCTGATTCTGGCACTGGCCGGCGCAGAAGTGGCGATCGGTTTAGCCTTGGTGGTACAGCTGCAGCGACGCACCAAAACAGTGGATCTGGATTCGCTTAACCGGATGAAGGGATAAGAGGAGGAATGAGAGAATGCTTAAACTACTCTGGCTAGTCCCCCTACTCCCACTGCTAAGCAGCGTGATCCTGATCCTCACCAAAGGCAAACTGGATAACACCCGAGTATCTTATTTGGGTGTGGGATCGGTGGGTTTGTCGGCATTGATCGCTATCTCCTGTGCCATCAATTTCAATATGGCTCCTCCCGGCAGTGCCTACACCCAAACCCTGTGGCAGTGGATCGATGTCGGCACCCTGCAACCCTCCATCAGTTTCTATCTCGACGGTCTGTCGCTGGTGATGATGCTGGTGGTCACCTGCGTCGGATTTCTGATCCATCTCTATGCCTCCGGCTATATGTATCCAGATACCGATTACAGCCGCTTTTTTGCCTGCATGAATCTGTTCCTGGCGGCGATGTTGATTCTGGTGCTGGCAGATAATCTGCTGCTGCTCTACTTGGGCTGGGAAGGCGTTGGCCTCTGCAGTTACCTGCTGATCGGTTTTTGGTACAAGGATCCTGAGAACGGCCGGGCGGCTCGAAAGGCCTTTATTATTACTCGGGTGGGCGACACCGCCATGGCTATTGGTCTGTTCCTGCTGGTGCGTGAACTAGGGACTTTGGATATTCAACAGGTAATGGATCAGGCTAATCACATCTGGAAACAGGACTCCGGCTACGCGGCGATAATCGCTCTGCTGTTGCTGGGCGGTGCCGTGGGCAAATCAGCACAACTACCTCTGCAGAGCTGGTTACCCGATGCCATGGCCGGCCCCACCCCCGTCAGCGCACTGATCCATGCCGCCACCATGGTAACAGCCGGCGTCTACCTCATTGCCCGCAGCCACGAACTCTTCCTGCTGGCACCGGATATCCAGATGCTGGTAGCAGTAGTAGGCACTCTGACCCTACTGTTGGCGGGATTCAGCGCCTTGACTCAAACCGATATCAAACGAATCCTGGCCTACTCCACTATCAGCCAGATCGGCTATATGTTCCTGGCCCTGGGTGTCGGAGCCTGGTCTGCGGGTATCTTCCACCTGGTCACCCACGCCTTCTTCAAGGCCCTGCTGTTCCTGTCTGCCGGCTCGGTCATACTGGCGCTGCACCACCAGCAGGATATTCGGAAAATGGGTGGCCTCTATAAAAGAATCCCCTTTATCTTTATCGCCTTCCTGATCGGTTCTGCCTGCTTGGCAGCGTTGCCGATGACTTCCGGTTTCTTCAGCAAGGAGCCGATTCTGGCCCAGGCCTGGAGTCAAAGCCCAATACTCTGGCTGGGGGGATTGCTGGGGGCATTTCTAACGGCGCTCTACAGTTTCCGGCTAATCTTCGTGGTGTTCTTTGGTGAGGTCAAAACCGAAACGCATCCGCTGGAAGTGCCGGAGAAAGAACAGTGGCGGATGAGCAGTTCGCTCATCGCATTATCGTTGCTGGCGTTATTTGGTGGAGCCCTAACCTTACCGCTAGACCGAGTACTGCCGGCCTCCGATCCTCATGCACCGATCGGCATCGAAGCCCTCAATACTGTGCTACCCATTATCGGCATTTACCTGGCTTACCAGCTTTTCATGAAAAATCCACAATGGTTAGACAAGGTGATGACCTCTCCCGGGGCTGAAAAGATCAAAGCATTCTGGTTTGCAGGCTGGGGCTTTGATGATCTTTACGACCGTCTTTTTCGCTTCCCTTACCTGAGACTGGCGGCAGCCTTAGGGGACGATTTTGCCGATCAGATAAGTCGCATCACCGAGAAAGTCAGTAGCTATGGTCATTGGTTGATGGGCCAGACTCAAACCGGCAGTGTCCGAGGATACGCCACCGTTATGACGGCAGGTGCAATTGTAGTTTTAGCAATAGGAGCGCTGAGCTGATGGGACTTTTGATGGAGAACAGCCCATGTTAAGCGCACTGATCCTGATACTGTTGATCGCCGGCGGGCTGGCTTGGTATTTCGGCAATCGCAATGCCGACATCGCCCGCTGGATCGCTCTGGGATCCTTGGGTGGAATGCTGATGTTTATGATTCCGCTGATGCCTCAGGCCCTCAACGCACCAATCCATCATGGCGTTGAGATCAGCTGGCTGGTTTATCAGCAGAACAGCTGGATTCCCCGTTTCGGTATAAATCTGATTTTGGCCCTGGATGGTCTCAGCCTGCTGCTGGTTTTGCTGACCTTGCTGCTGGGTGTTATCGCTGTCGCTGCTTCCTGGCACGAGATCACTGAGCGGGTAGGTTTTTTCTACTTCAATTTGCTGTGGAGTCTGGCCGGGGTTCTGGGTGTCTTTATGGCACTAGATCTGTTCCTGTTTTTCTTCTTCTGGGAGATGATGCTGATCCCCATGTATTTCCTGATCGGTATCTGGGGCCACGAAAACCGACATTACGCAGCCATCAAATTCTTTATCTTTACCCAGGTCAGCAGCCTGCTCATGCTGATCTCGATGTTGGCACTAGCCTATCTGCACTACCTGAATAACGGCCATTACAGTTTCAGCTATTTCGATTTAGTAGGCACCGGCGATCAATCGCCCTACGGGTTCTGGCTGATGCTTGGATTCTTTATCGCCTTTGTGGTCAAGTTGCCGGCATTCCCTTTTCATACCTGGTTACCCGATGCCCATACCCAGGCACCCACCGGCGGCAGTATTATCCTTGCCGGGGTATTGCTGAAGACTGGGGCCTATGGATTGATTCGTTTTCTGATCCCGCTGTTCCCCGATAGTCTCAACTATTTTGGCCCCTATGCCATGGCAATCGGTGTCACAGGAGTGCTCTATACCGCGGTTGTCGCCTTTGCCCAAACCGACCTCAAGCGCCTGATCGCCTACACCAGTATCAGCCATATGGGCTTTGTATTGTTGGGTGTCTACGCCTGGAATATTCTTTCCCTGCAAGGCGCCGCTATGCAGATGCTGACCCACGGCCTTAGCGCAGCCGCGCTGTTTATGATCGCTGGTGCCATCCAACATAGAATCCATACCCGCAATTTGGAAGAGATGGGAGGATTCTGGGCCAGCGTACCCAAGATCGGCTGCATCACCCTGTTCTTTGCCATGGCCTCACTGGGCATGCCAGGACTGGGGAATTTCGTCGCTGAATTCCTGGTACTGGTGGGTAGTTTCCAGGTCAATGTGCCTATGACGCTGATCGCCACCCTGGGATTAGTCACAGCTGCGGTCTACTCGCTGATAATTATCCAAAAGGCATTTCACGGCCCTCAAACTGATCACCAGCAAATGCCCGATTTTGACCAACGAGAGATGGGCGCAATGACGGTGATGATTATCGGCCTGTTATGGATGGGGCTTTATCCACAAACCTTCCTGGATACCTTAGCTCCGGTGTTTGCACAGCTTGATGGTGCGGTAATCATCGTTGAAAATCAGGTCAATCTGCCCACATTGGTGTCTCATCTGGAGGCTGCACAATGACCATCCAAGCGCTGTTCAGCTTACTGCCAATCATCCTGATCAGTATTGGTCTGCTAGTGCTGATGATGGTAATCGCTTTTCATCGACATCCTGTACTCAGTTACCAGATTACGCTGACCACCCTGTCGGTAACCTTTATCAGTCTCTTCATCATTGCTGATCTATTACCGCAACAAGCAACACCATTGATACTGATGGACAGCTACAGTCAGTTTTTTATTGGCATAGTGCTTCTGACCGCCATGCTGTTGATGCCCCTTTGCCACGACTACTGGGCTCACCACCAACAGATTCGCGAGGAGTTCTATCTGCTCTATCTGCTATCTGTGCTTGGGGCTATGGTTTTAATCGCCAGCAACCACTTTGCCAGTTTCTTCCTGGGGCTGGAATTGATGACACTACCTCTGATTGTAATGGTGGGCTATCCATTCTTCAGTCGCTACAGTGCCGCATTGGAATCCGCGATAAAATATCTGATCCTGTCGGCAGCAGCATCAGCCACGCTGCTATTCGGCATGGCCCTGATCTATTCACAAGTAGCCACTCTTGAGTTTATCGCCATAGGTGAGGCGATCGCCGAAGGACATCCCGGACAGCACTTCAGCGTGAAAGCAGGCATCGTTTTGGTGCTGATCGGTGTGGGCTTTAAGCTATCTTTGGTGCCATTCCATCAATGGACTCCCGATGTCTACCAAGGGGCTCCGTTACCGGCTACCGCATTCTTGGCAACGATCTCCAAAGGTGCTGTCTTTGCGCTATTACTACGTTTCTATTTAAGCAGTGAGGTCTTCCTCTCTGAATCAGTGGTTTGGGTGATACTGTTGCTGGCGGTCGCTTCTATGCTCGTGGGTAATTTACTGGCGCTTTTTCAGGCCAGTGTTAAGCGGCTGCTGGCCTACTCATCCATTGCCCATTTTGGATATCTGCTGGTGGCATTATTAGCGATCAGCCAGTCAGTAGGGGCCGATGTCGCCATCGAAGCAGTCTCTTACTACTTGGTGGCTTATCTACTATCAACGCTGGCTGCATTTGCGGTACTGATGCGAATTCCAGGACTCCAGGAGTCTTCGGATGCCCCTCGTCTCGACAACCTTAACGGCCTGTTTTGGAGCCACCCGGTGTTGGCTGCAGTATTGACCATTTCCATGCTCTCATTGGCTGGGATTCCGTTGACGGTGGGCTTTATCGGAAAATTCTACATCTTCGCCGCTGCAGTAGAAGAATCATTGTGGGGCGTGTTGTTGGTGGCCGTTATCGGCAGTGGCATAGGGCTTTTCTACTACCTGCGGGTCATTTTGGTTATGACCTATAGCGCAGTACACAAAAACCCAGAAGAACCAATAGATCAACCACGAGGCAGCCAATTTGTAATAGCGGCTCTGGCGCTTTTAACTTTGTGGCTGGGGATATTCCCAGCTCCCCTGATCGATCTCATTAGGGATATGACATTGGAATTCTTTTAGCTCAATTCCAATATTCTTCATCAACTAATCTTTACAATACCGGTATTTATCCCTAAGATACGCGCCACTCGTTTTCTGGCAGCCGCAGAAAACGCTGGTTTGGTGAGGTTCCCGAGTGGCCAAAGGGATCAGACTGTAAATCTGACGCGCGAGCTTCGGTGGTTCGAATCCACCCCTCACCACCATTTAATATCTCCTGCATCCTCCTACGACCATCCCCTGTATTGGTGTTATGTCTTAGTGGATAAGAACCGCCGCAGGTGGTTTGAGCCGAGCGTTTATGCGAGACGACGTTTCGTTGCCTGCAACGCAACGGCCCGAAGTGGGAACAATCGTAACCGGCCGGTAAACCCATCTTCCGCGCCAGGCTCAAGCGGATAATGTAGGTGTCCACCCAGATTCAAGTGGACACCTGTTATGACCCTGATAATC